>NZ_JBHVRX010000011.1:0-177004 GCF_042885515.1 Streptomyces sp. NPDC058052 | reverse complement strand
CGCGATACTGGGATTGAACCAGTGACCTCTTCCGTGTCAGGGAAGCGCTCTCCCGCTGAGCTAATCGCGCGGGACGCACCCAGAGGGTGCAGGAGGAGTGGTGCGCGATACTGGGATTGAACCAGTGACCTCTTCCGTGTCAGGGAAGCGCTCTCCCGCTGAGCTAATCGCGCGGGACGCACCCAGAGGGTGCAGGAGATGTGGTGCGCGATACTGGGATTGAACCAGTGACCTCTTCCGTGTCAGGGAAGCGCTCTCCCGCTGAGCTAATCGCGCGGGGGATCCGGGGATCCAGGACCCGAGGGTCCAGTGGACGATACTGGGATTGAACCAGTGACCTCTTCCGTGTCAGGGAAGCGCTCTCCCGCTGAGCTAATCGTCCTTGGAGGTGGAGACGGGATTTGAACCCGTGTAGACGGCTTTGCAGGCCGTTGCCTCGCCTCTCGGCCACTCCACCAGGAGTGAATACGGGGGTTCGGGAAGATCCCCCACATCGAGCGGACGACGAGATTCGAACTCGCGACCCTCACCTTGGCAAGGTGATGCTCTACCAACTGAGCCACGTCCGCTTGTCGTTTCCGGCCCGCTTGCGCGTCCCGGCGACGTGTTGAACTCTAGCGGATTCCCGGGCCAGCACAAAAACGCGTTTCCGCAGCGTGCTGACCTGCGCGCCCTTCGCGGTGCCCGACGGGGCCCCACGGAGGGTTCGAACGGCGTTCACCCGCCGTGTCCCCGGGGTCGCGCGGAGCCTCCCCCGCACGCGCGCTCCGTGCTCCCGCGCCGGCCGACCTAGACTCGATCCGTGTACGACCTTGCTCCCCTGGCCCGCTTCGGCGGCCTCGTCGCGACCGACCTCCGGGACGTCACCCACGACCCCGAAGCACTGGATTCCGCCGGCTTCTGGGCCGTCTGCGCCGACTTCGAGGGCCGGCTGACCTGCGCCCGCTTCGGAGACGTCCGCACGGCGCCGGTGCCCGCCGCCGTCCCCGGCGCGTGGTCCGGGCCGCGCCCCGGCGACTGGACGTCGTCGCTCGACCGCGCCGCGTACACCGCGGGCGTGCGGAAGATACGCGAGCACATCGCGCGCGGGGAGGTGTACCAGGCGAACCTCTGCCGGGTGATGAGCGCGCCGCTGCCCGATCCGGCCTCCGCCGACGTGGACGCCCTCACCGCGCTGCTCGCGGCCGGCAACCCCGCCCCGTACGCCGGAACGATCCGGCTGCCCGCGCACGGCGTGGAGATCGCCACCGCCTCGCCCGAGCTGTACCTGCGGCGCGAGGGCGGCCGGGTCTCCTCCGGCCCGATCAAGGGCACCGGTCGCACCGCCGCCGACCTCCTGCCCAAGGACCACGCCGAGAACGTGATGATCGTGGACCTGGTCCGCAACGACCTCGGCCGCGTCTGCGCGACCGGCTCCGTCACCGTCCCCGCCCTCTGCGAGATCGAGGAGCACCCCGGCCTCGTCCACCTGGTCTCCACCGTCGGGGGGGTGCTGCGCGAGGGCGCGGGCTGGTCCGAGCTGCTCGCCGCGACCTTCCCGCCCGGCTCCGTCACCGGCGCGCCCAAGTCCAGCGCGCTGCGGATCATCGAGGCGCTGGAGACCGCGCCCCGCGGGCCGTACTGCGGCGGCGTCGGGTGGGTGGACGCCGACAGCGGCCGGGGCGAGCTGGCCGTCGGCATCCGCACCTTCTGGATCGACCGTCCGCACGGCCTCCTCCGCTTCGGCACCGGCGCCGGGATCACCTGGGGCTCCGACCCCGAGCGGGAGTGGGAGGAGACCGAGCTGAAGGCCGCCCGGCTGGTCGCGATAGCGTCGGGCGCCTACGAGTCGGGCGCCTCTGAGGCGAGCGGAAAGGCCATCTCTCGATGAAACTGTGGGTCAACGGCGGGCTGTACGACGAGGAGACCGCCCGGGTCTCCGTCCTGGACCACGGGCTGACCGTCGGCGACGGCATCTTCGAGACGGTCAAGGCCGAGCGCGGCGAAACGTTTGCCCTCACCCTTCACCTGGAGCGGCTCACCCGCTCCGCCCGCGGCCTCGGCCTGCCCGACCCGGACCTCGACGAGGTCCGCCGGGCCTGCGCCGCCGTCCTGGAGGCCAACCCGACGGAGCTGGGCCGGCTCCGCATCACCTACACCGGCGGCCTCTCCCCGCTCGGCTCGGAGCGCGGCGACGCCGGCCCGAGCCTGGTCGTCGCGGTCGGCGCGACCTCGCGCCGCCCCGACACCACCGCCGTGGTCACCGTCCCCTGGACCCGCAACGAGCGCGGCGCCCTCACGGGGCTGAAGACCACCTCGTACGCCGAGAACGTGGTCGCCCTCGCCCGGGCGAAGGAGCGGGGCGCCACCGAGGCCCTCTTCGGCAACACCGCCGGCCGGCTCTGCGAGGGCACCGGCTCCAACGTCTTCGTCGTGCTCGACGGCCGGATCCACACCCCGCCGGTCTCCTCCGGCTGCCTCGCGGGCATCACCCGCGCCCTCGCCGCCGAGTGGACCGGCGCCGTCGAGTCCGACCTGCCGCTCGACGTGCTGGAGAGCGCGGAGGAGATCTTCCTCACCTCCACCCTCCGGGACGTCCAGGCCGTCCACCGCGTGGACGGACGCGAACTCGCCGCCGCCCCCGGCCCGGTCACCGCCAAGGCCATGCGGATCTTCGACGAGCGGGCCGCCGCCGACCGGGACCCGAAGCTCGGATAAATCCGGATGACGGGGGTCTCCCGGATGGGTAGAACACCCCTGATGACCACCACCCTGCGGCCGACCGAGCCGCTCCAGCACTCCGCCGAGGGCGGCCGTTCGCGCACCTACGACATCTGCGTGAACAGCCGCCGGGTCGGCTCCGTCCACGTCGCCACCGACCCCCATTTCGGGGCCGCGTCGGGGCTGATCGAACGGCTCCGGGTGGACGAACCGGACCGGGGCCGGGGCCGGGGCACCGTGGCGGCGCTCGCCGCCGAGGAGGTGCTGCGCGGCTGGGGCTGCTCGGAGGTGCAGATATCGGTGCCCGCCGACGCAGGAGCCGCCCTCGCCCTGGCCAGCGCCCTCGGCTACACCGAGCGCAGCCGGAACATGGTGAAGGAGCTGGCGGGCGAGCCGCCCGCGCCGCCGGCCGGGATCGCCTCGCGCCCGATGACGGACGAGGAGTTCGCCGGGTGGGAGGCGCGGGCCCGGGACGCCTTCGCGCGCAGCTGGACCGACCGGGGCGTCCCCGAGGAGCAGGCCCGCGCCAAGGCCGAGGCGAGCCACCGCGAGCTGCTGCCGCGGGGGCTCGCGACCCCGGGCACCGCGATCCAGGTGGTCGTCCTCGGCGGACGGGTCGCGGGCCACGTCTGGACCGGGGTGCGGGAGCTGGAGCCCGGCGTCGGCGCCGGATACGTCTACGACATCGAGGTCGGCGCGGAACAGCGCGGCAAGGGCTACGGCCGGGCCCTGATGCTCCTCGCCGAGCGGGTGACGCGGGAGGCCGGGGAGACCCTGCTGGGACTGCACGTCTTCGCGGGCAACACCCCGGCGATCCGCCTGTACGAGTCGCTCGGCTACCGCACGACCTACGTCAACAGCGCCAAGCCGCTGCTCTGAGGCGCCCCGCGGGGTCGGGAGGTCATCCGGCGAGCAGGCGGTCGGCGATCTCCTCGATCCGCGCGCGCAGGCCCTCCTGGCTCTTGCCGCCGTCGAGGCGCTCCCCGCCGATGACGTAGGTCGGGGTGCCGGTCACCTTGAGGGCCTGGCCCTCGGCCTGGTCGGCGTCGACGATCAGCAGGTGCCGGCCGTCGATCAGCGCGGTGTCGAACTCCTCGGCGTCCAGGCCGAGTCCGGCCGCCACCTCCAGGAGCACCGGCTCGCCCCGGTCGGCGAGGTCGGCGGTCCGGGCCAGCAGCGCCTCCGCGTAGGCCCATCCCCGCCCCTGCTCGGCCGCCTCCTCGGCGGCCTGGGCGGCGGCGTACGCGTGCTTGTTCTTGGTCAGCGGGAAGTGGCGCAGCTGCACGTCGAGCCGGTCGCCGTACTTCTCGCGCAGGGCGTGGAGGTCGTCGAGGGCCTGGAAGCAGTCCGGGCACTGGAGGTCGAACCATGCCTCCAGGACGACCGGGGAGGAGGGTGCGGTGGTGGAGTCAGTCATGACCGGCAGTCTTCCAGCCGGGCGGCCCGGGTCCCGCATCGGCACCTCGGCCGAGCCCGACCGGGACCTGAGGAGGAGATCCTCTCCGGGAAGACCCGGAGATCTCCCTGAGACGGGTCGCGGGGCGTGGCCCCCGACGGCCCATGCGGTGCAGGATGGAAGGGACGTATCACCCGGGACCTGGAGGATCGCATGCTCGCCGAGACCATCTGCGCCGCGGTGTCCGCGGCGGGCCTGGGGATCGCCGCGATCACGGCGTACCGGAAGAAGTTCCTGTCCGCGACGCGGATCGCCGCCTGGTCCCTGGTCCCGCTCGGTCTGGTGATGACCGGCGCCGTCGAGTGGGCCTTCGACACCGTCTTCAGCCCGGTCGCCTGGGTCGGCTTCGGCGTGCTCGGCGCGGCCTGGCTGCTCCTGCTGACCACGCGGGGCGTCGAGCGGCGCCGGGGTGGCCGGAAGGCGGCGGCCGGGGGAGCGGAGCCCGCGGCGGTCGCGCCCGGTGCCTCCACCCCGGACCGTCCCCGGGAGGCCCTCACCCGGCCCGCGCCGGGTCCGGCGGCCCGCGGCGGCGGCGCCGAGGACTTCAGCGACATCGAGGCGATTCTGAAGAAGCACGGAATCTGACCGCTTCTGGCCGTTGCCTGCCGGGCTGCGACCGGGCGGTGGTCCGGAGATCCACGGGAAGGGATGAACCGCCCCGCGGTACGGCGGTTTCCGGCCTTTCGCGCCCGCGGGGTGCGCGATCATCCCCCCGAGATGCTGGATACCTCGCGGGAACCCGTCCCCGCCTCCGCCGAGTCCCTTCCCGCCGCCGACCCTCCCGTCGACGAACCGAGGGGCTGTCTCTTCGCGCTGTCGCAGCCGCCGCTGATGATCTTCCTGACGGTGATCGGGGCCCTGCTGCTGATGGCGGCCCTGCACGACCTCTACGTCCTGTGAGGCGTCCTCTCGCCGGCCGCGCGGCGCGGCCTCAGCCGGCGGCCTCCTTGCGGCGCGCCCGGTAGGCGGCGACGTGGAGCCGGTTGCCGCAGGTACGGCTGTCGCAGTACCGGCGGGACCGGTTGCGCGAGAGGTCGACGAAGGCCCGGCCGCAGTCCGGCGCCTCGCACCGCCGCAGCCGCTCGCGCTCGCCCGCGACCACGATGAAGGCGAGCGCCATCCCGCAGTCGGCGGCCAGGTGGTCGGCGACCGAGGCGCCCGGCGCGAAGTAGTGCACGTGCCAGTCGTAGCCGTCGTGGTCGGTGAGCTGCGGGGTGGTGCCCGCGGCGGCCACCAGCTGGTTGATCAGCGGGGCGGCGATCCTGGCGTCGGGGGCGGAGAAGACCGCGGTGAAGCGCTCGCGCACCTCGCGGACGGCCCGCAGGTCCTCCGCGTCCAGGTCACCCACGCCGCTGATCCGGTGCTCGCGCACGAAGACGCCCAGCGAGGCGAGGTCCGTGAGCGTGTCCTCGCGGTCGCCCTGCCCGGCGGTGTTCATCAGATCGACGACGGTGTCGAGGGCGATCCGGGTGTCGTGGGGGATGAGCACGATTCGCTCCCTGGCCGGCCGCGGACGGGTGCCCGCGGATTGGCGACGACTCTAGCGCGCCCCGGAAAAGCACGACGGCGCCCGTCACCGCGCCGGCTGCGCGGTGAGGACGCCGGAGTCGTGCTCTGCTGGCTGCCCGCGCGGCGCCGTCTCCCCGAGTTAAGACGGCGCCGTACGGCCCATGGCCTGGCTCAGCTGTCGGCCAGGATGTGGGAGAGCTCGGTATCGAGGTCGAAGTGCCGGTGCTCGGTGCCCGGTGGCACCGCGGCGTCGGTCCGCTTGAGGAACGATTCCAGGGCCCTCGCCGGGGCCTCGAGCAGGGCCTCGCCCTCGGGCGAGCTCAACGCGATGCAGACGACGCCCTGGCCATGGCTACGGGACGGCCAGACCCGGACGTCGCCGGTGCCGGTGGGCCGGTGCAGCCCCTCGGCGAGAAGGTCGCGGGCGAAGACCCACTCGACCGTCTCCTCGGCTCCGGTGTGGAAGGTGGCGTGCACGGCGTAAGGATCCGCCGTGTCATACCGCAGGCCCGCGGGTACAGGCAGTGAGGACTCGCTCGACACAACGAGGCGCAGGTGCAGCTCGCAGCTCACCACGGTGTTCATAAGCGCCAGGGCCTTTCGCTCAGTGTGCGCTCGGGGATTCGCACGTCGGCGAAATCGACATGCCACCTCCGGTGCCGTTGTAAACCCCTCTGTCGGTTTTGTGATCGTTCAGGTAGCTCGTATGGCGGTATGTAACTTTGGGTAATACCGCCATACCGGTGGGGCTGGTGTGTCGGGTAAATTGGCCCCATGAATGCGGAGAGTGACGAGCGCGCCCCTGAGTCCCGCGGCGACGAGCAGGCCGAACTGGGATCCCGCGCACCGGAGTTCATCAAGTCCCGCCGAGGGCTGCACCTGAGCTGGCAGGTCGGCGTCTTCATCGTCGGACTCGCCGTGATCGGGGCGGGCATCCTCATGCTCGTCTTCCCCGGGCCGGGCTGGCTCGTCATCTTCGCCGGCATGGCGATCTGGGCGACCGAGTTCGTCTGGGCGCAGATCGTGCTGCGCTGGACCAAGCGCAAGGTCACCGAGGCCGCCCAGCGCGCCCTCGACCCCAAGGTCCGGCGCCGCAACATCACCCTGACCGTCATCGGCCTGGTGATCATCGCCGCGCTGCTCGGCTGGTACCTGTGGAAGTTCGGCATCGTCATGCCCTGGAAGATCGACGAATGACCCGGAGGTGGTTCGGGAGCCCCGCTGACATGCGGTAATGTTTGCGGTGCGCCCGGGCGATTAGCTCAGTGGGAGAGCACTTCGTTCACACCGAAGGGGTCACTGGTTCGAACCCAGTATCGCCCACCACCCGGCACGAGGGCCCGGAGACGATCACCGTCTCCGGGCCCTCGGCGCGTTCCCGGCCACGGCTCACCGCATCCGGGCCAGCCGCTCCCGAAGCCGCCGCGCCTCCCGCAGCCGGCGCTCGTACGTCGCCCCCACCGCCAGCAGCAGCAGACCCGCGGCCGCCGGCGGCAGCCAGCGCGGCAGCGCGCCGGCCAGCTGCACCACGTACGGCGCCAGCTCGTGCAGCCCCACCAGGGCGAGCACCGCCCCGCCCAGCAGCAGCGGCGCCCGCAGCCGGAACCGCGCCCCCAGCAGCGTCACGGCCAGCGCCCCCGTCCCCAGGAGCAGCGGACGCGCCCAGGACGGGTCCGACCAGACCGCCGCCAGGCTCGGCAGCAGCGTCGCCGCCAGCCCCGGGCCGTACGCCGCCCAGGACGAGGCCGCCGGATCCCGGCGCCGCCGCAGGAGGCCCACCACCAGCGCCGGCACCGTCACCGGCAGCGTGTACGCCTCCGGGACCGTCACCCCCCAGACCGCCAGCCGCACCCACGCCGCGGCCAGGAGCAGCGCCCCCGCCGCCCACGAGCCCGCCCGCCTCCGCTCCGGCCGCAGCGCCGTCGCCGCCGCAACCAGACCGGCCGCCGCCAGCGCCAGGGCGAGCACCGCGGGACGCGGCACCGTCAGGGCCACGCCCACCGCGCCCACCGCCACCCCGGTCACCTCGACCGCCGCCGACCGGAACCGCGCCGCCAGGGCCGCCGTGCCCGCCGGGACGAGCAGCAGCAGGAGCCCGGCCGCGGCCGGGGCGAGCCCCGCCGCCGCGGCCCCGGCACCCACCAGACCCGCCGCCGCGAGCACCGCCGCTCCGGCCGCCGCCCCGCGGACCGCGCCGGCGGCCGCCGCGGCCACCGCCGCGAACAGCCCGAGCAGCACCCCCAGCACCGCGAAGGTCGCCGCCCGCGCGTCCAGCGCGAGGAGCAGGGCGGAGACCGCCGACGCCGTCCCGGCCGCCAGCCCCGTCCAGGCGAACAGCGCACCCGGCTCCACCGGCGCCGCCGGAGCACCGACGGTCCAGGGCGCGCCCACGGCGCCCACCGGACGCTCCGCCACGGGCGCGGGCTCCGGCAGGCCGCGCGCCGGCGCCCCCGGCCGCACCGCGAGCGCCAGCGCCGCGCCCGTCGCCACCAGCCGGACCGCGAGCCCCGCCCCGTACGGCAGCTCCAGGACGACCGGCAGCGCCATGAGCAGCGCCCAGCCCAGCACCACCGCACCCCACCGGCCCCACAGCCGCCCGGTCGCCGCCGCGGCGCCCGCGCCGAGCAGCAGCGTCAGCGCCGCCGTCGCCGGAAAGCCGCCCGGCACCGGCTCCGCGTGCGCCCCGGACCAGACGCCCGCGCTCCGGTCCGCCGGCCCCAGCAGACCGCCCAGCACCGGCGGCAGCGCCCACACCACACCGAGCGCCGCCACCCCGCCCCCGGCGAGCCCGAACCCGGCCCGGACCCCGGCCGGGACCCGTACGCCCGGGACCGGACGCCACAGCGCCGCCAGGGCCACTCCGCAGACCGCGTACACCGGCACCGTCCAGTCCGCCGGCAGCGCGGCCCGCAGCGGCCCGCCCACCGCCGCCACCACCGCCAGACCGGCCACCGCCCCCAGCGCGGGCGCCGCCGGACGGGCCGCCCGCACCGCCACCGCCGCGCCCAGGCAGAGCGCGGCGCAGCCGGCCAGCAGCGGCGCGCCGGTCCACGGGCTCGCCACCGAGAACCAGCCGCCCGTCAGCAGCGCCCAGGCCGTCAGGACGACCGCCGACGCACCCGCCGTGATCCGCACCGCGCGCCCCGCCGGCCGCGCCAGCGCCGGCAGGTCCGCCGCCGCCGTCAGCACCGCCGCCCACGCCACGGCCGCCGGGCCGCCCCCGGCCGCCACCACGCCCAGCGGCAGCGGCAGCTGCGCCGCGGCCACCGCCGCCGGGAACGGCAGCCGCAGCCCCCGCAGCAGCCCGCCGTACGCCGCCCACAGACCCGCCAGGACCGCCGAGGCCGCCGCCGCGTACCCGGTCCCGTCCGTCCCCGGCAGCGCCACCCGGTGCAGGGCGTACGCGTCCAGGACCGTCAGGACGAGCCCCAGCGCGCCCACCGCCTCCGCCGTCGACCCCAGCCCCCGGCGCAGCAGCACCGCCGGCGCGGCCAGCGCCGCCGACGTCACCACCAGCAGCACCGCCGACCGCCCCGCGATCCCCATCGAGCCCCAGCTCACCAGCGTGAACGCGAGCGCCGCGATCACCAGCAGCGTCCCGCCCAGCGTCAGCAGCACGTTCTGCGCCCCGCGCGGCGAGGTCTCCGCCCGTACCGCACCGGCCCGCGGCGGCGCGGCCGGCCGGCCGGCGGGGGAGTACAGCACCCCCAGCAGCCAGGCCCGCCGGGCCAGCAACTCGGCGCGGCGCGCGTCGAGTCGGGCCAGCTCGTGATCGACGAGCCGCAGCTCCTCGACAGGGGGCAGGTTCATGTCCATGACCGGAGTGTCGCGCCGGGCCCGCACCGCGGGAATGCGCGCTGCTACTCAGATCCCGCCCGAGTACCCACACTGGACCCATGGACTGGTGCCGGTACCGCTTCCGCAGCGTCTGGCGGCTCGCCGCCCCGCCCTCCCGCGTCTACGCCGTCCTCGCCCGCGCCGAGGAGTACCCCCGCTGGTGGCCCCAGGTCCGCGCCGTCGTCCCGCGCGACGGCACCACCGGCGCCGCCCGCTTCCGCTCGCTCCTGCCCTACGACCTCCACGTCACCGCCCGCGCCCTGCGCCAGGACCCGGTGGCCCGTGTCCTGGAGGTCCGGCTCGACGGAGACCTGGAGGGCTGGGCCCGCTGGACCCTCACCGCCGACGGCGCCGGCACCCACGCCCTGTACGAGCAGGAGGTCGAGGTCCGCGCCCGGCTGCTGCGCCTCCTCGCCGTCCCCGGCCGCCCCTTCTTCCGCGCCAACCACGCCCTGATGATGCGCGGCGGACGGCGCGGGCTGGCCGCGCTCCTGCGCTCCCGATGAATTTGGAACCCGGCCCGGAAGCCCTGTATGGTTCAACCCGTTCCCGGGCGATTAGCTCAGCGGGAGAGCACTTCGTTCACACCGAAGGGGTCACTGGTTCGATCCCAGTATCGCCCACCGGGAGAGGCCGGTCCGTCATCGCGACGGACCGGCCTCAGCCGTTTCCGGCCGGTCTCACGCGGCCTTCCGCAGCTCCGGACGGAGCGGCCACGCGGGATCCACCAGCTCCGGCGTCCCCTGCCGGGTGAACCACGCCTGGAGGCCCCGCGCCTGCGCCGCGTGCCACACCGCCTGGAGGGTGTGCAGCTCCGCCGGCGACAGCCGCTCCAGCCGGGACGCGAACCGCCGGCCGACCGCCCGCACGACCTCCATCGCGGCCGTGGCGTCCGCCGCCGCGTCGTGCGCCCCCGCCAGCTCCACCTCGTAGTGCGCGCACAGGTCCGTCAGCGTCCGGCGGCCCTTGCGGTACCGGTCCAGATGCTTGTCCAGGACCCGCGGATCCAGCACGCACAGCGAGGTGTGCTCCAGGTACCGGCCCAGCGACGACGCCCGGTGGCGCCTCAACTCGCGGTCCAGGATGGTGAGGTCGAACGGCGCGTTCATCACCACCAGCGGCCGGCCGGCCGCGTTCTGCTCCGCCAGGGCACGCCCCAGCTCCTCCATCACGGGCGACGGCCACCGGCCGTTGCGCTGGAGGTGATCGTCCGTCAGTCCGTGCACCGCCGTGGCGCCTTCCGGCACCGGAACACCCGGATTGACCAGCCACCGGGTCACCCGGGGCCGCGCCCCGGCCGCGTCCTGGACGACGAGCGCGGCGGACACGATCCGGTCCTGCTCGACGTCCACTCCGGTGGTCTCCGTGTCGAAAGAGGCCAGGGGCCCTTCGTACCAGTTCGTCGTCATACCCGAACTCCTCGCACCCGCGCGGCAGATGGCCAACCCCCTGCCCCGAAGCGGTGATACCCGGACTGTTTGCGCCGTACGCGGACCGGTCACAACACTGGTGACGGGGAAGGACGTTCACATGGCGCTCGCCCAGCCCGAGTCGGGAGGGCTGCCGCCCCAGCGGGCGGCCCCGGCACGCGGCTCACTCGCCACCACCGCCTGCATGGAGACCCTCCAGGTGGGATACCTGCACGCCGTCGCCGCCGCGGCGGGCTGCGCGCTCGCGCAGCCCTTCCCGGACAACGGCGTCGACTGGCACGTGAGCCACGGCTCGCCCGGACACACCGTCGACGACGAGGTCACCATCAAGGTGCAGCTCAAGTGCACCTACCAGCTGCCACCGCACCCGACGGGGAGCACCTTCCCCTTCACCCTCGACAACGACCACCTGGTGAAGCTCGCCCGGACCCCCGTGGCCGTGCACAAGATCCTGGTCGTGATGATCGTCCCGAGAGACCCGGAGGACTGGCTGAGAGCGGGCCACGACCGGCTCGACCTGCGGCACTGCTGCTACTGGATGAACCTGGCCGGGCATCCGGTCACCGGACGCCGCCGGACCACCGTGCGCGTCCCCACGGCGCGGATCTTCGACGACCGGGCGCTCTGCGAGATCATGACCCGGGTCGGCCGGGGAGGGAGACCTTGATGCACCGACCGATCGACGAACCCGGACACGGGAAGGGGGACGGGGCCGGGCGCGGCCCCGTCCCCGTACCGCCGCCCTACCGTCCCCACCCGGTGCCCGCCCCCGACGCCGCCGGTCCCTGGACCGCCGGCGACGGCGTGCCCGACCCCGGCCGGGTGGACCCGCGCGTCCTCGGCGCCCTGCTCGCCCGCCACGGCTGGCAGCGCCGCGGCGGGGCCGCCGGCCGGTACGGCCGCTGGACCCCGCCCGGGAGCGCGCCCGGACGGGGCGGCACCAGCCTCCTCGTCCCCGACAGCCTCGCCTTCCCCGACAGCGAGGACCTCATCGGCGAGGCCCTCACCGCCCTCGCCCGCAGCGGCACCCCCTCCGCCCGCGAGGTCCTCACCGGCCTCGCCGTCCCCAGCGACGAGATCCGCTGGTGGCGCGAGGTGCCCCCCGGTCCGGCCGGCACCGTGCCCTGGCCCGTGCAGGAGCAGCTCCGCTCCGCCGCCCACAAGATCCTCCTCGCCGGCGCCCTCGCCGTGCGCGGCCGGGCCGGCTACCACGGCTCCCGGCACCGCGCCGCGGCCCGGGCCGCCCTCGAACCCGTCGTCGTCGGCACCGACCCCGGCGGGCGGGCCCTCACCGCCTTCCTGCCGGTCCCGCCCGGCCGCCCCGTCGCCGTCCGGCTCTACCACGCCCTGCACGCCGCCCGGGAGGCCGTCGACTACCAGCGCGCCACCGGCGGCATGGACGCCTTCGACTCCGCCGTCGAGGCCGGGGTCAGCCGCGAACTCACCGAGGCGCTCGTCGCCCTCGTCCGCGGTACGGAAGGCGTCCGCATCGCCCTCGAATGGGCGCCGGCCGCCGGCATTCCGCACGGGTGCGCCGCCCGCCCCGAGCCCGTCGAGTTCTCGCCCGGCGATCTGCCGGCGCTGCGCGAGGCGAGCGCCCGCTACCTCACCGACGAGCCCTCCGTCCCGGTCCGGATCACCGGCGCCGTCGTCCGGCTCCGCCGCTCCGGGCCGCGCGGCGAGGGCACGGTCAAGCTCCGGGTGCTCGGCGGCGCCGACGTCGGCCACGTCCGGGTCGCCCTCGACGAGGAGGCGTACCGCACCGCCGGCCACGCCCACCTCGTCGGCCTCCCCATCCGGGTCGTCGGCCGGCTGGAGAGCCGCGGCGGCTTCCGTCGCCTCGCCGACCCCTCCGGAGTGGTCCCGGTGCAGGTGGACGAGGCGGAGCGGGACCGGCTGATGAAGTCCCTCCACGAGAACCTCGATTTCTTCGAGGAGGCGTGCGGCCCGGGGGAGTGAGCGTCGGGCGCGGTGGGTGGGGCTCCCCGGGCCCCCGTAAGATCGAGGCTGACGCGGCACCTCGTCTCTGCCGCGCGCCACCGACGCCGGCACCTCGTGTCTGCCGGCGCCCCGATGCATGGAGTACCCGTGTCCGAAGTCCGTGTGACCGTCCCGACCGCCTCAGGACCCGAGGAGAGGACGGTGAGCGCGGGCACCACGGCCGGCGCCCTGTTCGCCGACGACCGCACCGTCATCGCCGCCCGCGTCGCGGGCGAGCTGAAGGACCTCTCGTACGAGCTCGCCGAGGGCGACGTCGTCGAGGGCGTCGAGATCGGCTCCGAGGACGGCCTGAACATCCTGCGCCACTCCACCGCGCACGTCATGGCCCAGGCCGTGCAGGAGCTCTTCCCCGAGGCCAAGCTGGGCATCGGCCCGCCGGTCCGCGACGGCTTCTATTACGACTTCGACGTCGAGAAGCCGTTCACGCCCGAGGACCTCAAGGCCATCGAGAAGAAGATGCAGGAGATCCAGAAGCGGGGGCAGAGGTTCGCCCGCCGCGTGGTCTCCGACGAGGACGCCCGCGAGGAGCTCGCCGAGGAGCCGTACAAGCTGGAGCTCATCGGCATCAAGGGCTCCGCGTCGACCGACGACGGCGCGAACGTCGAGGTGGGCGGCGGCGAGCTGACCATCTACGACAACCTGGACGCCAAGACCGGCGAGCTGTGCTGGAAGGACCTCTGCCGCGGTCCCCACCTGCCCACCACCCGGAACATCCCGGCGTTCAAGCTGATGCGGAACGCGGCCGCCTACTGGCGCGGCAGCGAGAAGAACCCGATGCTCCAGCGCATCTACGGCACCGCCTGGCCGTCGAAGGACGAGCTGAAGGCCCACCTCGACTTCCTCGCCGAGGCCGAGAAGCGCGACCACCGCAAGCTCGGCAACGAGCTCGACCTCTTCTCCATCCCGGACGAGATCGGCTCCGGCCTCGCCGTCTTCCACCCCAAGGGCGGCATCATCCGCCGGGTCATGGAGGACTACTCGCGCAAGCGGCACGAGGAGGAGGGCTACGAGTTCGTCTACTCGCCGCACGCCACCAAGGGCAAGCTGTTCGAGAAGTCGGGCCACCTGGACTGGTACGCCGAGGGCATGTACCCCCCCATGCAGCTCGACGAGGGCGTGGACTACTACCTCAAGCCCATGAACTGTCCGATGCACAACCTGATCTTCGACGCGCGTGGCCGCTCCTACCGTGAGCTGCCGCTGCGCCTGTTCGAGTTCGGCACCGTGTACCGGTACGAGAAGTCGGGCGTCGTCCACGGTCTGACCCGGGCCCGCGGCTTCACCCAGGACGACGCGCACATCTACTGCACCAAGGAGCAGATGGCGGAGGAGCTCGACAAGACCCTCACCTTCGTCCTGAACCTGCTGCGCGACTACGGTCTGACCGACTTCTACCTGGAGCTGTCCACCAAGGACCCGGAGAAGTTCGTCGGCTCGGACGAGATCTGGGAGGAGGCCACCGCGGTCCTCCAGCAGGTCGCCGAGAAGCAGGGCCTGCCGCTCACCCCCGACCCGGGCGGCGCCGCCTTCTACGGCCCGAAGATCTCGGTGCAGGCGCGGGACGCCATCGGCCGCACCTGGCAGATGTCGACCGTGCAGCTCGACTTCAACCTGCCGGAGCGCTTCGACCTGGAGTACACCGCCCCCGACGGCACCAAGCAGCGCCCGGTCATGATCCACCGCGCGCTGTTCGGCTCGATCGAGCGGTTCTTCGCCGTGCTCCTGGAGCACTACGCGGGCGCGATGCCGCCGTGGCTGGCCCCGGTCCAGGCGACCGGCATCCCGATCGGTGACGCGCACGTCGACTACCTGCACGAGTTCGCCGCCAAGGCGAAGAAGCAGGGCCTGCGGGTGGAGGTCGACTCCTCCTCCGACCGGATGCAGAAGAAGATCCGGAACGCGCAGAAGCAGAAGGTCCCCTTCATGATCATCGCGGGTGACGAGGACATGGCCGCCGGCGCCGTCTCCTTCCGCTACCGCGACGGTTCGCAGGAGAACGGCATCCCCGTCGACGAGGCGATCGCCAAGCTCACCAAGGTCGTCGAGGAGCGCGTCCAGGTCTGACGACCCGCGCCGCTCAGGAGGCCCCCGGGGGATCCCCCGGGGGCCTCTCCCCGTTCCCGGGCCGTTCGTCCTCCCGGGTGAACGCCTGGATCAGCCACGACGAGAAGGAACCCGTCACGGCGCCCAGCAGTGCCAGGCCGCAGGCCATCAGGCCGACCGCGACCACCCGGCCGACCGGGGTCACCGGGGTCACGTCGCCGTAGCCGACCGTCGCCAGCGTGGCGCAGGCCCACCACACGGAGTCGCCGAAGGTGACGATCGTGGCGCCGGGGGCGTCCGCCTCGTGGTGGTAGACGGTGAGCGCGGCCGTGAAGCCGAGCAGGGAGACCGAGAGTCCGGAGTAGACCATGACGCGGGCGTAGAGGCTGAGCCGCGGCTGCCCCCGGCGGCGCTGGACCCGGTCGTAGAGGGTCACCATCCGGACCGGGCGCAGCAGCGGCAGGAGCAGCACGACCGTGTCCAGGAGGTGGGTGCGGACGAACCGGAGGGGGTGGAGGCCGCTGAGCCGCATCCGCACCGCGTAGTCGGTGATGAAGACCGCCCAGGCGCCGAGGACGACCCCGACGCAGAGATCCACCCCGAGCCGCGGCAGGTGGTCCCGGGCGAGGACCCGGACCGCGTAGCCGGCGAGGTAGGCGATGGAGGCCACGGCCAGCGGCAGCTCCATGCGGCGGTCCCAGCGTTCCTGGCGGGGCGGTTTCGGGGGCCTGGCGCTCATCGGATCAGGATCACCCGGGGCGGCTTCGCTCGCCCCGGCGACACGTTCCGAACGGGCGACGCAATATGCTGCACAGCATGACGACTGAGCCGGAGCAGCAGATCGGAGTGGGGGCGCCGGACGCGTTCCAGCGCCTGTGGACGCCTCACCGGATGGCGTACATCCAGGGCGAGAACAAGCCGACCGGGCCGGGGGCCGACGACGGCTGTCCGTTCTGCTCGATCCCCGCGAAGTCGGACGAGGACGCGCTGGTGATCGCCCGTGGCGCGAGCGTGTACGCGGTCCTCAACCTGTACCCGTACAACGGCGGGCACCTCATGGTCGTCCCGTACCGGCACGTCGCCGACTACACCGACCTGGACGCGGCGGAGACGGCCGAGCTGGCCGACTTCACCAAGCGGGCGATGATCGCCCTGCGGGCGGCGTCCGGGGCGCACGGTTTCAACATCGGCATGAATCAGGGCGCCGTGGCCGGTGCGGGGATCGCCGCGCACCTGCACCAGCACGTGGTGCCGCGCTGGGGCGGCGACACCAACTTCATGCCGGTCGTCGGCCACACCAAGGTGCTGCCGCAGCTGCTCGCCGACACCCGGAAGATGCTGGCCGACGCCTGGCCCGCCACCGTCTGACCTTCCTCGTCCGTACGGCCCCGGGGCGCGCGCCCCGGGGCCGTCGGCGTCAGGCGTCGTAGACGTCGGCCTTCTTCGGTCCGGGGTCCTGCACGCCCCCGCCGAGGATCAGGGAGCGGTTGGTGAAGCGCTCGGTGTCCACGTTGTGCTCGTCGAGGAACCGGATGGTCGCCGTGTGGACCGCGCGGAGCACGGGCGTGGCCATGCGGATGGCGTCGTCGGCCATGAAGCGGTTCTTCCAGAGCGGGCCGGCCCAGACGTGCCGGAGGCCGAAGGGCTCGGGCAGGTTCATCTTGCCGCCGAGGAACTCCAGGACCGGCGGGTACCAGGTGAGCGGGGCGCGGACGGCGAGCCGGACGATGTCGTCGGTGCCCAGCAGCGGCTGCGGGATCTCCTTGGTCTCCCAGAAGCGGACGGTCTTGGAGACCTCCTTGGTCTTCGCCTTGGGCTTGGTGGTGAACAGACCGTGGACGGGGCCGAGCGCGTGGCCCGTGACCTCGATGCGCAGGGTGTGGTGGAGCGAGGTGACGGTGACCATCATCGTCAGCACCACGTTCCCGTCCCAGAGCGTGAACTGGACGCCCAGGTAGTGGCGGTTGCCGGCGCCGAACTGCTGCTCGTTGCAGATCCGCTGTATCTCGTGCGGCTTGACCTGGAAGTGGACGATGTTGTCGCCCTCGGGGCGGGCGACCTCGTCGGCGCCCTCGCCGACCGGGGAGACGATCCAGTGCTTCACGGTCGGCTTGGGGAAGCCGGTCTTCAGCGAGCCGCGCTCCAGCAGGGTGAGCTGGTCGTGGATCTTGCGGACCAGGTCCCAGGCGCGGAAGTCGTGCATCTCGCGGCCGTCCACGGGGACCAGCTCCTCGGCCAGGGTCCAGCTGCCCCAGCGGGTGCCGAGGCCGAGGACGCCCTTGGGGCCGGCGTAGAACACCATGTTGGACTGCTGCTCGGCGGAGAGCTTCTCCAGGTTGAGCCGCAGCTCCTCGGCCGACTTCTCGCCCGGGTCCGTGGGGACGGACTTGGGGACGTGGGCGCCGACGCCGCCGCCGCTGAGCAGGCCGGTCCAGCGCTCGCGGAGGTCCACGGCGGCGCTGAGGCAGACCCGCCCCGCGAGGTACCAGCCGACGACCGGCGCGACGATCATCGCCCGCAGGTAGTTGGGCAGCAGCCCGTCGAAGGGGAGCCTGAGGAGGACGATCACGGCGCCGATGCCGACCACGAGCAGCAGGGCCGTGCCGAGGAAGCTGGTCCGCTTGTTGTCCGAGCCGGCGGCGGTGCGGCGCAGATGGATCACGCCGAGCCAGAGCAGCAGGCCGGGCAGGAACAGGACGCCGCAGACGAAGGTGATCAGGGTCAGCTTGATGTCGCGGCGGCGGCGGATGTGGGTGGCGGCGAGGCAGTGCTCGACGATCGGCTGCGGTTCGGCGCCGAAGGACTGGATGAGGGGCTTGCGGCCGCCGCCGAGCATGCGGACCTGCACGGCGCGGGAGAACGCCTCGCCGAGGTCGGGGCGGAAGAGTTTCTCCCACTTCCCCTTCTTCAGCGTGGTCTTGTAGTGCTCGTTGTCGGCTTCCTGGATGGTCTCCAGGGGGCTGTCCCGGTACGCGGCCGAGGCCAGGGCGTTCGTCGCCCCGGTCAGCCCGCTGCCGCCCTGGAGCGGGATCTGTGCCCCCGGTCCGAAACCGTCGATCGCCACGTGCGCCCCCATCACCGCGAGTACCTGTGCGGGCTGTTCCCGACTGCCGTGCCCGGCACACCTGCCGAGCTGGGCACCACAGCGTAACCGGGCCGCGTGGTATGCGTCACCGGCTGTGGACAACCGCGACCGGAACCCGTCCGCCCGGTGCGGACCGGACGGACGGCGACCGCTGACGATCCGTCGACTAGGAGCGTTTTCCGGCCTGTTCGCGAAGGCGCTCGGCGAGCTGAGGGGGCATCGGTTCGTGCCGGGCGTAGCTGCGGTCGAAACGGCCCGTGCCGTGCGAGACGGACCGCAGGTCGACGGCGTACCGCCCGATCTCGATCTCCGGGACCTCGGCCCGGACGACCGTGCGGCCGGGCCCGGCCTGGTCGGTGCCGACCACCCGGCCGCGCCGGCCGGACAGGTCGCTCATCACCGCCCCGACGTACTCGTCGGGGACGAGCACCCGCACCTCGGCGACCGGCTCCAGGAGGTGGACGGGGACCTCGGCGGCCGCCTCGCGCAGGGCGAGCGCCCCGGCCGTCTGGAAGGCGGCGTCGGACGAGTCCACCGAGTGGGCCTTGCCGTCCCTGAGGGTGACCCGGACGTCGACCAGCGGGTGCCCCGCGGCGACACCGCGCGCGGCCTGGGCCCGTACGCCCTTCTCGACGGAGCCGATGAACGGGCGGGGCACCGCGCCGCCCACCACCTTGTCGACGAACTCGATGCCGCTGCCCGGCGGGAGCGGCTCGACGTCGATCTCGCAGATCGCGAACTGGCCATGCCCGCCGGACTGTTTGACGTGGCGTCCGCGGCCGGAGGAGGGCGCGCCGAAGGTCTCGCGCAGCGGCACCCGGTACGGGACGGCGTCGACGCGCACCCCGTAGCGGCCGCGCAGCCGCTCCAGGACGACGTCCTGGTGGGCCTCGCCCAGGCACCACAGGACGACCTGGCCGGTGTCCTGGTTCTGTTCGAGGCGGAGCGTCGGGTCCTCGGCGACCAGTTTGGCCAGGCCCTGCGAGAGCCGGTCCTCGTCGGCCTTGCCGTGCGCCTCGACGGCGAGCGGCAGCAGCGGTTCGGGCATGGCCCACGGTGCGATCAGGAGCGGGTCGTCCTTGGCGGAGAGGGTGTCGCCGGTCTCGGCGCGGCCGAGCCGGGCCACGCACGCGAGGTCCCCGGCGACGCAGTGCGCCATCGGCCGCTGCTGCTTGCCGAAGGGGGAGGTGAGGGCGCCGACCCGTTCGTCGACGTCGTGGTCCTCGTGGCCGCGGTCGGCGAGGCCGTGCCCGGAGACGTGCACCGTCTCGTCGGGCCGGAGGGTGCCGGAGAAGACCCGGACGAGGGAGATCCGGCCCTGGTAGGGGTCGGCGGCGGTCTTCACGACCTCGGCGACCAGCGGTCCGTCGGGGTCGCAGGCGAGCGGCGGCCGGGGTTCGCCGGAGGGGGTGGTGACGGCGGGCGGCTCGTGCTCCAGCGGCGAGGGGAAGCCGCGGGTGATCAGCTCCAGGAGTTCGACCGTGCCGAGGCCCTGTCCGCCCCCGTCGGCGGCGGGGGCGGCGGCGAGCACGGGGTGGAAGCCGCCCCGGGCGACCGCCTTCTCCAGATCGCCGACGAGGGTTCCGATGTCGACCTCCTCGCCGCCGAGGTAGCGGTCCATGAGGGTCTCGTCCTCGCTCTCGGCGATGATCCCCTCGATGAGCCGGGCCCGCGCCCCGGCGATCAGGTCGCGGTCGGCGTCGCCGGGCGGGAGTTCCCGCCGCGCGCCCGTGGAGTAGTCGAGGACCCGCTCCGTGAGGAGGCCGATCAGACCGGTCGCGGGGGCGTGGCCGTCGGTGCCCTCGGGGCCGTGGACCGGCAGGTAGAGAGGGAGGACGGCGTCGGGGTCGTCGTGGCCGAAGAGCCCGGCGCAGACCCCGGTGAGCTCCTCGAAGCCGGTGCGGGCGGTGTCGAGGTGGGTGACGACGATCGCCCGGGGCATGCCGACGGCCGCGCACTCCTCCCAGACCATCCGGGTGGAGGCGGCGACCGCGTCGGCCTCCTGGGCGGCCGAGACGACGAAGAGGGCCGCGTCCGCCGCGCGCAGACCGGCCCTGAGCTCCCCGACGAAGTCGGCGTACCCGGGGGTGTCGAGGAGGTTGATCTTGAAGCCCTCCCAGCCGACCGGGACGAGGGAGAGCTGGACGGAGCGGTGCTGCCGGTGCTCGATCTCGTCGTAGTCGGAGACGGTCGCCCCGTCCTCGACCCGGCCGGGTCTGCCGAGCGCTCCGGCCGTCTGGGCCAGCGCCTCGACCAGCGTCGTCTTGCCCGATCCGCTGTGGCCGACCAGCACCACGTTCCGTACCTCCGAGGGCCGGTCGGCCGTCGGTGCCCTGCCGGCGGCTCCGGCGGGGGTGTGCGCCTTGTCGCCCATGGTGGTCCTCCCGGCTGCGAGGCGGTGAGGGGTGAGCGGGCGCGGGGGAGCGGCGTCGCGGCGCCGTTCCGGCGGAGCCCGCGGGGTGCTCCTTCGAGCTTTGCACCGACACCGGGACGCGTCCATACGTCGTACAGCGGTGGGTCCCCAGGGGTACGCCGACGCGACGGGGCGGGTGCGCTCCCGTACGGCGCCACGCGCGTGGCTACGATGGGTGAGCCGGTGGTCATAGGACCGCGCGGCCCGCCGAAACCTCGGGAAGGCCATGCTGAACAAGTACGCGCGTGCGTTTTTTACGCGTGTCCTCACACCGTTCGCCGCGTTTCTGCTCCGCCGGGGGGTCACCCCCGACGCCGTGACGCTGATCGGCACGGCGGGAGTGGTCGCCGGTGCGCTGGTCTTCTTCCCCAGGGGCGAGTTCTTCTGGGGCACGATCGTGATCACGCTCTTCGTCTTCTCCGACCTCGTCGACGGCAACATGGCCCGGCAGGCCGGCATCTCCAGCCGCTGGGGCGCCTTCCTCGACTCGACCCTCGACCGGGTCGCCGACGGGGCGATCTTCGGTGGCTTCGCCCTCTGGTACGCGGGCAAGGGCGACGACAACGTGCTGTGCGCGGTGGCGATCTTCTGCCTGGCGAGCGGCCAGGTGGTCTCGTACACCAAGGCGCGTGGTGAATCGATTGGCCTGCCGGTCGCGGTGAACGGCCTGATCGAGCGGGCCGAGCGCCTGGTGATCTCGCTGGTCGCGGCCGGCCTCGCCGGCCTGCACGCCTTCGGCGTGCCCGGCATCGACGTGCTGCTGCCGATCGCGCTGTGGATCGTCGCCGTCGGCTCGGCGGTGACCCTGGGACAGCGGGTCGTGACGGTACGCAGGGAGTCCGCGGAGGCGGATGCCGCCGCGGCGGCCGGGGGAAGCGGGGCGGCATCGTGAGCACGCTGAAGGACAAGGTCGCCGACGGGCTGTACGGCCTCGGCTGGGCGACCGTGAAGAAGCTCCCGGAGCCGGTGGCCAAGGCCCTCGGGCGGAAGATCGCCGACACCGCCTGGAAGCGGCGCGGCAAGGGCGTGCTGCGCCTGGAGGCCAACCTCGCGCGCGTGGTGCCGGACGCCACGCCCGAGCGGCTCGCCGAGCTGTCGAAGGCCGGCATGCGCTCGTACATGCGCTACTGGATGGAGTCCTTCCGGCTCCCCACATGGAGCAGCGAGCGGGCCGCGAACAGCTTCGCGATCAAGGGCGAGCACGTCCTGAAGGACGCCATAGCCTCGGATCGCGGAGTGATCCTCGCCCTGCCGCACATGGGCAACTGGGACCTGGCCGGGGTGTGGGTGACCCGCGCCCTCGGCACGCCCTTCACCACCGTCGCCGAGCGGCTCAAGCCCGAGTCGCTCTACGACCGCTTCGTCGCCTACCGCGAGTCCCTCGGCATGGAGGTGCTGCCGCACACCGGCGGCGCCGCCTTCGGGACCCTCGCCCGGCGGCTGCGGGCCGGCGGTCTGGTCTGCCTGGTCGCCGACCGCGACCTGTCCGCCTCCGGCGTCGAGGTCTCCTTCTTCGGCGAGGCCACCCGGATGCCCGCGGGACCGGCCATGCTCGCCCTCCAGACCGACGCGCTCCTGCTGCCGGTGACCCTCTGGTACGACGACACCGACGTCATGAAGGGAGAGGTGCACGCGGCCGTGGAGGTACCCGCGTCAGGCACCCGCGCCGAAAAGGCGTCCCTCATGACACAGACCCTCGCCGACACCTTCGCCGGGGCGATCGCGGACCACCCGGAGGACTGGCACATGCTCCAGCGCCTCTGGCTGGCCGACCTGGAGGAGCGCACACCGTGAAGATCGGGATCGTCTGCCCGTACTCCTGGGACGTACCGGGCGGCGTCCAGTTCCACATCCGCGACCTCGCCGAGCACCTGATCCGGCTCGGCCACGAGGTCTCCGTCCTCGCCCCCGCCGACGACGACACGCCGCTGCCGCCGTACGTGGTCTCCGCCGGCCGGGCCGTGCCCGTCTCGTACAACGGCTCGGTGGCCCGGCTCAGCTTCGGCTTCCTCTCCGCCGCCCGGGTCCGCCGCTGGCTGCACGACGGCACCTTCGACGTCGTCCACATCCACGAGCCGACCTCGCCCTCCCTGGGGCTGCTCACCTGCTGGGCGGCGCAGGGCCCGATCGTGGCCACCTTCCACACCTCGAACCCGCGCTCGCGGGCGATGATCGCCGCCTACCCGATCCTCCAGCCGGCGCTGGAGAAGATCAGCGCCCGGATCGCGGTCAGCGAGTACGCCCGCCGGACGCTGGTGGAGCACCTCGGCGGCGACGCGGTCGTCATCCCCAACGGCGTCGACGTCGACTTCTTCGCGGGCGCCGAGCCCAAGGCCGAGTGGCAGGGGGAGACGCTCGGCTTCATCGGGCGGATCGACGAGCCCCGCAAGGGCCTGCCGGTCCTCATGAAGGCGCTGCCGCAGATCCTCACCGAGCGGCCGGGCACCCGGCTCCTCGTGGCGGGACGCGGCGACGAGGAGGAGGCGGTGGCCTCGCTGCCGCCCGAGATGCGCTCCCGGGTGGAGTTCCTCGGCATGGTCAGCGACGAGGACAAGGCGCGGCTGCTGCGGAGCGTCGACGTGTACGTGGCGCCCAACACGGGCGGCGAGTCCTTCGGCATCATCCTCGTCGAGGCGCTGTCGGCCGGCGCGCCGGTCCTCGCCGCCGACCTGGACGCCTTCGCCCAGGTCCTCGACCAGGGCGCGGCGGGCGAGCTCTTCGCCAACGAGGACGCGGACGCGCTGGCGAAGGCGGCGATCCGGCTGCTCGGCGATCCCGCGCGGCGCGCGGAGCTGAGCGCGCGGGGCTCGGCGCACGTGCGGCGCTTCGACTGGTCCACGGTCGGCGCGGACATCCTGGCCGTCTACGAGACGGTCACCGACGGCGCGGCGGCGGTCGACACGGACGAGAAGGCGGGCGGCCTCCGGGCGCGGCTGGGGCTGTAGCCCGCTGCGGGCACCCGTTCCGCCCTGGGCGGAACGCACGCCCCCGGCGGGGGCGCGCGGGCGCAACCTGGTCGCATGATCCACGTCACCCGGCTCGACCTCGGCCGCTTCACCCGCCCCGCCCACGAGTGGGGCGGGCCCCACGCGCGCGTGGAGTCCGCCTTCGCCTACCTCGTCCGGCACCCCGGCGGCACCGTCCTCTTCGACACCGGCATGGGCGAGGGCTCGCCCGAGACCGACGCCCACTACGCGATCGAGCGCCGGCCGCTCACCGTCCGCCCCGGCGAGGCGGACGTCCTGGTCAACTGCCACCTCCACTTCGACCACATCGGCGGCAACCAGCGCTTCCCCGGCACCCCCGCCCTCGTCCAGCGCGGCGAGCTCGCCACCGCGCGGGCCGGCGGCTACACCCTCGACTCCCTCCTCCCCGGCGTCGCCTGGAGGGAGATCGACGGCGAGCACGAGCTCGCGCCCGGGATCCGGATCGTGCCGACGCCCGGACACGTCGACGGGCACCAGTCGCTCGTCCTCGACCACGGCGACCGCGTGACGGTCCTCGCGGGACAGGCGTACGACACGGCGGGCGACTTCGGGACGCCGTACCGGCCCTGGCTGGACCGGCTCGCCGCGCTCGCGGACGGCCGGCCGGTACGTGTCCTGTTCGCCCACGACCACGCCCTTTGGGAAGGTGTGCTGCCGCCGCCCGGGTAGCCTGTGCGCCCGTGACCGAAACCCTGATCTGGACCGTCGTCGCGCTGATCCTCATCGGCGTCTACCTCAGCTGGACCGCCGGACGGCTCGACCGGCTGCACACCCGCATCGACGCGGCCCGCGCCGCGCTCGACGCCCAGCTGCTGCGGCGGGCCTCGGTCGCCCAGGAACTGGCCACCTCCGGCGTCCTCGACCCGGCGGCCTCGATCGTCCTGTACGAGGCCGCGCACGCGGCCCGGCAGGCCGAGGAGGACCACCGCGAGGTCGCCGAGAGCGAGCTGAGCCAGGCCCTGCGGGCCGTCTTCGGCGAGCCGGAGCAGGTGGAGCTCGTCCGGGAGGCGCCCGGCGGCGAGGAGGCCGCGGGCGAACTGGCCGCCGCGGTCCGCCGGGTCCCGATGGCCCGCCGCTTCCACAACGACGCCGTCCGGGCCGCCCGCGCCCTGCGCCGCCACCGCAAGGTCCGCTGGTTCCGGCTCGCGGGCCACGCGCCCTTCCCGATGGCCTTCGAAATGGACGACGAACCGCCGGTGGCCCTGGCCGATCGTCCTTCCTGAGCCCCTGCGGCCTCGGATTCCCGCGAAAAGGATCCACGTCCTGCACATTGGCCCTTGCTGTGGACCGCTCGTGGATTGTTTCCTCGCTCTAGTCGTCAACGTCCCGTTGAACCCGTTGTCACGAGTGAGGTTTCCGTGTCCAGCTCCACCACCCCCCAGTCCCCCGAGACCGGTACCGCCCGTGTGAAGCGCGGCATGGCCGAGCAGCTCAAGGGCGGCGTGATCATGGACGTGGTCAACGCCGAGCAGGCGAAGATCGCCGAGGACGCCGGCGCCGTCGCCGTCATGGCCCTGGAGCGGGTCCCCGCGGACATCCGCAAGGACGGCGGCGTGGCCCGGATGTCCGACCCGAACATGATCGAGGAGATCATTGGCGCGGTCTCCATCCCGGTGATGGCCAAGTCCCGCATCGGCCACTTCGTCGAGGCCCAGGTCCTCCAGTCCCTCGGCGTCGACTACATCGACGAGTCCGAGGTCCTCACCCCGGCCGACGAGGTCAACCACTCCGACAAGTGGGCCTTCACCACCCCCTTCGTCTGTGGCGCCACCAACCTGGGCGAGGCCCTCCGCCGCATCGCCGAGGGCGCGGCCATGATCCGCTCCAAGGGCGAGGCCGGCACCGGCAACGTCGTCGAGGCCGTCCGCCACCTGCGCCAGATCAAGAACGAGATCGCCAAGCTGCGCGGCTTCGACAACAACGAGCTGTTCGCCGCCGCCAAGGAGCTGCGCGCCCCGTACGAGCTCGTCAAGGAGGTCGCCGAGCTCGGCAAGCTGCCCGTCGTCCTGTTCTCCGCCGGTGGCGTCGCCACCCCGGCCGACGCCGCGCTGATGCGCCAGCTCGGCGCCGAGGGCGTCTTCGTCGGCTCCGGCATCTTCAAGTCCGGCGACCCGGCCAAGCGCGCCGCCGCCATCGTGAAGGCCACCACCTTCTACGACGACCCGAAGATCATCGCGGACGCCTCCCGCAACCTGGGCGAGGCCATGGTCGGCATCAACTGCGACACCCTCCCCGAGTCCGAGCGCTACGCCAACCGGGGCTGGTAAGCACCGATGAGCAGCACCCCCGTGATCGGTGTCCTGGCCCTCCAGGGCGACGTACGGGAGCACCTGATCGCCCTGGCCGCGGCGGACGCCGTGGCCAGGCCGGTCCGGCGGCCCGAAGAGCTCGCCGAGGTCGACGGCCTGGTCCTCCCCGGTGGCGAGTCCACCACCATCTCCAAGCTGGCCGTCCTCTTCGGCCTCATGGAGCCGATCCGTGAGCGGATCGCCGCGGGCATGCCCGTGTACGGCACCTGCGCCGGCCTGATCATGCTCGCCGACAAGATCCTCGACCCGCGCTCGGGCCAGGAGACCTTCGGCGGCATCGACATGATCGTGCGCCGCAACGCCTTCGGGCGGCAGAACGAGTCCTTCGAGGCCGGAGTCACCGTCGAGGGCATCGACACCCCCGTCGAGGGCGTCTTCATCCGTGCCCCGTGGGTGGAGTCCGTCGGCGCCGACGTCGAGGTGCTGGCCGAGCACGAGGGCCACATCGTCGCCGTCCGCCAGGGCCGGGTCCTCGCCACCTCCTTCCACCCCGAGCTGACCGGCGACCACCGGGTCCACGAACTCTTCGTCGACATGGTGCGCACGGATCGGTGACGTGATCCCGGTAGGATCTCTGGGGTTCGTTCAAGAAGTTGGTTACGCGAAGGAGACAGGCAGATGTCCGGCCACTCTAAATGGGCTACGACGAAGCACAAGAAGGCCGTGATCGATGCCAAGCGCGGCAAGCTCTTCGCGAAGCTGATCAAGAACATCGAGGTCGCGGCCCGCACCGGCGGCGCCGACCTGGACGGCAACCCGACGCTGTTCGACGCCGTGCAGAAGGCGAAGAAGCAGTCGGTCCCGAACAAGAACATCGACTCCGCGCTCAAGCGCGGCGCCGGTCTCGAGGCCGGCGGCGCCGACTACGAGACGATCATGTACGAGGGCTACGGCCCGAACGGTGTCGCGGTGCTCATCGAGTGCCTCACCGACAACCGCAACCGTGCCGCCTCGGACGTCCGCGTCGCCATGACCCGCAACGGCGGGTCGATGGCCGACCCGGGCTCCGTCTCGTACCTGTTCAACCGCAAGGGCGTCGTCGTGCTCCCCAAGGGCGAGCGCTCCGAGGACGACGTCCTGGAGGTCGTGCTCGACGCGGGCGCCGAGGAGGTCAACGACCTCGGTGAGTCGTTCGAGGTCATCAGTGAGGCCACCGACCTGGTCGCGGTCCGCACCGCGCTCCAGGAGGCGGGCTTCGACTACGACTCCGCCGAGTCCAGCTTCGTCCCGACCATGCAGGTCGAGCTCGACGAGGAGGGCGCGCGGAAGATCTTCAAGCTGATCGACGCGCTGGAGGACAGCGACGACGTGCAGAACGTCTTCGCCAACTTCGACGTGAGCGACGAGGTCATGGAGAAGGTCGACGCCTGATCGCGGGCCGTTTCACACCGTTCCACCGCAGCGGGCCGACGGGGACACACCCCGTCGGCCCGCTGCGTTGTCGGTGGCAGCGGATAGCCTGCACAAACAGACTTGCGACCGGTCGACGACAGGGAGGGGCGGCGTGCGCGTACTGGGGGTGGACCCGGGACTCACCCGGTGCGGTGTCGGCGTCGTCGAAGGCGTCGCGGGACGACCGCTCACCATGCTCGGCGTCGGCGTGGTCCGCACCCCCGCGGACGCCGACATCGGCCCCCGCCTCGTCGGCATCGAGCGCGGGATCGAGGAGTGGATCGACCGCTTCCAGCCCGAACTGGTCGCCGTGGAGCGGGTGTTCAGCCAGCACAACGTGCGGACGGTGATGGGCACCGCCCAGGCCAGCGCCGTCGCCATGCTCTGCGCCTCCCGGCGCGGCATCCCCGTCGCCCTCCACACCCCCAGCGAGGTCAAGGCGGCCGTCACCGGCTCCGGCCGCGCGGACAAGGCCCAGGTCGCCGCCATGGTCACCCGGCTGCTCCGGCTCGCCGCCCCGCCCAAGCCGGCCGACGCGGCCGACGCCCTCGCCCTCGCCATCTGCCACATCTGGCGCGCCCCCGCCCAGAACCGCCTCCAGCAGGCCGTCGCCCTGCACGCCTCGAAAGGCCGCACGTCATGATCGCCTTCGTCAGCGGCCCGGTCGCCGCCCTCGCCCCCACCACCGCCGTCGTCGAGGTCGGCGGCGTCGGCATGGCCGTCCAGTGCACCCCGAACACGCTCGCGGGGCTCCGCGTCGGAGAGCAGGCCCGCCTCGCCACCTCCCTCGTCGTCCGCGAGGACTCGCTCACGCTGTACGGCTTCGCGGACGACGACGAGCGCCAGGTCTTCGAGCTGCTCCAGACCGCCAGCGGCGTCGGACCCCGGCTCGCCCAGGCCATGCTCGGCGTGCACAGCCCCGACGCGCTCCGCCTCGCCGTCTCCACCGGCGACGAGAAGGCGCTCACCGCCGTGCCCGGCATCGGAAAGAAGGGCGCCCAGAAGCTCCTCCTGGAGCTGAAGGACAAGCTCGGCCAGCCCCTCGGCAGCAGCGGGCTCGTCGGCCAGCAGCGCGCCGTCGCCACCGGTCCCGCCCCCTGGACCGACCAGCTCACCGCCGCCCTCGTCGGCCTCGGCTACGCGAGCCGCGAGGCCGAGGAGGCGGTCGCCGCCGTCACCCCGCAGGCCGAGGCCGCCCTCGCCGAGACCGGCTCCGCGCCCGTGCCCCAGCTGCTGCGCGCCGCCCTGCAGACGCTCAACCGCGCCCGCTGACCGCCCGCAGACCCTCCCGTACGAAGGAAGACACCACCGTGAACTGGGACGACGAGACGGCATCCGCCCACGAGGAGCGGATCGTCGGCGCCGCCGCCGAGGGCGACGACCAGGCCGTCGAGGCCGCCCTGCGCCCCAAGGACCTCGGCGAGTTCATCGGCCAGGAGAAGGTCCGCCAGCAGCTCGACCTCGTCCTCAAGGCCGCCCGCCAGCGCGGCGCCACCGCCGACCACGTACTGCTCTCCGGCGCCCCCGGCCTCGGCAAGACCACCCTGTCGATGATCATCGCCGCGGAGATGAACGCGCCGATCAGGATCACCTCCGGCCCCGCCATCCAGCACGCCGGCGACCTCGCCGCGATCCTCTCCTCCCTCCAGGAGGGCGAGATCCTCTTCCTCGACGAGATCCACCGGATGTCCCGGCCCGCCGAGGAGATGCTCTACATGGCGATGGAGGACTTCCGCGTCGACGTCATCGTCGGCAAGGGCCCCGGCGCCACCGCCATCCCGCTGGACCTCCCGCCCTTCACCCTGGTCGGCGCCACCACCCGGGCCGGACTGCTGCCGCCCCCGCTCCGCGACCGCTTCGGCTTCACCGCCCACATGGAGTTCTACGAGCCGCACGAGCTGGAGCGCGTCGTGACCCGTTCGGCGGGCCTCCTCGACGTGACGATCGACCCCGCCGGCGCCGCCGAGATCGCCGGCCGCTCCCGCGGCACCCCCCGGATCGCCAACCGGCTGCTGCGCCGCGTCCGCGACTACGCCCAGGTGAGGGCCGACGGAGTGATCACCCGCGAGATCGCCGCCGCCGCCCTCGGTGTGTACGAGGTGGACAGCCGCGGCCTCGACCGCCTCGACCGGGCGGTCCTGGAAGCCCTGCTGAAGCTCTTCGGCGGCGGACCCGTCGGCCTGTCCACGCTCGCCGTCGCCGTGGGGGAGGAGCGCGAGACCGTCGAGGAGGTCGCCGAGCCCTTCCTCGTGAGGGAGGGACTGCTCGCCCGTACCCCCCGTGGCCGCGTCGCCACGCCCGCCGCGTGGACCCACCTCGGACTGGTCCCGCCGCAGGCAGCGGGCCCGGCGGGGGCGGGATCGGGACAACAGGGGCTGTTCGGCGCCTGAGGCCGCTGTGACGGGTGGGTGACGGCGCGGAGTATCGCCCGACGAGGAACCACGGTGCCATGCTGGGCGTTGTTCCATCGATGCGGACTCGCCTAGACTCCGCCGATGCCGCCCTTTCTGGACGGCGTACCCACCCCCGAAGATCAGGCCGCGGGTTCTCCGTGACCGTGCGAAGGATTTCCGTCCCGTGAATAACATCGGCATGCTCCTCCCGTTCATCGTGCTCATCGGGGCGATGTTCCTGATGACCCGCTCTGCCAAGAAGAAGCAGCAGCAGGCGGCGGAGATGCGCAACCAGATGCAGCCCGGCACCGGCGTACGCACGATCGGGGGAATGTACGCCACCGTCAAGGAGATCCAGGACGAGACCGTCCTGCTGGAGGTCGCGCCCGGCGTGCACGCCGTCTACGCCAAGAACTCGATCGGCGCGGTCCTCGACGACGCCGAGTACAACCGGATCGTCCACGGTGACACCGACGAGGACGCCGCGGCCGACTCCGGCGCCGTCGTCCCGGACGACGCCTCGTCGCTGACCGACGCGGCCGACAAGACCGACGAGGCCCCGAAGGCCGATCTGACGAAGAAGTCGGACGCCGCCGAGGTCGAGAAGGACGGCAAGGCCGACGGCGAGACCGAGGCGAAGTAAGTCGCACCCGGCACCGCGGCCCCCGCGAACAGGCGGGGCCGCGGCCGGGAACGGTCGGACGTCTGCGGGGGATGGTCCCCACACATACTTCGTGGCCTCCGTGCGCCCACCCGGCGCCCGGACGGTTTGGACAGGGAGAAACGACAGGTGGCAGCACCGAAGAAGGGCCGAGGGCCGGCGGGGGGACAGAGCCGGCCTGGGCGCGCCCTGGCATTCATTCTGATCGCCATGGTCGCGCTCACCGGCGGCATGTTCTGGTCGGGACACACCACCCCGCGCCTGGGCATCGACCTCGCCGGCGGCACGTCGATCACGCTCAAGGCCAAGGCGGAGCCCGGCCAGGAGTCCGCGGTCAACGAGACCAACATGAACACGGCGGTCGGCATCATCGAGCGCCGTGTCAACGGTCTCGGCGTCTCCGAGGCCGAGGTCCAGACCCAGGGCCGCGAGAACATCATCGTCAACATCCCCAAGGGGACGAACGAGAAGCAGGCCCGCGAGCAGGTCGGCACCACCGCCCAGCTCTACTTCCGGCCGGTGCTCACCGTCGCGGCCGCCGCCCCCGAGGCCGCGCCCTCCGCGAACCCCTCGGGCTCGGCCACGCCGAAGCCCTCCGCGTCCGCCTCCGTCGGCGAGAAGAAGTCGGCCACGCCGACCGCGACCGCCTCCACCCAGGGCCGCGCGCTCTCCGAGGCCCTCAAGGCCCCGAACGCCACCGGGACGCCCACGCCCACCGGCAGCGCCACCGGCACGCCGAAGGCGACCGCCACCCCGAAGGCGACCGGCACCCCGCAGGCCACGCCCACCCCGGACGCCGCCACCGCCGCGCTCCAGCAGAAGTTCACCACCCTGAACTGCCTGGACCCCAAGCAGCGCACCGCCGCCGCCGCGGGCAGCAAGCCGGGCGACACCATCGTCGCCTGCGGCAAGAACGCGATCGGCCAGTGGGAGAAGTACCTCCTCGGCCCCGCCGAGGTCGAGGGCCGTGACGTCGACGACGCCAAGGCCGCCATCGACCAGCAGAGCGGCCAGTGGATCGTCGACATGACGTTCACGGACGCCGGCTCGAAGAAGTTCCAGTCGATCACTGGCAAGCTCTCGCAGCAGGCCGAGCCGCAGAACCAGTTCGCCATCGTCCTGGACGGCGAGGTCGTCTCGGCGCCCCGCGTCCAGACCACGCTGAGCGCCAACGCGCAGATCTCCGGCAGCTTCAACCAGCAGTCCGCCCAGGACCTCGGCAACATCCTGGCCTACGGCGCCCTGCCGCTCTCCTTCGACACCCAGAGCGTCGACACCGTCACCGCCGCCCTCGGCGGCGAGCAGCTGGAGGCCGGTCTCATCGCCGGCGCGATCGGCCTGGCGCTGGTCATCCTCTACCTGGTCGTCTACTACCGCGGCCTGTCGTTCATCGCGATCCTCAGCCTCGGCGTCTCCGCCCTGCTCACCTACGTGATCATGGCTCTGCTCGGCCCGGCCATCGGCTTCGCGCTGAACCTGCCGGCCGTCTGCGGCGCCATCGTCGCCATCGGCATCACCGCGGACTCGTTCATCGTGTACTTCGAGCGCATCCGCGACGAGATCCGCGAGGGCCGCACCCTGCGGCCGGCCGTCGAGCGCGCCTGGCCGCGCGCCCGCCGCACCATCCTGGTCTCCGACTTCGTGTCGTTCCTCGCCGCCGCGGTGCTCTTCATCGTCACCGTCGGCAAGGTCCAGGGCTTCGCGTTCACGCTCGGCCTGACCACCCTGCTCGACGTCGTCGTGGTGTTCCTCTTCACCAAGCCGGTGATGACGCTGCTCGCCCGCACGAAGTTCTTCGGCAACGGCCACAAGTGGTCCGGACTGGACCCGAAGCGCCTCGGCGCCAAGCCGCCGCTGCGCCGCGCCCGCCGTACCACCGCCCCCGTCGACCCGAAGGAGGCGTGAGATGTCGAAGCTCGGCGATCTCGGCGCCCGGCTCCACCGCGGTGAGGTCGGTTACGACTTCATCGGGAACCGCAAGATCTGGTACGGCCTCTCCGTCCTGATCACCATCACGGCCATCGTCGCCCTGGCCGTCCGCGGCCTCAACATGGGCATCGAGTTCCAGGGCGGTGCCGTCTTCACCACCCCGAAGACGGACGTCACCGTCAGCCAGGCGACGGAGTACGCGGAGGAGGCGTCCGGCCACGACGCGATCGTCCAGCAGCTCGGCAACGGCTCCCTGCGCATCCAGGTCGGCGGTCTCGACACCGAGCAGTCCGACCAGGTCCGCACCGAGCTGGCCAAGGACCTGAACCTCCCCGAGGACAAGATCGCCGCCGAGCTGGTCGGCCCCAGCTGGGGTGAGCAGATCGCCACCAAGGCGTGGACCGGTCTCGGCGTGTTCATGATCCTCGTGGTGATCTATCTGGCCATCGCCTTCGAATGGAGAATGGCCGTCGCGGCGCTGATCGCGCTGATCCACGACCTCACGATCACGGTCGGCATCTACTCGCTGGTCGGCTTCGAGGTCACGGTCGGCACGGTGATCGGTCTGTTGACCATCCTCGGCTATTCGCTGTACGACACCGTCGTCGTCTTCGACTCCCTCAAGGAACAGACGAAGGACATCACGAAGCAGACCCGCTTCACCTACAGCGAGATGGCCAACCGCTCGATCAACGGCACCCTGGTCCGCTCCATCAACACCACCGTCGTGGCGCTGCTGCCCGTCGCGGGCCTGCTCTTCATCGGCGGCGGCGTCCTCGGCGCCGGCATGCTCAACGACATCTCGCTGTCGCTCTTCGTGGGTCTGGCCGCCGGTGCCTACTCCTCGATCTTCATCGCCACCCCGCTCGTCGCCGACCTCAAGGAGCGCGAGCCGGCGATCAAGGCGCTGAAGAAGCGGGTCCTGGCCAAGCGCGCCTCCGCCGCCGCCCGCGGCGAGGACGGCCCGGACGACGACGGCACCGACGCCGCCGAGGCGGCCGTCGTCGGTCCGCGCGCCGCGGCCCGCCGCGGCCGCGCCCAGGAGCGCCGCGGATGACGGCCGAGGCCCAGGACGTGACCGGCCTGCTGCTCAGCCGGATCCGCGACGTCCCCGACTACCCGAAGCCGGGCGTGCTGTTCAAGGACATCACGCCGCTGCTCGCGGACCCGGAGGCGTTCACGGCCCTCACCGACGCGCTCGCCGCGCTCTGCTCCGCGCGGGGCGCGACGAAGATCGTCGGCCTGGAGGCCCGCGGCTTCATCCTCGCGGCGCCGGTCGCCGTCCGCGCGGGCCTGGGCTTCATCCCGGTCCGCAAGGCCGGCAAGCTGCCCGGGGCCACGCTCCGGCAGGCGTACGAGCTGGAGTACGGCACCGCCGAGATCGAGGTGCACGCCGAGGACCTGGCCGCGGGCGACCGCGTCATGGTCATCGACGACGTCCTCGCCACCGGCGGCACCGCCGAGGCGTCCATCGAGCTGATCCGCCGCGCGGGCGCCGAGGTCGCGGGCGTCGCGGTCCTCATGGAGCTCGGCTTCCTCCCGGGCCGCGTCCGGCTGGAGCCCGCCCTCCGGGGCGCTCCGCTCACCGCGCTGATCACCGTCTGAGACGGTCCGGAGAGAACGACGCATGCGCGCCAGGGGCGCCCCGGGAATTCCCGGGGCGCCCCTGGCGTTCGTCCCGGTACGCCCCTCGATGGGGGCCTCCGCAGGCCGCCGCGCCGGCCCCTCGGTCCCCGTCCGTCCCCCGGGCACGTGAGCACGGGGCGGCATGGCTCGATACGATGGCCTTTCCGGGCCTGACCGGGGGACCCGGACCTCCCCCAGACTCCGTCCGGGGGGACCCCAGAGGAGCGCTCTTTGCCAGACGAGGCCCAGTCACTCTCCGCCGCGCAGCCGGACCCCAAGGCCGACAAGGCCGCGCAGGGACCCGGCACGCCCCAGAACAAGCCCGCGGAGAACAGGCCGAAGCCTGCTGCGCCCGCTCCCGCACCGGCCCCCGCGCCCACCCGCTCCGGCGGGTCCTCCAACCGGGTGCGCGCCCGCCTCGCCCGGCTCGGTGTGCAGCGCTCGTCGCCGTACAACCCGGTCCTCGAACCCCTGCTGCGGATCGTCCGCTCCAACGACCCCAAGATCGAAACGGCCACTTTGCGCCAGATCGAGCGGGCCTACCAGGTCGCGGAGCGCTGGCACCGCGGCCAGAAGCGCAAGAGCGGCGACCCGTACATCACCCACCCGCTCGCCGTCACCACGATCCTCGCCGAGCTCGGCATGGACCCGGCGACGCTGATGGCCGGGCTCCTCCACGACACCGTCGAGGACACCGAGTACGGCCTGGAGGACCTGCGCCGCGACTTCGGCGACCAGGTCACGCTCCTCGTCGACGGCGTCACCAAACTCGACAAGGTCCGGTTCGGCGAGGCCGCGCAGGCCGAGACCGTCCGCAAGATGGTCGTCGCCATGGCCAAGGACCCCCGGGTCCTCGTCATCAAGCTCGCGGACCGCCTGCACAACATGCGCACCATGCGCTACCTCAAGCGGGAGAAGCAGGAGAAGAAGGCCCGCGAGACGCTGGAGATCTACGCCCCGCTGGCGCACCGGCTGGGCATGAACACCATCAAGTGGGAGCTGGAGGACCTCGCCTTCGCGATCCTCTACCCGAAGATGTACGACGAGATCGTCCGGCTCGTCGCCGAGCGCGCCCCCAAGCGGGACGAGTACCTCGCCATAGTGACCGACGAGGTCCAGACCGACCTGCGCGCCGCCCGCATCAAGGCGACCGTCACCGGCCGTCCCAAGCACTACTACAGCGTCTACCAGAAGATGATCGTCCGCGGCCGTGACTTCGCGGAGATCTACGACCTGGTCGGCATCCGCGTCCTCGTGGACACCGTCCGCGACTGCTACGCGGCCCTCGGCACCGTCCACGCGCGATGGAACCCGGTCCCCGGCCGGTTCAAGGACTACATCGCGATGCCGAAGTTCAACATGTACCAGTCGCTGCACACGACGGTCATCGGACCCAACGGCAAGCCCGTCGAGCTCCAGATCCGGACCTTCGACATGCACCGCCGGGCCGAGTACGGCATCGCCGCGCACTGGAAGTACAAGCAGGAGGCCGTCGCCGGCGCCTCCAAGGTGCGCACCGACGTGCCGAGGAACACGGGCAAGGACGACCACCTCAACGACATGGCGTGGCTGCGCCAGCTGCTCGACTGGCAGAAGGAGACCGAGGACCCGGGCGAGTTCCTGGAGTCCCTGCGCTTCGACCTCTCCCGCAACGAGGTCTTCGTCTTCACGCCCAAGGGCGACGTCATCGCGCTGCCCGCCGGCGCCACCCCCGTCGACTTCTCCTACGCCGTCCACACCGAGGTCGGCCACCGCACCATAGGAGCCCGGGTGAACGGGCGGCTCGTGCCGCTCGAATCCACCCTCGACAACGGCGACCTGGTGGAGGTCTTCACCTCCAAGGCGGCCGGCGCCGGACCGTCCCGCGACTGGCTGGGCTTCGTCAAGTCCCCGCGCGCCCGCAACAAGATCCGCGCCTGGTTCTCCAAGGAGCGCCGCGACGAGGCCATCGAGCAGGGCAAGGACGCCATCGCGCGGGCCATGCGCAAGCAGAACCTGCCGATCCAGCGGATCCTCACCGGCGACTCCCTCGTCACCCTCGCCCACGAGATGCGGTACAACGACATCTCCTCGCTGTACGCGGCGATCGGCGAGGGCCACGTCACCGCCCAGTCCATCGTGCAGAAGCTGGTGCAGGCGCTCGGCGGCGAGGAGGCCGCCACCGAGGACATCGAGGAGGCGGCACCGCCGACCCGCGGCCGCTCCAAGCGCCGCTCCAACGCCGACCCCGGCGTCGTCGTCAAGGGCGTCGAGGACGTGTGGGTCAAGCTGGCCCGCTGCTGCACCCCGGTCCCCGGCGACCCGATCATCGGCTTCGTCACCCGCGGCAGCGGCGTCTCCGTCCACCGCAGCGACTGCGTCAACGTCGAGTCGCTGTCCCGCGAGCCGGAGCGGATCCTGGAGGTCGAGTGGGCCCCGACCCAGTCCTCGGTCTTCCTGGTCGCCATCCAGGTCGAGGCACTGGACCGCTCCCGGCTCCTCTCCGACGTCACCCGGGTCCTCTCGGACCAGCACGTCAACATCCTCTCGGCGGCCGTCCAGACCTCCCGCGACCGGGTGGCCACCTCCCGCTTCACCTTCGAGATGGGCGACCCCAAGCACCTGGGCCACGTCCTCAAGGCGGTCCGGGGCGTCGAGGGCGTCTACGACGTCTACCGCGTGACGAGCGCGCGCCGGCCGTAGCCGTAGCCGTACCCACGAGGAAGGGCCCCCGGCACACGCCGGGGGCCCTTCCTCGTACCGCTTCGCCGGCGGGGATCAGCCGCCGAACTCCTGCAGGCCCTTCAGCGCCTGGTCGAGCAGGGCCTGGCGGCCCTCCAGCTCCTTGGCGAGCTTGTCGGCCTTGGCGTCGTTGCCCGCCGCCCGGGCCGCGTCGATCTGCTTGCGCAGCTTCTCGACGGCGTCCTGGAGCTGGCCGGTCAGACCCGCGGCACGCGCGCGTGCCTCCGGGTTGGTCCGGCGCCACTCGGCCTCCTCGGCCTCCTGGATGGCCCGCTCCACCGCCTGCATCCGGCCCTCCACCTTCGGGCGGGCGTCGCGCGGCACGTGGCCGATGGCCTCCCAGCGCTCGTTGACGGCACGGAAGGCGGCACGGGCGGCCTTCAGGTCCGTCACCGGGAGCAGCTTCTCGGCCTCGCCGGCGAGCTCCTCCTTCAGCTTGAGGTTCTCGGTCTGCTCCGCGTCCCGCTCGGCGAAGACCTCGGACCGGGCGGCGAAGAAGACGTCCTGGGCACCGCGGAAGCGGTTCCACAGGTCGTCCTCGTGCTCGCGCTGCGCGCGGCCGGCGGCCTTCCAGTCGGCCATCAGCTCGCGGTAGCGGGCCGCGGTCGCGCCCCAGTCGCTGGAGTTCTGCAGCGCCTCGGCCTCGGCGACCAGACGCTCCTTCGCCTTGCGGGCGTCCTCGCGCTGGGCGTCGAGCTGGGCGAAGTGCGCCTTGCGGCGCTTGGAGAAGGCCGAGCGGGCGTGCGAGAAGCGGTGCCACAGCTCGTCGTCGGACTTGCGGTCGAGCCGGGGCAGGCCCTTCCAGGTGTCCACCAGCGCCCGCAGCCGCTCGCCGGCCGCCCGCCACTGCTCGCTCTGCGCCAGCTCCTCGGCCTCGGTGACCAGCGCCTCCTTGGCGGAGCGCGCCTCGTCGGCCTGCTTCGCCTTCTGCGCCTTGCGCTCCTCGCGGCGCGACTCCACCGACTCCGCGAGCTTGTCCAGGCGGGCCGAGAGCGCGGCCAGGTCGCCGACGACGTGGTGCTCGTCGACCTGGTGCCGGATGTGCTCGATCGCCGTCTGGGCGTCCTTCGCCGAGAGGTCGGTGGTCTTCACCCGCTTCTCGAGGAGGCCGATCTCGACCACCAGGCCCTCGTACTTGCGCTCGAAGTAGGCCAGCGCCTCCTCAGGAGTGCCCGCCTGCCAGGATCCGACGACCTCCTCACCCTCGGCCGTCCGCACGTACACGGTGCCGGTCTCGTCGACACGGCCCCACGGGTCGCTGCTCACAGCGCCTCCTCACCATGATGCCCTCGACGGGTGGTGACCCCCGGGCATCGTCCACAGTTCCTGGGCGGGCCTCGCCCGCCTTCCGCCGCGCGGCCGACGGATCGGACCGCGCTGCACAACGCCAATCTAGGCGAACGGCGGCCCGGCTGTCCGCACTCAGCGCGACCGAAATTCCACGGTCACGTGCGTGCGGACCTCCGGGCCGCCGTCCCGCGGAGCGCCGCGCCTCACTTCTTCGCGACGGTCGCCTTCTCGATGGTGACCGGCTTCTTCGGGGCGCCGTCGCCCTGGCCGCCCTCGACCCCGGCCGCGCCGACCTTCTGCACGGCCTTCAGGCCGGCCGCGTCGATCGTGCCGAAGGGGGTGTACTGCGGCGGCAGCTTCGAGTCCTTGTAGACGAGGAAGAACTGCGAGCCGCCGGTGCCCGGCTGCCCGGTGTTGGCCATGGCGACCGTGCCGGCCTTGTACGTGACCTTGCCGTCGGCGCCCGCCTTGCCCAGGGCGTCGAGGTTCTCGTCCGGGATGGTGTAGCCGGGGCCGCCCATGCCGGTGCCCTCCGGGTCGCCGCACTGGAGCACGAAGATCCCGGCGGTGGTGAGCCGGTGGCACTTCGTCCCGTCGAAGTACTTCTTGTCGGCGAGGTGCTTGAACGAATTCACCGTCCGCGGGGTCTTCGCCGCGTCCATCTCGATGGTGACGTCGCCCTCGTTGGTCTTCAGGGCGAAGGCGTACGCGCCCGCGGCCTCGATGCCCATCTTCGGCTCGCCGGTCGCCGCCTCGTTCTCGGTGTTCTTGGCGTCGTCCCCGAGAAACTGCACCGAGGCGTACACCGCCCCGCCGGCGGCGAGCACCACCGCGAGGGAGGCGGCGATCACGGTGGTGCGGCGCTTGGTCTTGCGCTGCGCCTCCGCCCGTCGCTGCTGCTGGCGCGCGTACTTGTCCCTGGCGAGCTGCCGCCGCCGCTGATCGCTGGTGACCACCGGGTCCGCTCCCTCTCGTTCGTCTGTTCCTGTCCTGGCCGGATGTGCCCGTACCGTATACGGGTTGGCTGTGGAATACGCACCGCCGGTAGGCTCTGATCTGCTGCATTCCGCGAGACAGCGGTCAACCGCCGGACGAGATTGAAGGACGATCGTGCTGATTGCCGGGTTCCCGGCCGGGGCCTGGGGCACCAACTGTTACGTGGTCGCCCCCGCCGCGGGTGAGGAGTGCGTCATCATCGACCCGGGCCACCAGGCCGCCCAGGGAGTCGAGGAGACGCTGAAGAAGCATCGGCTCAAGCCCGTCGCGGTGGTCCTCACCCATGGCCACATCGACCATGTCGCCTCGGTCGTCCCGGTCTGCGGCGCCCATGACGTGCCCGCGTGGATCCACCCCGCCGACCGCTACATGATGAGCGACCCGGAGAAGGCCCTCGGCCGCTCCATCGGGATGCCGCTCATGGGCGAGCTGACCGTGGGCGAGCCGGACGACGTGCACGAGCTCACCGACGGTGCCGCGCTGAAGCTCGCCGGCATGGACTTCTCCGTCGCGCACGCGCCCGGTCATACCAAGGGGTCGGTGACCTTCCGGACGCCGGAGACCACGGAGATCCCCTCCGTCCTCTTCTCCGGCGACCTGCTGTTCGCCGGCTCCATCGGACGCACCGACCTGCCCGGCGGTGACATGGCCGAGATGCTCGCGTCGCTGACCCGCGTGGTCCTGCCGCTCGACAACTCGACCGTCGTCCTGTCCGGCCACGGTCCCCAGACGACCATCGGCCAGGAGCGCGCCACCAACCCGTATCTGCGGCAAGTGGCCTCCGGCCTCGGGAGCGACACCCAGGCTCCCCGACGAGGAATGTGACGAGACTTCCGTGAGCACCTTTCAGGCCCCCAAGGGCACGTACGACCTTATCCCCCCGCGCTCCGCCGTCTTCCTGGCGGTCCGCGACACCATCGCCGGCCAGGTGAGGAACGCCGGCTACGGCTACGTCGAGACCCCCGGCTTCGAGGACGTGAACCTCTTCGCCCGCGGCGTCGGCGAGTCCACCGACATCGTCACCAAGGAGATGTACACCCTCACCACGAAGGGCGGCGACCAGCTCGCCCTCCGCCCCGAGGGCACCGCCTCCGTGCTGCGCGCGGCCCTCCAGGCCAACCTGCACAAGCAGGGCAACCTGCCCGTCAAGCTCTGGTACTCCGGCTCGTACTACCGCTACGAGCGGGCCCAGGCGGGCCGCTACCGCCACTTCTCGCAGGTCGGCGCCGAGGCGATCGGCGCCGAGGACCCGGCGCTCGACGCCGAGCTGATCATCCTGGCCGACCAGGCGTACCGCGCCCTCGGCCTGCGCCAGTACCGCATCCTGCTGAACTCGCTCGGCGACAAGGAGTGCCGCCCCGTCTACCGCGAGGCCCTGCAGACCTTCCTGCGCGGCCTCGACCTCGACGAGGAGACCCTGCGCCGCGCCGAGATCAACCCGCTGCGGGTCCTCGACGACAAGCGGGCCGACGTGCAGAAGCAGCTCGTCGACGCGCCGCTGCTCCGCGACTACCTGTGCGACGCCTGCAAGGCGTACCACGAGCAGGTCCGCGAGCTGATCACCGCCGCCGGCGTGGTCTTCGAGGACGACCTCAAGCTCGTCCGCGGCCTGGACTACTACACCCGGACCACCTTCGAGTTCGTCCACGACGGTCTCGGCTCGCAGTCCGCGGTGGGCGGCGGCGGCCGCTACGACGGCCTCTCCGAGATGATCGGCGGCCCCGCGCTGCCGTCCGTCGGCTGGGCGCTGGGCGTCGACCGGACCGTCCTCGCCCTGGAGGCCGAGGGCGTCACCCTCGACCTGCCCGCCGCCACCAGCGTCTTCGCCGTGGCCCTCGGCGAGGAGGCGCGGCGCGTCCTCTTCGGCAAGGTCACCGAGCTGCGCCGGGCCGGGATCGCGGCCGACTTCTCCTTCGGCGGCAAGGGCCTCAAGGGGTCCATGAAGGACGCCAACCGCTCCGGTGCCCGCCTCGCCCTGGTGGCGGGGGAGCGGGACCTCGCCGAGGGCGTGGTCCAGCTCAAGGACATGGAGTCCGGCGAGCAGCGCGCGGTCGCCCTGGACGAGGTCCTGGACGCCGTGCGGGGCCTGCTGGCCTGACGCACGACCCCCGGAAGGGCCCGGTCCGCACCCGCGGCCGGGCCCTTCCTTATGCCCCGCGAACGGCCGATGGAGTACGCCTTGTTGCAGAATGGCCGGGGCCGCGACGGCGGCGGGCGAGGGACGAGCGAGGAAAAGGACGGGCATGACGAAGGCAGCGGCGGACGGGGCCGTGTCCCGCGGGGACGACGGCACGGCCGGGACCATCGGCGCGAGCAAGGGCCTCGCCTGGCTCCTGGTGATCACCGGAGCGGCCGGGCTGCTCGCCGCCTGGGTCATCACCCTCGACAAGTTCAAGCTCCTGGAGGACCCGAACTTCGTCCCCGGGTGCAGCCTCAACCCGATCGTGTCCTGCGGGAACATCATGAAGAGCGACCAGGCGTCGGTCTTCGGCTTCCCCAACCCCATGCTCGGCCTGGTCACCTACGGCATGGTGATCGCCATCGGCGTCGGCCTCCTCGCCGGCGCCCGCTACCGCCGCTGGTACTGGCTGGGCCTCAACGCCGGCGCGTTCTTCGGCGTCGGCTTCTGCACCTGGCTCATGCAGCAGTCCCTGTACGAGATCAACTCGCTCTGCCTGTGGTGCTGCCTCGCCTGGACCGCCACGATCATCATGTTCTGGTACGTGACCTCGCACAACGTCCGCAAGGGCGTCATCCCCGCCCCGGCCGGCCTGCGGACCTTCTTCACCGAGTTCACCTGGGTCCTGCCCGTCCTGCACATCGGGATCATCGGCATGCTGATCCTCACCCGCTGGTGGGACTTCTGGACGAGCTGACCGCTCCCGCCCGCTTGTCGGTGGCGTGACCTAGGCTTCATGGACGTGGAGCCCGACCTCTTTACCGCAGCCGCCGAAGAACGCCAGGAGAAGGATCCGTCCAGCAGCCCGCTGGCGGTCCGGATGCGCCCCCGCACCCTCGACGAGGTGGTGGGCCAGCGCCACCTGCTCAAGCCGGGCTCGCCGCTGCGGCGGCTCGTCGGGGAGGGCGCCGGCCCCGCCGGCGCCTCCTCGGTGATCCTCTGGGGCCCGCCCGGCATCGGCAAGACCACCCTCGCGTACGTGGTCTCCAAGGCGACCGAGAAGCGCTTCGTCGAGCTCTCCGCGATCACCGCCGGCGTCAAGGAGGTCCGGGCCGTCATCGACGGCGCCCGCCGTGCCTCCGGCGGCTACGGCAAGGAGACCGTCCTCTTCCTCGACGAGATCCACCGCTTCTCCAAGGCCCAGCAGGACTCCCTGCTCCCCGCCGTCGAGAACCGCTGGGTCACCCTCATCGCCGCCACCACCGAGAACCCCTACTTCTCGGTGATCTCCCCGCTGCTCTCCCGCTCCCTGCTCCTCACCCTGGAACCGCTCACCGACGAGGACCTCAGCGGCCTCATGGACCGGGCCGTCACCGAGGAGCGCGGGCTCGGCGGCGCCGTCGAGCTCCGGGACGACGCCCGCTCCCACTTGCTGCGGATCGCCGGCGGCGACGCCCGGCGCGCCCTGACCGCCCTGGAGGCCGCGGCCGGCGGCGCCCTCGCCAAGGACGAGCGGGAGATCACCCTCCAGACCGTCGAGGAGGCGGTCGACCGGGCCGCCGTGACGTACGACCGGGACGGCGACCAGCACTACGACGTCGCCAGCGCCCTCATCAAGTCCATCCGCGGCTCCGACGTCGACGCGGCCCTGCACTACCTGGCCCGCATGATCGAGGCGGGGGAGGACCCCCGCTTCATCGCCCGCCGCCTGATGATCTCCGCCAGCGAGGACATCGGCCTCGCCGACCCCCAGGCGCTGCCGCTCGCCGTCGCCGCCGCCCAGGCCGTCGCCATGATCGGCTTCCCCGAGGCCGCTCTCACCCTCAGTCACGCCACCATCGCCCTCGCCCTGGCCCCCAAGTCCAACGCGGCGACCAACGCGATCTTCGCCGCCCGCGAGGACGTCAGGAGCGGCCTCGCCGGACCCGTCCCGGCCCATCTCCGCGACGGCCACTACAAGGGCGCCGCCAAGCTCGGCCACGCCCAGGGGTACGTCTACCCCCACGACGTGCCCGGCGCGATCGCGAGCCAGCAGTACGCCCCCGACGCCCTCCACGGCAGGCGGTACTACGAGCCCACCCGCTACGGCGCCGAGGCGCGCTACGCGGACGTGGTGGAGAAGGTCCGCGAGCGGCTGAAGGGCGGCGGCTGACCGCCGCCCGGGCCCCCGGCCGGTGGCGCTCCGCGGAGCCGGTACACTGGTCGGGATCGCTGCGTCCCGTGTCCGGCCCCAGGCCGGCGCCACCAGAGCGGGACAGTCAGCAGGAGACCCGGCCCCCGGGCAGGGTTTCCAGGAGCGTCGCGCACCTCGAAGGTGTCGCGTGCCACCCACCACCCCCCGGGTTCCCGGGACCGGCGGTGGGTCGTTCGCGTGCTGCACGTACGTGCCCAGACCGGGAAGCGGCTGCCCGACAGGTCCCTCGCGGACCCGACGGGTTTTCCCGGCTGCGGATGCGACCTCCCTAACCACTGGTGAAGCCGTATTCGTTCAGACAGAGAGGTTGGTTCATGCCGAACCAGGCCCGCCCCAAGGTCAAGAAGTCGCGTGCGCTCGGTATCGCGCTGACGCCGAAGGCCGTCAAGTACTTCGAGGCCCGTCCCTACCCGCCGGGCGAGCACGGCCGCGGTCGCAAGCAGAACTCGGACTACAAGGTCCGTCTGCTCGAGAAGCAGCGTCTGCGTGCCCAGTACGACATCAGCGAGCGCCAGATGGCGCGCGCCTACGACCGCGCCAAGAAGGCCGAGGGCAAGACGGGCGAGGCGCTGGTCGTCGAGCTCGAGCGCCGTCTCGACGCCCTGGTCCTGCGTTCGGGCATCGCCCGCACCATCTACCAGGCCCGTCAGATGGTCGTCCACGGCCACATCCAGGTCAACGGTGGCAAGGTCGACAAGCCGTCCTTCCGCGTCCGTCCCGACGACGTCGTGATGGTCCGCGAGAAGTCCCGCGCGAAGACCCTGTTCCAGGTCGCCCGCGAGGGTGGCTTCGCCCCCGACGGCGAGACCCCGCGCTACCTCCAGGTCAACCTGAAGGCCCTGGCCTTCCGCCTGGACCGTGAGCCGAACCGCAAGGAGATCCCGGTCATCTGCGACGAGCAGCTGGTCGTCGAGTACTACGCCCGCTGATCCAGCGGCCGCAGTACCACCCCCGCGGTGTTCAGCCCGCCGCTTCCCCGCCCTTTCCGGTGGGGGAGCCGGCGGGCTTCCGCGTTCCCGGGACCACCGGCGGACGCGCCGTACGGAACGGCCGCGGCGCCGCGGCCCCCGGCCGCCCGTCCCCGGCCCCGCCGGACCGCTCGGCCACCGCCCGCTCCACCGTCTCGTCCAGCGACAGCCCCCGGCCCAGCCGGACCGCCTCCTCGTACCGCTCGGCGCCCAGCTCCTCCACCGCCCGCCCCGCGCACAGCGCCCGCGGCCCGTCGAAGGAGCCCGATCCGAAGAGCCGGAGCCCCACCGCGTCCCAGACCGGAAGCGCCGCGCCCTGGAGCACCGCCGCCTCCACCGGGTCGCCCTCGCCGACCGTCACGAGCGCCAGCAGCTCCACCGCCAGCACCACCCCCACCAGGTCGCGGAAGAGGTGGTTGATCGACACGCACTCGACCAGCAGCTCCCGCGCCTCCGGCAGCGCGCCCCGCGTCCACGCCGAGAACGCCAGCACGTACAGCGCGTACGCCCGTGACCAGCGCTCCCCGCGCTCCTCGCAGACCTCCCGCACCTCCCGGCAGATCGCCGTCGCGCCCTCCAGATCGCCCTGGAAGGCCCGCGCCATCGCCAGCTCCACCTGGGCCATCAGCACATTGCTGTTCAGCTCGCCCAGCTCCCCGTACGCGTCCAGCGCCCGGCCGAGCAGCTCCTCGGCGCGCGGGAAGTCGTCGGACAGCAGCGCCAGACAGCCCATCCGGTGCGTCGCGTACGCCTCCGCCAGCCGGTTCCGCGACGCCCGGGCCTGCTCCCGGCAGGTGTGCAGCGCGGCCACCGCCGCCGTCGGGTCGCCCTGGAGGATCGCCACGTAGCCGAGCACCCACAGCGCCTTCAGCCGCGCCTCCTCGTGCCCCGAGTCCAGGGCCAGCGCCCGGTCCAGCCAGTGCCGCCCCTCCGAGAGCCGCCCGCACCCGACCCACGCGAACCAGAGCGTGCCCGCCAGGTGCTGGGCGAGGTGGGCGTCGTCCGGCAGCTCCAGGCACACGTCGAGCGCCGCCCGCAGGTTCGGCAGCGCCGCGGCCGTCCGGGCCGCCACCTCCGCCTGCCGGGGGCTGAACCACTCCAGCTCGCACCAGGTCGCCAGGCCCATGTACCAGTCCCGGTGCCGCCGGCGCATCCGCTCGGTGTCCCCGAGCGCCGCCAGCCACTCCGCCCCGTACGCCGCCACCGTGTCGAGCATCCGGTAGCCCGGGCCCGCCGCCGTGTCCTCCCGGGCCACCAGCGACTGGGCCAGCAGACCGCCGAGCAGGTCGAGGATCCCCTCCTGCGGCAGGTCGGGCCCGCCGCACACGTACTCCACGGCCTCCAGGTCGAAGGGGCCGGCGAAGACCGAGAGGCGCGCCCAGAGCAGCCGTTCCTCCGGCGTGCACAGCTCGTGGCTCCAGCCGATGGCGGTGCGCAGCGTCCGGTGGCGGGGGAGGACCCCGCGCCCGCCGTCGCCGAGGAGCCGGAAGCGGTCGTCCAGCCGCGCGAGGAGCTGCTCCACCGAGAGCAGCGGCAGCCGGCCGGCGGCCAGTTCGAGCGCGAGCGGGATCCCGTCGAGCCGCCGGCACAGCTCCCGTGCCGCCGCGTCGTCCGCGAGGGCGGGCGCCCCGGCCCGTGCCGCCCGCTCGGCGAGGAGGGTCAGCGCGTCCGGCCCGCCCATCGGCGCCAGCGTGAGGACGGCCTCGCCGGGCACCCGCAGCGGGCGGCGGCCGGTGGCCAGCACGGTCAGTCCGGGGGCCGCCGCGAGCAGGTCGTGGACGAGCGGGGCGCAGACCTCCACCAGGTGCTCGAAGCCGTCGAGCACGAGGAGCAGCCGGCGTCCGGCGAGGTGCTCCCGCAGGACCTCGCGCGGTCCGCGGAGCGTGTGGTCGGTCGGGCCGAGCGCCTCCACGAGGGCGTGCTCGACCAGCGCCGGGTCGCGCAGCGGTGCCAGCTCCGCGAGCCGTACCTCTTCGCCGTAGCGTTTCTGCACCGCTGCGGCGGCCCTCAGAGCCAGCCGGGTCTTGCCGACCCCGCCCACCCCGAGGACCGTGACGAGGCGTGACTCGGCCAGGAGCGCGGCCAGTTCGGCCTGCTCGTCGGTCCGACCCACGAACCGGTCGAGCTCCGCCGGGAGATTGCTGCGTCGCATGGGACACGGAGCGTACTCATCCGCGCGCGCTCCGTACAATCTGATCGCGTAACTCCCGCCCCACGGGCGGTAATGCGGTACGGCGTGACAGCCCGGGCGCGATAGGGTCGGGGGACGACTTTTCGCATGACCCGAACGACCAACGACGACAGCAGAGAGCGGTGCGGCGTGACCGGTGGAGAGGTTGCCGGGATCCTGGTGGCCGTGTTCTGGGCGATCCTCGTCTCCTTCCTCGCCGTGGTGCTGGCGAGACTGGCGCAGACGCTCCGGGCGACCACCAAACTCGTGGCGGACGTGACCGAGCAGGCCGTTCCCCTGCTCGCCGACGCGTCGGCGACCGTCCGCTCGGCACAGACCCAGCTGGACCGGGTCGACGCCATCGCCTCCGACGTCCAGGAGGTCACCGCCAACGCCTCCGCGCTCTCGACGACCGTCGCCTCCACCTTCGGCGGCCCGCTCGTCAAGGTCGCCGCGTTCGGCTACGGGGTCCGCAGGGCGCTCGGCCGGGGCCGGGACCGCGAGGAAGTGCCGCCCGCCACCGGGCGACGTACTGTGATCGTCGGCCGTACCGTGCCTCTCGCACGGCGCCGGAAGCAGAAGGGCTGAGCCGCGATGTTCCGCCGCACGTTCTGGTTCACGGCCGGCGCAGCCGCCGGCGTCTGGGCCACCACCAAGGTCAACCGCAAGATCCAGCAGCTGACCCCCGAGAGCCTGGCGGCACAGGCCGCGAACAAGGCGGTCGAGGCGGGCCACCGGCTCAAGGACTTCGCCCTCGACGTGAGGGCGGGCATGGTCCAGCGGGAGGCCGAGCTGGGCGAGGCGCTCGGCCTCGACGCCTCGCCCCCCGCGGACCGGGAACTCCCGGAGCCCCGCCGCCGGGCCGCCCTCGGCCCCACCCAGCACAAGACCACGACCACGTTTTCGTCGCGCACGATCTCGTACAACCGGAATGAGGACCACTGATGGAGTCGGCTGAAATCCGCCGCCGCTGGCTGAGCTTCTTCGAGGAGCGCGGGCACACCGTCGTCCCTTCGGCGTCGCTCATCGCGGACGACCCGACTCTGCTCCTCGTCCCCGCCGGCATGGTGCCCTTCAAGCCCTACTTCCTGGGTGAGGTCAAGCCGCCCTTCACGCGCGCCTCCAGCGTGCAGAAGTGCGTCCGCACCCCGGACATCGAAGAGGTCGGCAAGACCACCCGCCACGGCACCTTCTTCCAGATGTGCGGCAACTTCTCCTTCGGCGACTACTTCAAGGAAGGCGCCATCAAGCTCGCCTGGGAGCTGCTGACCTCCCCGGTGGAGCACGGCGGCTACGGGCTGGAGCCGGAGAAGCTCTGGATCACCGTCTACCTGGAGGACGACGAGGCCGAGCGCATCTGGCGCGACGTCGTCGGCGTCCCCGCCGAGCGCATCCAGCGCCTCGGCAAGAAGGACAACTACTGGTCCATGGGCGTCCCCGGCCCGTGCGGCCCGTGCTCCGAGATCAACTACGACCGCGGCCCCGAGTTCGGCGTCGAGGGCGGCCCGGCCGTCAACGACGAGCGGTACGTGGAGATCTGGAACCTCGTCTTCATGCAGTACGAGCGCGGTGAGGGCTCCGGCAAGGAGGACTTCCCGATCCTCGGCGAGCTGCCGTCGAAGAACATCGACACGGGCCTCGGCCTGGAGCGCCTGGCGATGATCCTCCAGGGCGTCCAGAACATGTACGAGACGGACACCCTCAAGGTCGTCATCGACAAGGCCACCGAGCTCACCGGCGTCGCCTACGGCAAGGCCCACGACAGCGACGTCTCGCTGCGCGTGGTCGCCGACCACATGCGCACCTCGGTCATGCTCATCGGCGACGGCGTCACCCCGGGCAACGAGGGCCGCGGCTACGTGCTGCGCCGCATCATGCGCCGCGCCGTCCGCAACATGCGCCTGCTCGGCGCCACCGGCCCGGTCGTCGGCGCGCTCGTCGACACGGTCATCACGACCATGGGCGAGCAGTACCCGGAGCTGGAGACCGACCGCAAGCGGATCGAGACGGTCGCCCTCGCCGAGGAGGCCGCGTTCCTGAAGGCCCTCAAGGGCGGCACCAACATCCTCGACACCGCCGTCACCGAGACCAAGGCCGCCGGCGGCACGGTCCTCGCCGGCGAGAAGGCGTTCCTGCTCCACGACACCTGGGGCTTCCCGATCGACCTCACCCTGGAGATGGCCGCCGAACAGGGCCTCGCCGTGGACGAGGACGGCTTCCGCCGCCTGATGAAGGAGCAGCGGGACCGCGCCAAGGCCGACGCCAAGGCCAAGAAGACCGGCCACGCCGACGTCTCCGCCTACCGTGAGATCGCCGACACCTCCGGCGCCACCCAGTTCACCGGCTACACCAACACCGAGGGCGAGTCCACGGTCGTCGGCCTGTTGGTGAACGGCGTCCCGTCGCCGGCCGCCTCCGAGGGCGACGAGGTCGAGGTCGTCCTCGACCGCACCCCCTTCTACGCCGAGGGCGGCGGTCAGATCGCCGACCAGGGCCGCATCCGGCTGCACTCCGGCGCCGTCATCCAGATCCGCGACGTGCAGCAGCCGGTCCCCGGCGTCTCCGTGCACAAGGGTTCGGTGCAGGTCGGCGAGGTGACCGTGGGCTCCACCGCCTACGCCACCATCGACGTCCGCCGCCGCCAGGCCATCGCCCGCGCCCACTCGGCCACCCACCTGACCCACCAGGCGCTGCGCGACGCCCTGGGCCCGACGGCCGCCCAGGCCGGTTCGGAGAACCAGCCCGGCCGCTTCCGCTTCGACTTCGGTTCGCCGAACGCCGTACCCGGCACGGTCCTCATGGACGTCGAGCAGAAGATCAACGAGGTCCTCTCGCGCGAGCTGGAGGTCCACGCCGAGGTCATGCCGATCGACGAGGCCAAGCGGCAGGGCGCCATCGCCGAGTTCGGCGAGAAGTACGGCGAGCAGGTCCGCGTCGTCACCATCGGCGACTTCTCCAAGGAGCTGTGCGGCGGCACGCACGTCAAGAACACCGCGGCCCTGGGCCTGGTGAAGCTGCTCGGCGAGTCCTCCATCGGCTCCGGCGTGCGCCGCATCGAGGCCCTGGTCGGCGTCGACGCGTACCACTTCCTCGCCAAGGAGCACACGGTCGTCGCCCAGCTCCAGGAGCTGGTCAAGGGCCGCGCCGAGGAGCTGCCGGAGAAGATCTCCGCCATGCTCGGCAAGCTGAAGGACGCCGAGAAGGAGATCGAGAAGTTCCGCGCGGAGAAGGTCCTCCAGGCCGCCTCCGGTCTGGTCGACTCCGCCAAGGACATCCGGGGCCTCGCCCTCGTCACCGGCCAGGTCCCGGACGGCACCGGCGCCGACGACCTGCGCAGGCTGGTCCTCGACGTGCGCGGCCGGATCCCGTCCGACCGCCCGGCCGTCGTGGCCCTGTTCACCACGGCCAACGGCAAGCCGCTGACGGTCATCGCCACCAACGAGGCCGCCCGCGAGCGTGGCCTCAAGGCCGGCGAGCTGGTCCGCACCGCCGCCAAGACCCTCGGTGGCGGTGGCGGCGGCAAGCCGGACGTCGCCCAGGGCGGCGGCCAGAACCCGGAGGCCGTCGGCGAGGCCATCGCCGCCGTCGAGCGCCTCGTGGTGGAGACGGCGTGACGATGCGCCGCGGCCGCCGCATCGCGGTCGATGTCGGGGACGCCCGGATCGGGGTCGCCTCGTGCGACCCCGACGGGGTCCTCGCCACGCCGGTGGAGACCGTGCCGGGACGTGACGTCCCGGCGGCCCACCGGCGGCTCCGCCAGATCGTCGAGGAGTACGAGCCGATCGAGGTCGTCGTGGGCCTGCCCCGCTCGCTCAGCGGGCGGGAGGGTCCGGCGGCCACCAAGGTCCGGGCCTTCGCCAGGGAGATGGCGCGCGGGATCGCCCCGGTGCCCGTCCGTCTGGTCGACGAGCGGATGACCACCGTGACCGCGACCCAGGGGCTGCGGGCCTCCGGCGTGAAGTCCAAGAAGGGGCGGTCCGTCATCGATCAGGCCGCCGCTGTGATCATCCTTCAGAACGCTCTTGAGTCCGAACGGGTATCAGGTAATCCGCCCGGCGAGGGCGTCGAAGTGGTCATCTGATCGCGATACGGTAACGTTCCGCGCGATGCGGCCGTGTTCGAACAGCTGCCGCACTACGTAGAGGCGGATCGTCCGGAAGCCTCGCGGCTGTTTGGGGATCGATGACTGAGTATGGCCGGGGCCAGGGCTCCGAACCGTGGCACCCCACGGACCCGCTCTACGGGGACCAGGGGTGGGAAGGTCAGCAGCAGTACCAGCAGCCGCAGCAGCCGACGCCCTACGCGCAGGACGGCCAGGCGTACCAGGACCCGTATGCCCAGCAGGGCTACGGGGCCGACCCGTACCAGCAGCAGGCCGCGTACCCGCAGCAGCAGTATCCGCAGCAGGGCTACGCCGACCCGCACGCGCAGCAGTACGTCGACCAGGGGCAGCTCCACGGCGGGCAGCAGGGGTACGACCAGACCGGCTGGAACCAGCCGTACGACACGCCCGGGCAGCCCGGACAGACGTACGACGGCACCTATGACGGCACCTACGACGGCAACTGGGAGACCGGCCAGGCCGCCATGGCCTACAACGCGCCGCCCGCCGACCCGTACGGCGGCCAGCAGCCCGACCTCTACGGCACCCCCGAGGCGTACCCGCCGCCCCAGCCGCCCGGCCGCCGGCAGCAGCTGCCGCAGCCGGTCGTCGACTGGGAGCCGGAGCCCGAGCCCGAGCCGGCCCGCCGGGAGCCGGAGGAGTCGCACCCCTTCTTCACCGGCGACGACGAGGACGACCACGAGGACGACGAGCCCGTCGGCCGCCGGGGCCGGGGCGGCCGCGGCGACGACCGCGACCGCGAGCGCCGCGGCAAGGAGAAGAAACGCAAGGGCAAGAACGGCGTGGCCTGCCTGGTCGTCGCCGCGGTCCTCGTCGGCGGCGTCGGCGGCATCGGCTACTTCGGCTACCAGTTCTGGCAGGGACAGTTCGGCGAGGCGCCCGACTTCGCGGGCACCGGAACCGGCGAGGTGCAGGTCGAGATCCCCAAGGGCGCGTTCGGCAACGAGATCGGCAACATCCTGAAGCAGGCCGGCGTCGTGAAGAGCGTCGACGCCTTCGTCTCGGCGCAGAACAAGAACGCCAAGGGAAACTCGATCCAGGCCGGCGCCTACACGCTGAAGAAGGAGATGTCGGCGGAGAGCGCGGTCGCTCTGATGCTCGACCCGGCGAGCCAGGCCAACCTGATCATCCCCGAGGGCAAGCGCAACATCTGGGTGTACGAGCAGCTCGACACCCGCCTCGGCCTCGAACCCGGCACCACGAAGGAGATCGCCTTCGAGAAGGCCGACTCCCTCGGCCTGCCCGCGTGGGCCAAGGGCCACGACAAGCTCAAGGACCCGCTGGAGGGCTTCCTCTTCCCGGCGAGCTACCCGGTGGCGAAGGGCTCGAAGCCCGAGGCCGCCCTCAAGAAGATGGTCAGCCGCGCCAACCAGGAGTACCTGAAGCTGGACCTGGAGGGGCAGGCGAAGCGGCACGGGGTCGAGAACGCCTGGGAGCTCCTCACCGTCGCGAGCCTCGTGCAGGCGGAGGGCAAGACGCACGACGACTTCCGCAAGATGGCCGAGGTCATCTACAACCGCCTCCAGCCGGACAACACCGAGACGAACCGGAAGCTCCAGTTCGACTCGGCCCTGAACTACCTGAAGGGCCAGTCCGAGATCAAGATCTCGGAGCAGGAGGCGAACTCCAACCAGGACCCGTACAACACGTACACCCAGGTCGGCCTCCCGCCCGGTCCGATCAGCAACCCCGGCGTCGAGGCCCTGGCGGCCATGCTCGATCCGACGAAGGACGGCTGGATGTACTTCGTGGCGACCGACGGCATGAGCAAGACCGAGTTCGCCAAGACCTACGCCGAATTCGAGAAGCTCAAGGACAAGTTCAATGCCAACACGAACTAGCGGCACGGGCCGCCGCGCCGCCGTCCTCGGCTCACCGATCGCCCACTCGCTCTCCCCGGTCCTGCACCGGGCCGCCTACGCCGAGCTCGGCCTCGACGACTGGTCGTACGAGCGCTTCGAGATCGACGAGGCGGCGCTCCCGGGCTTCGTCGAGGAGCTCGACGGCTCGTGGGCGGGCCTCTCGCTGACGATGCCGCTCAAGCGGGCGGTCATCCCGCTGCTCGACGAGGTCAGCGGCACGGCCGCCGCCGTGGAGGCGGTCAACACGGTGGTCCTCCGCGAGGACGGCCGCCGGTTCGGCGACAACACCGACATCCCCGGCATGATCGCCGCCCTGCGGGAGCGGGGCGTCGAGAAGGTGGAGTCCGCGGCGATCCTCGGCGCGGGCGCCACCGCGTCCTCCGCGCTCGCCGCGCTCGCCCGCGTCTGCGCGGGCCCGGTCACCGCGTACGTCCGCAGCGACGCCCGGGCGGAGGAGATGCTCGGCTGGGGCGACCGCCTCGGCGTGGACGTCCGCACCGCCGCCTGGGACGACGCGGCGGCGGCCTTCGAAGCCCCGCTGGTGGTCGCCACGACCCCGGCCGGCACCACCGACGCCCTCGCCGCGGCGGTCCCCGGCCGCCCCGGCACCCTCTTCGACGTCCTCTACGACCCCTGGCCCACCGCCCTCGCGGCCGCCTGGTCCGACCGCGGCGGCGAGGTCGTCGGCGGCCTGGACCTCCTCGTCCACCAGGCCGTCCTCCAGGTCGAGCAGATGACGGGCGTCCCGAAGGCCCCGCTGGCCGCCATGCGCGCCGCCGGCGAGGCCGCCCTCGCCGCGCGCTGACCCGCGCGCCGGACCGCCCCGACCGCGCGCCCCGCCGTCCAGAACGGCGGGGCGCGCGTCCGATAGCTGGACCGGAGGCCGGGCTCACGCCCCGGACGTGGGAGGATCGGGGGGTGGCGGGTCCGGGCCGCGCGTCCGGGCCTGTCGTCGCAGTGCCCAGGCGAGCATGAGGAGCATCGTTGAGCAGGTTGCGTTGGCTGACCGCTGGGGAATCCCACGGACCCGCGCTGGTCGCGACGCTGGAGGGTCTTCCCGCCGGCGTCCCGGTCACCACTGAGCTGGTGGCGGACCACCTCGCGCGGCGGCGCCTCGGCTATGGGCGCGGCGCCCGGATGAAGTTCGAGCAGGACGAGATCACCTTCCTGGGTGGCGTCCGGCACGGGCTCTCCCTCGGGTCGCCGATCGCGGTGATGGTCGGCAACACCGAGTGGCCCAAGTGGGAGAAGGTCATGTCGGCCGACCCGGTCGACCCCTCCGAGCTGAAGGAGACCGGCCGCAACGCGCCGCTGACCCGGCCCCGGCCCGGTCACGCCGACCTGGCCGGCATGCAGAAGTACGGCTTCGACGAGGCCCGGCCGATCCTGGAGCGCGCCAGCGCCCGCGAGACCGCCGCCCGCGTCGCCCTCGGTGCCGTCGCCCGGTCCTTCCTCAAGGAGGCCGCGGGCATCGAGATCGTCAGCCACGTCGTCGAGCTGGCCGCCGCGAAGGCCCCGTACGGCGTCCACCCGACCCCCGCCGACGTCGAGAGGCTCGACGCCGACCCGGTCCGCTGCCTCGACGCCGACGCGTCGAAGGCGATGGTCGCCGAGATCGACCAGGCCCACAAGGACGGCGACACCCTCGGCGGCGTCGTCGAGGTCCTCGCGTACGGCGTGCCCGTCGGCCTCGGCTCGCACGTGCACTGGGACCGCCGCCTCGACGCGCGGCTCGCCGCCGCGCTCATGGGCATCCAGGCCATCAAGGGCGTCGAGGTCGGCGACGGCTTCGACCTCGCCCGCGTGCCCGGCTCGCAGGCCCACGACGAGATCGTGCGGACCGACGACGGCATCAAGCGCACCTCCGGCCGCTCCGGCGGCACCGAGGGCGGTCTCACCACCGGTGAGCTGCTGCGCGTCCGCGCCGCCATGAAGCCGATCGCGACCGTCCCGCGCGCGCTCGCCACCATCGACGTCGCCACCGGCGAGACCGCCGCGGCCCACCACCAGCGCTCCGACGTCTGCGCGGTGCCGGCCGCCGGCATCGTCGCCGAGGCCATGGTCGCGCTCGTCCTCGCCGACGCCGTCGTGGAGAAGTTCGGCGGCGACTCGGTCCCCGAGACCCGCCGCAACGTCCAGGGCTACCTCGACAACCTGCGCATCCGGTGACCGCCGGCCCGCTGGTCGTCCTCGTCGGCCCGATGGGCTCCGGCAAGTCCACGGTGGGCGCGCTCCTGGCCGCACGGCTCGGCGCGCCCTACCGGGACACCGACGCCGACATCGTCGCCGCCGAGGGCCGCGAGATCTCCGACGTCTTCGTCGAGGACGGCGAGGAGCACTTCCGCGCCCTGGAGAAGGCCGCCGTCGCGCGGGCCGTCGCCGAGCACGAGGGCGTCCTCGCCCTCGGCGGCGGCGCCGTCCTCGACGCCGACACCCGCGCCCTGCTGGCCGGGCTGCCCGTCGCGTACCTCTCCATGGACATCGAGGAAGCCGTCCGGCGGGTCGGCCTCGGTGCCGCCCGCCCGCTGCTCGCGGTCAACCCGCGGCGGCAGTGGCGCGAGCTGATGGACGCCCGCCGCCACCTGTACGAAGAAGTCGCCCGCGTCGTGGTCGCCACCGACGCGCGCACCCCCGAAGAGGTCGCCGAGGCGATCCTCGACGCACTGGAGCTGAAGGACGCATGACCACGGACCAGGAAGTGACCCGCATCCACGTCGGCGGAAGCGCGGGCACCGATCCGTACGAGGTGCTGGTCGGCCGGCAGCTGCTCGGCGAACTGCCCGCCCTCATCGGCGACCGGGCCAAGCGCGTCGCCGTCATCCACCCCGAGGCGCTCGCCGGGACCGGTGAGGCGCTCCGCGAGGACCTCGCGGAGCAGGGGTACGAGGCCGTCGCCATCCAGGTGCCGAACGCCGAGGAGGCGAAGACCGCCGAGGTCGCCGCCTACTGCTGGAAGGCGCTCGGCCAGACCGGCTTCACCCGCACCGACGTCATCGTCGGCGTCGGCGGCGGCGCCACCACCGACCTGGCCGGCTTCGTCGCCGCGACCTGGCTGCGGGGCGTCCGCTGGGTCGCCGTGCCGACCACCGTCCTCGGCATGGTCGACGCGGCCGTCGGCGGCAAGACCGGCATCAACACCGCCGAGGGCAAGAACCTCGTCGGCGCCTTCCACCCGCCGGCCGGCGTCCTGTGCGACCTCGCCGCGCTGGACTCGCTGCCCGTGCACGACTTCGTCAGCGGCCTCGCCGAGATCATCAAGACCGGCTTCATCGCCGACCCGGTGATCCTCGACCTCATCGAGGAGGACCCGCAGGCGGCCCGTACGCCCGCCGGCCCGCACACCGCCGAGCTGATCGTCCGCTCCATCCAGGTCAAGGCCGACGTGGTCTCCGGCGACCTGAAGGAGTCCGGCCGCCGCGAGATCCTCAACTACGGGCACACCCTCGCGCACGCCATCGAGAAGAACGAGCGGTACAAGTGGCGCCACGGCGCCGCTGTCTCCGTCGGCATGGTCTTCGCCGCCGAGCTGGGCCGGCTCGCCGGCCGCCTCGACGACGCCACCGCCGACCGGCACCGCGCCGTCCTGGAGTCCGTCGGCCTGCCGCTCACCTACCGCGGCGACCAGTGGCCCAAGCTCCTGGAGACGATGAAGGTGGACAAGAAGTCCCGCGGCGACCTGCTGCGCTTCATCGTCCTCGACGGGCTCGCCAAGCCGTCCGTCCTGGAGGGCCCGGACCCGTCCGTCCTCATCGCCGCCTACGGGGAGCTCTCGGCATGAGCGCGCCGCGCCGCGTCCTGGTGCTGAACGGGCCGAACCTCGGCCGGCTGGGCTCGCGCGAGCCCGACATCTACGGCGCCACCTCCTACAAGGGACTCGTCGAGTCCTGCCGGGAGCTCGGCGCGACGCTCGGCTTCGACGTCGAGGTCCGCGAGACCAACGACGAGGGGGAGATGATCCGCTGGCTGCACGAGGCCGCCGACGGACGCGTGCCGGTCGTGCTCAACCCCGGTGCGTTCACGCACTACTCGTACGGGATGCGGGACGCGGCCGCGCAGCGCACCGCCCCGCTGATCGAGGTGCACATCTCGAACCCGTACACCCGCGAGGAGTTCCGGCACACCTCGGTGGTGGCCGCGGTGGCGACCGGCACCGTCGCCGGCTTCGGCATCGGCTCGTACCGGCTCGCCCTGCGCGCCCTCGCCGAGGAGCTCGACCAGCGGGTCTGAGCGGGCCCCCGGACCCCGGGGCGGCCGCCACCCGGCGACCGCCCCCTTCGGGACGCCCGGGTCCGGGCGGGCCGGGCACTTTCGGTAGGGTCCCGCCCGTTCCCCGAGCGGGGGGACGGGGCGGTAACGTTTTGGCATCCCCGGGCGACCGGAGCGGGGCCGACCGCGGCACCGGACCGGCCGCCCACACCGACGCACCAGGCCGACGAGACGGAGTGGCACCGGATGCAGCACGCAGTGGGGGGACCGCTGCCACAGCCCGAGCAGCCGGGCCGGGTGCCCGGCCCGGCCCCGGCCGGTGGTCATGGCCCCGTACCCCCGCCCCCGCAGGCCGCGCCCTACCCGGCGCCGCCGTCCGGCGCGCCCGGCGGGCGGCTCGGCGTGCACCCGGCCGTCCAGCCCGGCCCGCCGCCCCCCGCCCAGGGACCCGGCGGCGCGGGCTGGGGCACCGCCCCCGGAGCCGTACCGCCGCCCGCGCCCGCGGCCCTGTCCCCGCACCTCACCGGCGCCGTGCCGCTGGCCCCCCCGATGCCGCTCTACGAGCAGGGGTCCGGCACCGGCACCGCGACCCTCGCCGTCCTCCTCATCGGACCGGCCGGCGCGGGCAAGACGACGGTGGCCCGGCACTGGGCGCGCCGCCGGCCCGTTCCCACCGCCCACATCAGCCTCGACGACGTACGCGAATGGGTCTGCTCCGGCTTCGCCGACCCGCAGTCGGGGTGGAACGACCACTCCGAGGCGCAGTACCGGCTGGCCCGCCGCACCTGCGGCTTCGCCGCCCGCAACTTCCTCGCCAACGGCATCTCCTGCATCCTCGACGACGCCGTCTTCCCCGACCGGCCCGTCGTCGGCCTCGGCGGCTGGAAGCGGCACGTCGGCCCCGGCCTGCTGCCGGTGGTCCTCCTGCCCGGCCTGGAGGTCGTCCTGGAGCGCAACGCCCAGCGCTCCGGCAACCGGCGGCTCTCCGACGAGGAGGTCGCCGCGATCCACGGCCGGATGGCCGGCTGGTACGGCTCCGGCCTGCCGATCATCGACAACTCCGCGCTCGACGTGGAGGCCACCGCACGCCTCCTCGACGAGGCCCTGGCCCGGGCGATAGCCGCGCCGCCGGCCGGCTGAACCGGCGGGCGTTCCCCGGTCGGACGCCGCCGACAGGCCGGGGCGGTGCCGCGCTCGTAGGCTCGAAGACATGTCACAGGTGTATGCGGACCGCCGGGTCAGACTGCGCGACCGGGTCGCGGCAGCGGGCAGCGCGGCGGCCCTGGTGTCCCGCCCCGCCAACGTCCGCTATCTCGCCGGCGGCGCCCCGCCCGGAGCCGTCCTGATGGTCGGCCCTGAGCCCGGCGCCGACGTGCTGATCCGGCCCGCCGCGAGCGAGGGCGAGCCCCTCGACGGGCGGCTGGACGAACTGCTCCGGCAGCAACAGCTCCCGCTCGGCGGCGGGGATCCCGCCGTCGCCGCCGCCGAGCTGGCGCGCCGGTCCGGCGCCGACGGGCTCGCCGTCGAGGAGCACGACCTGACGGTGGCCCGTCACCGCAGCCTCGGTGCCGCCGCCCCCGGGCTGCGCCTCGCCGACCTGGCCTGCGCCGTCGAACAGCTGCGGGTGGTCAAGGACGAGGACGAGATCGCCTGCCTGCGGATCGCCGCCGAGATCGCCGACCAGGCCCTCGGGGAACTCCTGGAGTCGATCCTCGTCGGCCGCACCGAACGCCACCTCGCCCTCGAACTGGAGCGGCGGCTCGTCGACCACGGCGCCGACGGAGCCGCCTTCCCGACCTCCGTCGCCACCGGCCCCCACTCCGGGCGGCGCGGCCACCGCCCCACCGACCGCCGGGTCGAGGAGGGCGACTTCCTGTCGGTCTGCCTCGGCGCGGACTACCGCGGCTACCGCTGCGAGATCGGCCGGACCTTCGTCATCGGCACCGCGCCGGCCGACTGGCAGATCGAGCTGTACGAGCTCGTCTTCGCCGCCCAGAGGGCCGGCCGGGAGTCCCTCGTGCCGGGCGCCGGGTACCGTGACGTGGACCGCGCGGCACGCCAGATCCTGGACGCGGCGGGGCACGCGGCGACCGCCGTACCCCTCACCGGACACGGTGTGGGGCTCGAAATCGACGAGGACCCGCAGTTGTCCCCCTCGGCCATGGGTAAACTGGACGCTTGTGTGCCGGTCACCGTCGAACCGGGGGTCCACCTCCCGGGCCGGGGCGGGGTCCGGATCGATGACACGCTCGTCGTGCGCCAGGAGGCGGACGGCGGACCCGAGCTACTCACCATCACGACCAAGGAGCTGCTCGCCCTCTAGGCGGGATTCCGGCTCCCCGGTCCACGTCAGTCCAGGAGATTCCGCAACCGTGGCTTCCACGAACGACCTCAAGAACGGCATGGTGCTCAAGCTCGACGGGGGCCAGCTCTGGTCCGTCGTCGAGTTCCAGCACGTCAAGCCCGGCAAGGGCCCGGCCTTCGTGCGCACCAAGCTCAAGAACGTGCTGTCCGGCAAGGTCGTCGACAAGACCTTCAACGCCGGCGTGAAGGTGGAGACCGCGAACGTCGACAAGCGCGACATGCAGTTCTCCTACATGGACGGCGACTACTTCGTCTTCATGGACCTGGACACCTACGACCAGCTCCACATCGACCGCAAGGTCGTGGGCGACGCCGCCAACTTCCTCATCGAGGGCTTCACCGCCCTGGTCGCGCAGAACGAGGGCTCCGTGCTCTACGTCGAGCTCCCGGCCGCCGTCGAGCTGGTCATCGCCGAGACCGAGCCGGGCGTCCAGGGCGACCGCTCCACCGGTGGCACCAAGCCCGCCAAGCTGGAGACCGGCCACGAGATCCAGGTCCCGCTCTTCATCACCACCGGTGAGAAGGTCAAGGTCGACACCCGCACCAGCGACTACCTCGGCCGGGTGAACAGCTAACCGTGGCCGCCCGGAGCAAGGCCCGCAGGCGGGCCTTCCAGATCCTGTTCGAGGCCGACCAGCGCGGCACTTCGGTGCAGGAGGTCCTCGCGGACCAGATCCGGCTCCACCGTGCCGACGAGCGCCAGCCCGCGGTCGGTGACTTCACCATGCAGCTGGTCGAGGGGTACGCGCGGTACGTCGCCCGGATCGACGAACTCATCGCCACCTACGCGGTGGACTGGGACCTCGACCGGATGCCGGCCGCCGACCGCAGCATCGTGCGCCTCGGCGCGTACGAGCTGATCTGGGAGGACGGCACCCCCGACGCGGTGGCGATCGACGAGGCGGTGCAGCTCGCCAAGGAGTTCTCCACGGACGACTCCCCGTCCTTCGTCAACGGTCTCCTCGGGCGCTTCAAGGACCTGAAGCCCCGGCTGCGCCGGGACGTGGACGCCTAGTCCCCGTACGGCCCGTCGAAGGGGCCCGCGGCACCTCGGTGCCGCGGGCCCCTTCGCGTGTCCGCGCGTGCTTCTCCTCACGTTCTCCCCGTGTTCCGCCGAACGGGTGAGGGGAGGGGTGGAGGAGGCGGAAAAGCGCCGGGCCCGTGGCGTCGGATGACGTCCACGGGCCCGGCGGCACGTTTCTGCAATGCGGAGATCGGAGGAGGTCAGTTCTCCTCGTGGGCGACCGCGCGGCGCGCGTCCGCGTCCAGCACGCCCCAGCTGATGAGCTGCTCGGTCAGGACCGAGGGGGACTGGTCGTAGATGACGGCCAGGGTGCGCAGGTCGTCCTGGCGGATCGACAGCACCTTGCCGTTGTAGTCGCCGCGCTGCGACTGGATCGTCGCGGCGTAGCGCTGGAGGGGGCCCGCCTTCTCCTGCGGGACGTGGGCGAGGCGCTCCAGGTCCAGGACCAGCTTCGGCGGGGGCTCGGCGGCACCGCCGGGGGTCGTACCGGGCAGCAGCTCCTGCACCGGCACGCCGTAGAAGTCCGCCAGCTCGGCGAGGCGCTGCACGGTCACGGCGCGGTCGCCGCGCTCGTACGAGCCGACCACGACGGCCTTCCAGCGGCCCTGGGACTTCTCCTCCACGCCGTGGAGGGACAGGCCCTGCTGGGTGCGGATGGCGCGGAGTTTGGCCCCGAGCTGCTTTGCGTATTCGCTGGACATAACGCTCCCGGACGCTGTGACGACATGCGGCTGCGCCGCGCGGCTGGTAACTCACTGTGAGGTTACGCAGCGTTACTCTTTCCCGTCAAGCCGAAAGGGGCTCGCCACCCCCTCCCGGGGGACGGTCCGCCGCAGGTCGGAGCGGGGGAGGGGAGGACCGGGGAAAGCCCGTACGAGTCCCCCTGCTAAAGTGGACGCCGTACATCCGACGTCCTTTAAGAGCCGTCCCGTGAGGCGGAGAAGGAGGTCCGTTTTTCATGGACACGCAAGCGCACACCGATGAGGCGCGGCCCGTACTGGAGGCCCCCGACATCGCCCGGGTCCTGACCCGGATCGCCCACGAGATCGTCGAACGCGCCAAGGGCGCCGACGACGTGGTCCTCCTCGGCATCCCCACCCGCGGCGTCTTCCTCGCCCGCCGGCTGGCCGAGAAGCTCGAATCGATCACCGGCACCGAGGTCCCGGTCGGTTCCCTCGACATCACCATGTACCGCGACGACCTGCGGATGAAGCCGGCGCGTGCCATCGGCCGCACCGACATCCCCGCGGAAGGCGTCGACGGCCGCCTCGTCGTCCTCGTCGACGACGTCCTCTTCTCCGGCCGCACCATCCGCGCCGCCCTCGACGCCCTCGGCGACATCGGCCGCCCCCGCGCGGTCCAGCTCGCCGTCCTCGTCGACCGCGGCCACCGCGAGCTGCCGATCCGCGCCGACTACGTCGGCAAGAACCTCCCCACGTCGCTGCGGGAGACGGTCAAGGTCCAGCTCGCCGAGGAGGACGGTCGCGACACCGTGCTGCTCGGCGGCAAGTCCGCCTAGCCGGACAGGCCACCCCGCGGGACCACGGCACCTCCGTGTGCCCCCGCATGCCCTCATGCCTCCCCACCCCGGAGAGAAACCCCGATGATGCGTCACCTCATCTCGGCCGCCGACCTCACCCGCGACGACGCCGTCCTGATCCTCGACACCGCCGAGGAAATGGCCCGGGTGGCCGACCGGCCCATCAAGAAACTGCCGACCCTCCGCGGCCGGACCATCTGCAACCTGTTCTTCGAGGACTCCACCCGGACCCGGATCTCGTTCGAGGCCGCCGAGAAGCGCCTCTCCGCCGACGTCATCAACTTCGCGGCCAAGGGCTCCAGCGTCTCCAAGGGCGAGTCGCTGAAGGACACCGCGCAGACCCTGGAGGCGATGGGCGTCGACGCCGTCGTCATCCGGCACAGCGCCTCCGGCGCCCCCTTCCGCCTCGCCACCTCCGGCTGGATCGACGCCCCCGTCATCAACGCGGGCGACGGCACCCACCAGCACCCCACCCAGGCCCTCCTGGACGCCTTCACCATGCGCCGCCGCCTCGTCGGCCGCGACGCCGGTCTCGGCAAGGACCTGGCCGGCCGGCGGATCACGCTCGTCGGCGACGTCCTGCACAGCCGGGTCGCCCGCTCCAACGTCGACCTGCTGCACACCCTCGGCGCCGAGGTCACCCTGGTGGCCCCGCCGACCCTCGTCCCCGTCGGCGTCGAGACCTGGCCCTGCGAGGTCTCGTACGACCTCGACAGCGTGCTGCCGAAGTCCGACGCGGTGATGATGCTGCGTGTGCAGCGCGAGCGGATGAACGCCGCCTTCTTCCCGACCGAGCGCGAGTACTCGCGCCGCTACGGGCTCGACGGCGAGCGGATGGCGAAGATGCCCGAGCACGCCATCGTCATGCACCCCGGCCCCATGGTCCGCGGCATGGAGATCACCGCCGAGGTGGCCGACTCCGACCGCTGCACGGTCGTCGAGCAGGTCGCCAACGGCGTCTCCGTCCGGATGGCCGTCCTCTACCTGCTGCTCGGCGGCTCCGAGCCCGCCGTCGCCCCCGCCACCACCCGTACCGAGGAGAGCAAGTAAAGATGAGCAAGATCCTTATCCGTGGTGCGAAGGTGCTGGGCGGCGAGCCGCAGGACGTCCTCATCGACGGCGAGACCGTCGCGGAGGTCGGGACCGGCCTCTCCGCCGAGGGCGCGACCGTGATCGAGGCCGACGGCCAGATCCTCCTCCCCGGCCTCGTCGACCTCCACACCCACCTGCGCGAGCCCGGCCGCGAGGACTCCGAGACCGTCCTCACCGGCACCCGCGCCGCCGCCTCCGGCGGCTACACCGCGGTCTTCGCCATGGCCAACACCCACCCCGTCGCCGACACCGCCGGCGTCGTCGAGCAGGTCTACCGGCTCGGCAAGGAGGCCGGCTACTGCGACGTGCAGCCCATCGGCGCCGTCACCGTCGGCCTGGAGGGCAAGAAGCTCGCCGAGCTCGGCGCCATGCACGACTCCGCCGCCGGCGTCACCGTCTTCTCCGACGACGGCAAGTGCGTCGACGACGCCGTGATCATGCGCCGCGCCCTGGAGTACGTGAAGGCGTTCGGCGGCGTCGTCGCCCAGCACGCCCAGGAGCCCCGCCTCACCGAGGGCGCCCAGATGAACGAGGGCGTCGTCTCCGCCGAGCTCGGCCTGGGCGGCTGGCCGGCCGTCGCCGAGGAGTCGATCATCGCCCGCGACGTCCTCCTCGCCGAGCACGTCGGCTCCCGCGTCCACATCTGCCACCTCTCCACCGCCGGCTCCGTCGAGATCGTCCGCTGGGCCAAGTCCCGCGGCATCGACGTCACCGCCGAGGTCACCCCGCACCACCTCCTCCTCACGGACGAGATGGTCCGCACGTACGACCCGGTCTACAAGGTCAACCCGCCGCTGCGCACCGAGCGCGACGTGATGGCGCTGCGCGAGGCCCTGGCCGACGGCACGATCGACATCGTCGCCACCGACCACGCCCCGCACCCGCACGAGGACAAGGACTGCGAGTGGGCCGCCGCCGCCATGGGCATGGTCGGCCTGGAGACCGCGCTCTCCGTCGTCCAGCAGACGATGGTGGAGACCGGCCTCCTCGACTGGGCCGGCGTCGCCGACCGGATGTCCGCCGCCCCGGCCCGCATCGGCCGCGCCACCGGCCATGGACGACCCGTCTCGGCTGGTGAGCCCGCGAACCTGGTCCTGGTCGATCCGGCTTACCGTGGGACCGTGGACCCCGCGGACTTCGCCTCCCGCAGCCGCAACACCCCCTACGAGGGCCGTGAGCTGCCGGGTCGCGTCACCCACACCTTCCTGCGGGGCCGGGCAACGGTCATGGACGGGAAGTTGGCGTGACACACCACATCGCAAGCGCGGCCCTCGCCGCGGAGCAGAAGTCGGCGGAAGTGACCGAATGGGCCGGCCGCATCGGCTGGGTCGTCGGACTCCTGCTCTTCGTCGTCCTCGTCTACTGGCTCATGCGCCAGGGCTGGAAGTGGCGCGGCAGCCTCCAGTCGGACCTGCCCGCCCTCCCCGAGGTGCCGGAGACGGCCGGTGAGGCCAAGCTGTCGATGGTCGGCCGCTACCACGGCTCCACCACCGCCGGGCAGTGGCTCGACCGGATCGTCGCCCACGGTCTGGGCACCCGCAGCCGCGCCGAGCTCACGCTCACCGACGCCGGGATCTCGGTCGTCCGCCCCGGGGCGAACGACTTCCTGATCCCCGCCGCCGCCCTGCGCGAGGCCCGCCTCGACAAGGGCATCGCCGGCAAGGTCCTCGCCGAGGGCGGGCTCCTGGTCGTCACCTGGGAGCACGGCGGCACCCTCCTCGACTCCGGCTTCCGCTCCGACCGGGCGGCCGTCCACACGGCCTGGGTCGAGACCATCAACTCCATGATCAACACGACGGAAGGCATCGCACGATGACGACCTCCACAAGGGGAGCCCAGGCTCCCGCCGTACTCGTCCTGGAGGACGGCCGCACCTTCCGCGGCCGCGCCTACGGGGCCGTGGGGGAGACCTTCGGCGAGGCCGTGTTCTCCACCGGCATGACCGGCTACCAGGAGACCCTCACCGACCCGTCGTACGACCGCCAGATCGTCGTGGCGACCGCCCCCCAGATCGGCAACACCGGCTGGAACGACGAGGACGACGAGTCCAGCCGCATCTGGGTCTCCGGCTACGTGGTCCGCGACCCCGCCCGCATCCCGTCGAACTGGCGCGCCAAGCGCAGCCTCGACGACGAGCTGGTCGCCCAGGGCGTCGTCGGCATCTCCGGCATCGACACCCGCGCCCTCACCCGCCACCTGCGCGAGCGCGGCTCCATGCGCGCCGGCGTCTTCTCCGGCGAGGCCCTGGCCCCCGAGGCCGAGCTGGTCGCCCGCGTCCAGGCGCAGCCCCAGATGAAGGGCGCCAGCCTCTACGAGGAGGTCGCCACCAAGGAGCCGTACGTCGTCCCCGCGATCGGCGACAAGAAGTTCACCGTCGCCGCGATCGACCTCGGCATCAAGGGCATGACCCCGCACCGGATGGCCGAGCGCGGCATCGAGGTCCACGTGCTGCCCGCCACCGCCACGATCGAGGACGTGTACGCGGTCGCCCCCGACGGCGTCTTCTTCTCCAACGGTCCGGGCGACCCGGCCACCGCCGACGGCCCGGTCGCGCTCATGACCGCCGTCCTGGAGCGGAAGACCCCGCTCTTCGGCATCTGCTTCGGCAACCAGATCCTCGGCCGCGCGCTCGGCTTCGGCACCTACAAGCTGAAGTACGGCCACCGGGGCATCAACCAGCCCGTCCAGGACCGTACGACCGGCAAGGTCGAGGTCACCGCGCACAACCACGGCTTCGCCGTCGACGCGCCCCTGGACAAGGTCTCCGAGACCCCCTTCGGCCGCGCCGAGGTCTCGCACGTCTGCCTGAACGACAACGTCGTGGAGGGCCTCCAGCTGCTCGACCAGCCGGCCTTCTCCGTCCAGTACCACCCCGAGGCGGCCGCGGGCCCGCACGACGCCGCGTACCTCTTCGACCGCTTCGTGACCCTCATGGAGGCCGAGCGTGCCTAAGCGCACCGATATCCAGTCCGTCCTGGTCATCGGCTCCGGCCCGATCGTCATCGGCCAGGCCGCCGAGTTCGACTACTCCGGCACCCAGGCGTGCCGGGTCCTCAAGTCCGAGGGCCTGCGCGTCATCCTGGTCAACTCCAACCCGGCCACGATCATGACCGACCCGGAGATCGCCGACGCCACCTACGTCGAGCCGATCACCCCCGAGTTCGTCGAGAAGATCATCGCCAAGGAGCGCCCCGACGCCCTCCTGCCCACCCTCGGCGGCCAGACCGCGCTCAACACCGCGATCTCCATGCACGAGCAGGGAGTCCTGGAGAAGTACGGCGTCGAGCTCATCGGCGCCAACGTCGAGGCCATCCACAAGGGCGAGGACCGCGACCTCTTCAAGGGCGTCGTCGAGGCCGTCAAGGGCAAGATCGGCTACGGCGAGTCCGCCCGCTCGGTCATCTGTCACTCCATGGAGGACGTCCTCCAGGGCGTCGACACGCTCGGCGGCTACCCCGTCGTCGTCCGCCCCTCCTTCACCATGGGCGGCGCCGGCTCCGGCTTCGCCCACGACGAGGAGGAGCTGCGCCGCATCGCCGGCCAGGGCCTCACGCTCTCCCCGACCACCGAGGTGCTCCTGGAGGAGTCCATCCTCGGCTGGAAGGAGTACGAGCTGGAGCTCATGCGCGACAAGCACGACAACGTCGTGGTCGTCTGCTCCATCGAGAACTTCGACCCGATGGGCGTCCACACCGGCGACTCCATCACCGTCGCCCCGGCGATGACGCTGACCGACCGCGAGTACCAGCGGCTCCGCGACATCGGCATCGCGATCATCCGCGAGGTCGGCGTCGACACCGGCGGCTGCAACATCCAGTTCGCGGTCGACCCGGTCGACGGCCGGATCATCGTCATCGAGATGAACCCGCGCGTCTCCCGCTCCTCGGCCCTCGCCTCCAAGGCCACCGGCTTCCCGATCGCCAAGATCGCCGCCCGGCTCGCCGTCGGCTACACGCTGGACGAGATCCCGAACGACATCACGGAGAAGACCCCGGCGTCCTTCGAGCCCACGCTCGACTACGTCGTCGTCAAGGCCCCGCGCTTCGCCTTCGAGAAGTTCCCCTCCGCCGACTCCACGCTGACCACGACCATGAAGTCGGTCGGCGAGGCCATGGCCATCGGCCGGAACTTCCCCGAGGCCCTCCAGAAGGCCCTGCGCTCCCTGGAGAAGAAGGGCTCGCAGTTCGCCTTCACCGGCGAGCCCGGCGACAAGGCCGAGCTCCTGCGCGAGGCGGTCCGCCCGACCGACGGCCGCATCAACACCGTCATGCAGGCGATCCGCGCCGGCGCCACCCCCGAGGAGGTCTTCGACGCCACGAGGATCGACCCGTGGTTCGTCGACCAGCTCTTCCTGATCAAGGAGCTCGCCGACGAGCTCGCCGGCGCCGAGAAGCTGGAGCCCGGGCTCCTGGCCGAGGCCAAGCGCCACGGCTTCTCCGACGCCCAGATCGCCGAGATCCGCGGCCTGCGCGAGGACGTCGTCCGCGAGGTCCGGCACGCCCTCGGCGTCCGCCCGGTCTACAAGACGGTCGACACCTGCGCCGCCGAGTTCGCCGCGAGGACGCCGTACTTCTACTCCTCCTACGACGAGGAGTCCGAGGTCGCGCCGCGCGAGAAGCCCGCCGTGATCATCCTCGGCTCCGGCCCGAACCGCATCGGCCAGGGCATCGAGTTCGACTACTCCTGCGTCCACGCCTCCTTCGCCCTGAGCGACGCCGGCTACGAGACCGTGATGGTCAACTGCAACCCCGAGACCGTCTCCACCGACTACGACACCTCCGACCGGCTCTACTTCGAGCCGCTCACCCTGGAGGACGTCCTGGAGATCGTCCACGCCGAGTCCCTCGCGGGCCCGATCGCCGGCGTGGTCGTCCAGCTCGGCGGCCAGACCCCGCTCGGCCTCTCCCAGGCCCTCAAGGACAACGGCGTGCCGGTCGTCGGCACCTCCCCGGAGGCCATCCACGCCGCCGAGGACCGCGGCGCCTTCGGCCGCGTCCTGGAGGAGGCCGGACTGCCGGCCCCCAAGCACGGCACCGCCACCACCTTCGCCGGCGCCAAGAAGATCGCCGACGAGATCGGCTACCCGGTCCTGGTCCGCCCCTCGTACGTGCTCGGCGGCCGCGGCATGGAGATCGTCTACGACGAGGCGCGCCTGGAGTCGTACATCGCCGAGTCCACCGAGATCAGCCCCACCCGGCCGGTCCTGGTCGACCGCTTCCTCGACGACGCGATCGAGATCGACGTCGACGCCCTCTACGACGGCACCGAGCTCTACCTCGGCGGCGTCATGGAGCACATCGAGGAGGCCGGCATCCACTCCGGCGACTCGGCCTGCGCCCTGCCCCCGATCACCCTCGGCGGGTTCGACATCAAGCGGCTGCGCGCCTCCACCGAGGCCATCGCCAAGGGCGTCGGCGTCCGCGGCCTGATCAACATCCAGTTCGCCATGGCCGGCGACATTCTGTACGTGCTGGAGGCGAACCCGCGCGCCTCCCGGACCGTGCCCTTCACCTCCAAGGCCACCGCCGTGCCGCTCGCCAAGGCCGCCGCCCGCATCTCGCTGGGCGCGACCATCGCCGAGCTGCGCGCCGAGGGCCTGCTGCCGAGGACCGGCGACGGCGGCACCCTGCCGCTCGACGCGCCGATCTCCGTCAAGGAGGCCGTGATGCCGTGGTCGCGCTTCCGCGACGTGCACGGCCGCGGCGTGGACACCGTCCTCGGCCCGGAGATGCGCTCCACCGGCGAGGTCATGGGCATCGACGCCGTCTTCGGCACCGCCTACGCCAAGTCGCAGGCCGGCGCCTACGGCCCGCTGCCCACCAAGGGCCGCGCCTTCATCTCGGTCGCCAACCGCGACAAGCGCTCGATGATCTTCCCGGCGCGCGAGCTGGTCGCCCACGGCTTCGAGCTGCTCGCCACCTCCGGCACCGCCGAGGTCCTCAAGCGCAACGGCATCAACGCCACCGTCGTGCGCAAGCTCAGCGAGGGCGAGGGGCCGAACGGCGAGAAGACGATCGTCCAGCTGATCCACGACGGCCAGGTCGACCTGATCGTCAACACCCCGTACGGCACCGGCGGCCGTCTCGACGGCTACGAGATCCGTACGGCGGCGGTGTCCCGCGGCGTCCCGTGCCTCACCACGGTGCAGGCGCTCGCCGCGGCCGTCCAGGGCATCGACGCCCTCAACCACGGCGACGTCGGCGTCCGTTCCCTCCAGGAACACGCCGAACACCTGACCGCGGCCCGCGACTAGCAGCCATCGAGGGGGACACCGGAAACGGTGTCCCCCTCTTCATGAGGACACCACCATGTACAAGCTCTTCTTCCAGCTCGTCTTCAAGCGCATGGACCCCGAGAAGGCCCACTACCTCGCCTTCCGCTGGATCCGGCTCGCGGCCCGCACCCCCGTCCTGCGCACCTTCGTCGCCGCCGTCCTCGCGCCCCGGTACAAGGAGCTGCGCACCGAGGCCCTGGGCCTCCGGATGCACGGCCCCTTCGGCCTCGCCGCCGGCTTCGACAAGAACGCCGTCGCCATCGACGGCATGGCCATGCTCGGCTTCGACCACGTCGAGATCGGCACCGTGACCGGCGAGGCCCAGCCCGGCAACCCCAGGAAGCGGCTCTTCCGCCTCGTCCCGGACCGGGCGCTGATCAACCGCATGGGCTTCAACAACGAGGGCTCCGCGGCCGTCGCCGCCCGCCTCCACGCGCGCGTGCCGGTCTTCAGGACCGTCGTCGGCGTCAACATCGGCAAGACCAAGGTGGTCGAGGAGGCCGACGCGGCCGCCGACTACGTGAAGTCCACCGAGCGCCTCGCCGCCCACGCCGACTACCTCGTCGTCAACGTCTCCTCGCCGAACACCCCCGGCCTGCGCAACCTCCAGGCCACCGAGTCGCTGCGCCCGCTGCTCACCGCCGTCCGCGAGGCCGCCGAACGCACGGTCACCGACCGCCGCGTCCCGCTCCTGGTGAAGATCGCCCCCGACCTCGCCGACGAGGACGTGGACGCCGTCGCCGACCTCGCCGTCGAACTCGGTCTGGACGGCATCATCGCCACCAACACCACCATCGCCCGCGAGGGCCTGGGCCTCTCCTCCGCCCCGGCCCTCGTCCAGGAGACCGGCGGCCTCTCCGGCGCCCCGCTCAAGGAGCGCTCCCTGGAGGTCCTGAGCCGCCTCTACGCGCGCGTGGGGGACCGGATCGTCCTGGTGGGCGTCGGCGGCATCGAGAACGCCGAGGACGCCTGGCAGCGCATCCTCGCCGGCGCCACCCTGATCCAGGGCTACAGCGCCTTCATCTACGAGGGTCCGTTCTACGCCCGGGCGATCCACAAGGGCCTCGCCGCGCGCCTCGCCGCCTCCCCGTACGCCACCCTCGCCGAAGCCGTCGGCGCCGATCACCGAAAGGCCACCACCTCGTGACTCTCTCCTTCGGCACCCGCCTGCGCTCCGCCATGGACGAGCGCGGCCCCCTCTGCGTCGGCATCGACCCGCACGCCTCCCTGCTGGACTCCTGGGGCCTCGCCGACGACGTCGCGGGCCTGGAGCGCTTCACGTACACCGTGGTCGAGGCGCTGGCGGACACCGTCGCCGTCTTCAAGCCGCAGGCCGCCTTCTTCGAGCGCTTCGGCTCGCGCGGCGTCGCCGTCCTGGAGCGGGCCACCGCCGACCTGCGGGCGGCCGGCGGCCTGGTCGTCATGGACGCCAAGCGCGGCGACATCGGCTCCACCATGGCGGCCTACGCCGAGGCGTTCCTGCGCAAGGACTCCCCGCTCTTCTCCGACGCCCTCACGGTCTCGCCGTACCTCGGCTACGGCTCCCTGAAGCCGGCCGTCGACCTGGCCCGGGAGTCCGGAGCCGGCCTCTTCGTCCTCGCGCTGACCTCCAACCCGGAGGGCGGCGAGGTCCAGCGCGCCGTCCGTGAGGACGGCCGGACGATCGGCGCGACCATGCTCGCGCACCTCGCCGAGGAGAACGCGGGGGAGACCCCCATGGGCTCCTTCGGCGCGGTCGTCGGCGCGACCCTGGGCGACCTCTCCACCTTCGACCTCGACATCAACGGCCCGCTGCTCGCCCCGGGCATCGGCGCCCAGGGGGCGACCCCGGCCGACCTCCCGGCCGTCTTCGGGGACGCGGTCCGCAACGTCGTCCCGAACGTCAGCCGGGGCGTGCTGCGCGCCGGACCGGACGCGTCCGCCCTCCGGGACGCGGCGACGCGCTACGCGGACGAGATCCGGGCGGCCGTCGCCGGCTGACCGGGGTCCGCCGCCGCCCCGGCATCCCCGCAGGTGGGAGCCGACGGCGGCCCCCGGACGGCCCAGCGTCGTGCCACTTGACGAAATCTTGGCAGAAATCCGGGTCGTTATGCCGGAAAAGTCCCGGTCGAGCGAGGCTGACCAGGACTTTTCCGCTGTTCTCGCTGACTGGAGCGGCCATGGCCGCTAGTCTCCGGGGCAGAGCAGGCGCCCAACGGTCACGTCGTTGGACGTTGCTCCACTGGTGTGGGTCGACCAGGTCCCTCACCGGTCCGTATCCGACAGATCGACATCCGAGGTGACGTAGGCGTGGCTCTTCCGCCCCTTACCCCTGAACAGCGCGCAGCCGCGCTCGAGAAGGCCGCCGCGGCTCGCCGGGAGCGGGCCGAGGTCAAGAATCGACTCAAGCACTCCGGCGCCTCCCTCCACGAGGTCATCAAGCAGGGCCAGGAGAACGACGTCATCGGCAAGATGAAGGTCTCCGCCCTCCTTGAGTCCCTTCCCGGCGTCGGCAAGGTCCGCGCCAAGCAGATCATGGAGCGTCTCGGCATCTCCGAGAGCCGTCGCGTCCGTGGTCTCGGCTCCAACCAGATCGCCTCCCTGGAGCGCGAGTTCGGCGGCTCCGCCGCCTGACCCGTCGCCCGGTCCGGTGCCCGATCCGGGACACCCGTCCCGGGCACCCCGGCGATACTGGAATAATCGCTGCATGGCAGCAGAGGTACGTCCGCGGCTGACCGTGCTCTCCGGCCCCTCAGGGGTCGGCAAGAGCACGGTCGTCGCTCATATGCGCAAGGTCCACCCCGAGGTCTGGCTCTCCGTGTCGGCCACGACACGAAAGCCCCGCCCCGGCGAGAAGCACGGCGTCCAGTACTTCTTCGTCTCGGACGACGAGTTCGACAAGCTGATCGCCAACGGCGAGCTCCTCGAGTGGGCCGAGTTCGCGGGCAACCGCTACGGCACGCCCCGCAGCGCGGTCGTCGACCGCCTGGAGAAGGGCGAGCCCGTGCTCCTGGAGATCGAGCTCCAGGGCGCGCGCCAGGTGAAGGAGTCCATGGCCGACGCCCGGCTGGTCTTCCTGGCCCCGCCGAGCTGGGAGGAGCTGGTTCGCCGGCTCACCGGCCGCGGCACCGAGTCTCCTGAGGTCATCGAGCGGCGTCTGGCCGCCGCCAAGGTCGAGCTCGCCGCCGAGTCGGAGTTCGACACCACGCTCGTCAACACCTCCGTCGAGGACGTCGCGCGTGAGCTGCTAACGTTGATGCACGTAGTCTGATCTTTTATCCATCTTCGGAAGGTAGAGCGTGTCCTCTTCCATCACCGCGCCCGAGGGCATCATCAACCCGCCGATCGACGAGCTGCTCGAGGCCACTGACTCGAAGTACAGCCTCGTGATCTACGCGGCCAAGCGCGCGCGTCAGATCAACGCGTACTACTCGCAGCTCGGTGAGGGCCTGCTGGAGTACGTGGGTCCCCTCGTCGACACCCACGTCCACGAGAAGCCGCTCTCGATCGCCCTGCGCGAGATCAACGCGGGGCTGCTGACCTCCGAGGCCATCGAGGGCCCCGTTCAGTAGGCGTTGCGTTCGTCACTCCAGGCCCGGCGGTCCTTCCGCCGGGCCTGTGGTGTCTCATGGACTCGGATACTGGAGTCGTAACGCAGCCGAGTACGCGTCCGCGCGCGGGGAGTGAAGCCGTGACCAAGCCGAAGGTCGTTCTGGGCGTGAGCGGCGGCATCGCCGCCTACAAGGCGTGCGAGCTGCTGCGCCGGCTCACCGAGTCGGGCCACGACGTCCGCGTCGTCCCCACCGACTCCGCGCTCCACTTCGTCGGCGCCGCCACCTGGTCCGCGCTCTCCGGCAACCCGGTCTCCACCGAGGTCTGGGACGCCGTCCACGAGGTGCCGCACGTCCGCATCGGCCAGGCCGCCGACCTCGTGGTGGTCGCCCCCGCCACCGCCGACATGCTCGCCAAGGCCGCCCACGGCCTCGCCGACGACCTCCTCACCAACACGCTGCTCACCGCGCGCTGTCCGGTCGTCTTCGCCCCCGCCATGCACACGGAGATGTGGGAGCACCCGGCCACCCAGGAGAACGTGGCCACGCTCCGCCGCCGCGGCGCCGTCGTCATCGAGCCCGCCGTCGGCCGCCTCACCGGCGTCGACACCGGCAAGGGCCGGCTCCCCGACCCCGGCGAGATCTTCGAGGTCTGCCGGAGGATCCTCGCCCGCGGCGTCACCGTGCCCGACCTCGCCGGACGCCATGTCGTGGTGAGCGCCGGCGGCACCCGCGAGCCCCTCGACCCGGTCCGCTACCTGGGCAACCGCTCCTCCGGCAAGCAGGGGTACGCCCTCGCCAAGGCCGCCGCCGCGCGCGGCGCCCGGGTCACCCTCGTCGAGGCCAACACCGGCATGCCCGACCCGGCCGGTGTCGACGTGGTCCACGCCGGCACCGCCCTCCAGCTCCGCGAGGCCGTCCTCAAGGCCGCCGCCGACGCCGACGCGGTCGTCATGGCCGCCGCCGTCGCCGACTTCCGCCCGGCCGCCTACGCCACCGGCAAGATCAAGAAGACGGACGACGGGGGAGCGCCGACCATCGAGCTGGTCCGCAACCCCGACATCCTCGCCGAGCTCTCCGCCGGCCGCGCCCTGCCCGGCCAGGTCGTCGTCGGCTTCGCCGCCGAGACCGACGACGTCCTCGCCAACGGGCGCGCCAAGCTCGCCCGCAAGGGCTGCGACCTCCTCGTCGTCAACGAGGTCGGCGAGCGCAAGACCTTCGGCTCGGAGGAGAACGAGGCCGTGGTCCTCGCCGCCGACGGCACCGAGACCCCGGTCCCGTACGGCCCGAAGGAAGCCCTCGCCGAGACCGTCTGGGACCTGGTCCTGCCCCGCCTGCGGGAGCGCTCCGCCTGACCCGGCGGCGGGCCCGGGGGCGCGCGAAACGCCGGGGCGCGAGTGATCTGCGCCCCATCGGACACCCCCCTCCGGGCCCGTGCGAGGCCGATTCCGCCCGTCCGCGGGTATTCGTCAGGCGAGACACCTGGTCCAAGGTCCGACCTGGCCCGATAGACTGTCCGTGGAACGTCGCGGGGCGCAGCCCCCTGCCGGTCCGCGAAGAGATAGCCAGCAGCCGCTGCAACCCCAGGGAGCGTTGTGTCCCGTCGTCTGTTCACCTCGGAGTCCGTCACCGAGGGACACCCCGACAAGATCGCTGACCAGATCAGCGACACCATCCTCGACGCGCTGCTCCGGGAGGACCCCACCTCCCGCGTCGCCGTCGAGACGCTGATCACCACCGGCCTCGTGCACGTCGCCGGAGAGGTGACCACCAAGGCGTGGGCGGACATCCCCACCCTCGTCCGCAACAAGATCCTCGAGATCGGGTACGACTCCTCGAAGAAGGGCTTCGACGGCGCCTCCTGCGGCGTGTCGGTGTCCATCGGGTCGCAGTCCCCGGACATCGCGCAGGGCGTGGACACCGCGTACGAGAAGCGCGTCGAGGGCGACGAGGACGAGCTGGACAAGCAGGGCGCCGGCGACCAGGGTCTGATGTTCGGCTACGCCTCGGACGAGACCCCCGAGCTGATGCCGCTGCCGATCCACCTCGCGCACCGGCTCTCCCGCCGCCTCACCGAGGTCCGCAAGAACGGGACCATCCCGTACCTGCGCCCCGACGGCAAGACCCAGGTCACCATCGAGTACGACGGCGACAAGGCCGTCCGCCTCGACACGGTCGTCGTCTCCTCGCAGCACGCCTCGGACATCGACCTCGACTCGCTGCTCGCGCCCGACATCCGCGAGTTCGTCGTCGAGCACGTCCTGAAGGAGCTCGTCGAGGACGGCATCAAGCTCGACACCGACGGCTACCGCCTCCTGGTCAACCCGACCGGCCGCTTCGAGATCGGCGGCCCGATGGGCGACGCCGGCCTCACCGGCCGCAAGATCATCATCGACACGTACGGCGGCATGGCCCGCCACGGCGGCGGCGCCTTCTCCGGCAAGGACCCGTCGAAGGTCGACCGCTCGGCCGCCTACGCCATGCGCTGGGTCGCCAAGAACGTGGTCGCCGCGGGCCTCGCCTCCCGCTGCGAGGTCCAGGTCGCCTACGCGATCGGCAAGGCCGAGCCCGTCGGCCTCTTCGTCGAGACCTTCGGCACCCACGCCGTCGAGACCGAGAAGATCGAGAACGCCATCGGCGAGGTCTTCGACCTCCGCCCGGCCGCGATCATCCGCGACCTCGATCTGCTCCGCCCGATCTACTCCCAGACCGCCGCCTACGGCCACTTCGGCCGCGAGCTGCCGGACTTCACCTGGGAGCGCACCGACCGCGTCGACGCCCTGAAGAAGGCCGCCGGCCTGTAAGCGGCAGCACGGCCACGGAAGCCCGGCACCCCCCAGGGGGCGCCGGGCTTCCGCCGTCCGCCCGCTGTCCGAGCCGTCTGGTAGGTATGGGGCTGTGAGCAGCGAGAAGGGGCACGAGGCGGGGGCCGGGGGCGCGGAGGGGCCTGAGCAGCTCGCGCTCATCCGGGAGACCGTGCGGAAGGCGAAGGTGCCGCGGGCCAAGCCGCGGACGTGGCGGGACGCCGCGCTCGCCAAGGAGCTGCCGGTCGCCCGGGTGGTGGTGAACAAGGGGGCGCTCCACCTCGACCAGTTCTTCGACTACGCCGTGCCCGAGGAGCTCGACGCCGTCGCCCGGCCGGGCGTGCGGGTCCGGGTGCGGTTCGGTGCCGGGTCCGGGCAGGTGCGGGGCGGGCGGCGCGAGGGCGGGCGGCTGATCGACGGGTTCCTCGTCGAGCGGCGGGCCGCCTCCGACTACTCCGGGCCGCTCGCCGCCCTCGCCGACGTGGTCTCGCCGGAGCCGGTGCTCGGGCCCGGGCTGCTGGCGCTCTGCCGGGCCGTCGCCGACCGGTACGCGGGCAGCCTCGCCGACGTGCTCCAGCTCGCCGTGCCGCCGCGCAGCGCCGCCGCCGAGCGCCGCCCCTCGCCCGCGCCGCTGCCGCCGCCCCCGCAGCCGTCGCCGGGCACCTGGGGGCGGTACGAGCAGGGGGCGGCGTTCCTGGAGTCGCTGGCGGGCGGCGGAGCGCCCCGGGCCGTCTGGACGGCGCTGCCGGGGCCGCACTGGGCCGAGGAGATCGCCCGCGCGGTCGCCGCCACCCTCGCCTCCGGGCGCGGTGCCCTGGTCGTCGTGCCCGACGGGCGGGCCGTCGGGCGGGTGGACGCGGCGCTGACCGGTGTCCTGGGGGAGGGGCGGCACGCGGTGCTCACCGCCGAGGCCGGGCCCGAGAAGCGGTACGGCCAGTGGCTCGCCGTCCGGCGCGGAGCGGTGCGGGCCGTCGTCGGCACCCGCGCCGCCATGTTCGCGCCGGTCGAGGACCTGGGCCTCGTCGTGATCTGGGACGACGGCGACGGCAGCCACAGCGACCCGCACGCCCCGCAGCCGCACGCCCGCGACGTGCTGCTGCTGCGCGCCGCGCACGACCGGTGCGCCTTCCTCCTCGGCTCCACCGGCTGCACCGTGGAGGCCGCCCAGCTCGTCGAGTCCGGCTGGGCCCGGCCGCTCGCCGCGAGCCGCGAACAGGTCCGCGGGGCCGCGCCCCTCGTCCGTACCGTCGGCGACGACCTCCTCGCGCGGGACGAGGCCGCCCGGGCCGCGCGGCTGCCCTCGCTCGCCTGGGAGACCCTCCGGGACGGGCTGCGCACCGGACCGGTCCTGATCCAGGTGCCCCGGCGGGGGTACGTGCCCCGGCTCGCCTGCCAGCAGTGCCGGACGCCCGCCCGCTGCCGGCACTGCGCCGGGCCGCTGGAGGCCCCCGACCAGCGCGAGCTGCACTGCGGCTGGTGCGGGCGCGAGGCCCCCGCCTGGCACTGCGAGGCGTGCGGCTCCACCCGGCTGCGCGCCCAGGTGGTCGGCGCCCGGAGGACCGCGGAGGAGCTGGGCCGGGCCTTCCCCGCCGTGCCGGTAAGGACCTCAGGCCGCGACCACGTCCTGGACCGGGTCCCGGACCGCCCCGCCCTCGTCGTCTCCACCCCCGGCGCCGAACCGGTCGCCGACGGCGGCTACGCGGCGGCCCTGCTGCTCGACGGCTGGGCGCTGCTCGGCCGCCCCGACCTGCGGGCCGGCGAGGAGGCGCTGCGCCGCTGGATGGACGCGGCCTCGCTGGTGCGGGGACAGTCCGAGGGCGGCACCGTCGTGGTCGTCGCCGAGCCGACGCTCCGGCCCGTGCAGGCCCTCGTCCGCTGGGACCCGGTCGGGCACGCCCAGCGGGAGCTGGCGGAGCGCGCCGAGCTGGGCTTCCCGCCGGTCTCCCGGATGGCCGCGGTCAGCGGGCCGCCCGAGTCGGTGGCGACCTTCCTGGGCGCGGCGGCGCTGCCCATGGACGCGGAGATCCTCGGCCCGGTGCCGCTCCCGGTCGTCCGCCCCGGGGCCGCCCGCAGGCCCGGCGACCCGCCGCCCGGCGAGCAGTGGGACCGCGCCCTGGTCCGGGTCCCGCCCGGCAGCGGCGCGGCCCTCGCCCAGGCCCTCAAGCACGCCCGCGCGAGCCGCCAGGCCCGCGGCACCGGGGACACCGTCCGGATCAGGGTGGACCCGCCGGACATCGGCTGAGCGGCCCGGGCACGACGACGGCCGCCGCCCCCTTCGGCCCGGGGGTGGCGGCCGCTCGTCGGCTCCGCGAGGTCAGCCGTTGCGCGGGCTGGGGAAGACGGGCGAGCGGGGCTCGTCGCGGAGGGTGGCGCTCCCCGAGGTCGGCTGCGGCGGCATCGAACGGGCCGCCGGCACCGACGGGATCGTCCGGGTCACGCCCGGATCGGGGGCGCGCTCCGGCTCCGCCGAGGGCTGCTGGGGCGCCCGGCGGGCACCGTAGCGGCGGTGGACGGCCTGCTTGGTGACCCCGAGCGCGGAGCCCACGGCGTCCCAGGAGAAGCCGAGGGAGCGGTCGAACTCGACGGCGGCGGTCACCAGGGTCTCGACGCTGTCGCGGAGCTCCTGGGCGAGCCGTACGGTGGGGGCGGGCGCGCGGCCGTAGACGACGAAGCCCGTGGACGGGCCGGAGCGGCGAGGGCGGTAGACATTGCCCAGCTGGGCCGTGAGCGTGCGCAGTGCGTCCACCTGCCGCCGGACCCGCTCGATGTCCCGCACCAACAGGTGCAGGCTCGCCCGGGCTTGGGCGTCGTGGGTTGCGTGGTCGGCCATGTGAAAGCCTCTCGAACCGGCGATGGAAGGGCGGGCCGCAGGGGGACGGCGGCCCGATACGGTCAATCTCTCTTGACCAACGCGCCACCGGGAGTTGGGTCACGCTGCGGGGGCGTACACGCATATGCGCGGGGCGCTCGCCGTCGCGTACGCCCCCTCCGTCACTCCCGCCTAGACTGGTGCGTCGCCCGTAACGCCCCCGGACAGACAGGCAGTCGCCACCCATGAAGCTCGTCTTCGCAGGCACCCCCGAGGTCGCCGTCCCCGCCCTGGACGCCCTGCTCGCCTCCGGCCGCCACGAGGTCGCCGCCGTGGTCACCCGGCCGGACGCGCCCGCGGGCCGCGGCCGGCGGCTGGTCGCCAGCCCGGTCGCGCAGCGGGCCGAGGAGGAGGGCATCGAGATCCTGCGGCCCGCGCACCCGCGCGACGAGGACTTCCTCGCCCGGCTGCGCGAGATCGCCCCGGACTGCTGCCCGGTCGTCGCCTACGGCGCGCTGCTGCCCCAGAAGGCCCTCGACATCCCGGCGCACGGCTGGGTCAACCTGCACTTCTCCCTCCTCCCGGCCTGGCGCGGCGCGGCCCCCGTCCAGCACGCGCTGATGGCGGGCGACGAGGTCACCGGCGCCAGCACCTTCCAGATCGAGCGGGGCCTCGACTCCGGCCCCGTCTACGGCGTGATCACCGAGGACATCCGCCCCACCGACACCAGCGGCGACCTGCTCACCCGGCTCGCCTTCGCGGGCGCCGGCCTGCTCTCGGCCACCATGGACGGCATCGAGGACGGCACCCTCAAGGCCGTCCCGCAGCCCCCCGACGGCATCAGCCTCGCGCCCAAGATCGAGGTCGAGGACGCCCACGTCGACTTCGCCGCCCCCGCCCTGCGCGTGGACCGGGTCGTCCGCGGCTGCACCCCGGCCCCCGGCGCCTGGACGGTCTTCCGCGGCGAGCGCCTGAAGCTGATCCAGGTCGCCCCCGTCCCCGATCGCACCGACCTCGCCCCCGGCGAGCTGGCGGCCGGCAAGAACAACGTCCACGCGGGCACCGGCTCGTACGGCGTCGAACTCCTCTGGGTGCAGCCCCAGGGAAAGAAGCCGATGAAGGCGGCCGACTGGGCCCGCGGCGTCCGGATCGCCCCGGGGGAGCGGCTGGGCGTCTGACCGGCGGCCGTCCGCGGGGGACGGGGTGCTCCGGCGGCGACGTAGGCTGGGAGGGTTCGACCCTCTCTTTCCTCACGCGGAGCACCTTTGAGCGAGCAGGCACGTCGCCGTCCCCCCAAGCCCCACCGCCGGCCCAAGAAGGATCCCGTGCGGATGCTCGCCTTCGAGGTGCTCCGGGCGGTCGACGAGCGGGACGCGTACGCCAACCTCGTGCTGCCGCCGCTGCTGCGGAAGGCGCGCGAGAAGGAGGGGTTCGAGGCCCGGGACGCGGCGCTCGCGACCGAGCTGGTCTACGGGACGCTGCGCCGCCAGGGGACGTACGACGCGATCATCGCGGCCTGTGTGGACCGGCCGCTGCGCGAGGTCGACCCGCCGGTCCTCGACGTGCTGTCGCTGGGGGCGCACCAGCTCCTCGGGACGCGGATCCCGCCGCACGCCGCCGTCTCCGCCACGGTCGAGCTGGCCCGCGTGGTGCTGGGCGAGGGCCGCGCGAAGTTCGTCAACGCCGTCCTGCGGAAGATCACGCGGCAGGACATGGGCGCCTGGCTGGCCGAGGTCGCCCCGCCGTACGAGAAGGACGCCGAGGACCACCTCGCCGTCATGCACTCCCACCCCCGCTGGGTGGTCTCCGCGCTCTGGGACGCGCTCGGCGGCGGCCGCGCCGGCATCGAGGAGCTCCTGGAGGCCGACAACGAGCGGCCCGAGGTCACCCTCGTCGCCCGGCCCGGCCGGGCCACCGTCGAGGAACTGGCCGGCGCCGCCGAGACGGAGCCGGGGCGCTGGTCCCCGTACGCCCTGCGGCTCACCGAGGGCGGCGAGCCCGGTGCCATCGAGGCCGTGCGGGACGGGCGGGCCGGCGTCCAGGACGAGGGCAGCCAGCTCGTCGCGATCGCCCTGGCGAACGCGCCCCTGGAGGGCCCCGACACCCGCTGGCTCGACGGCTGCGCCGGCCCCGGCGGCAAGGCCGCCCTCCTCGGCGCGCTGGCCGCCGAGCGCGGCGCCGCCCTGCTCGCCTCCGAGAAGCAGCCGCACCGCGCCCGGCTGGTCGAGCGCGCGCTGGCCGGCAACCCCGGCCCGTACCAGGTCATCGCCGCCGACGGCACCCGTCCGCCGTGGCGCGAGGGCGTCTTCGACCGGGTCCTGGTCGACGTGCCCTGCTCCGGGCTCGGCGCCCTGCGCCGCCGCCCGGAGGCCCGCTGGCGCCGCCGCCCCGAGGACCTGGACGGGTTCGCCCCGCTCCAGCGCGGGCTGCTCACCGAGGCGCTGCGGGCGGTCCGTGTCGGCGGCGTCGTCGGCTACGCGACCTGCTCGCCGCACCTCGCGGAGACCCGGGTGGTCGTGGACGACGTCCTGAAGCGGACCGGCGGCGCCGAGCTGATCGACGCCCGGCCGCTCTTCCCCGGCGTCGACCGGCTCGGCGACGGTCCCGACGTCCAGCTGTGGCCGCATCTGCACGGTACGGACGCCATGTATCTGGCGCTGATCCGCCGGACCGCCTGACGGTTTCCGCTGGTCCGTACCAGTACGTCCGGCGCCGGAACGATCCCGGACCGGTTCGCGGCAAAGAAGTCCCCAAGAACGTGGCAGGCTTGGCACATGGCGCAGATCAATCCCAGCATCCTCTCCGCAGACTTCGCCCGCCTCGCGGACGAGGCCAAGGCCGTCGGCGGCGCCGACTGGCTGCACGTCGACGTCATGGACAACCACTTCGTGCCCAATCTGACGCTGGGCGTGCCGATCGTCGAGTCGCTGAGCCGCGCGACCGACACCCCCCTCGACTGCCACCTGATGATCGAGGACCCGGACCGCTGGGCACCGCAGTACGTCGAGGCCGGCGCCGGCTCGGTCACCTTCCACGTCGAGGCCGCCGCCGCGCCCGTGCGGCTCGCCCGGGAGATCCGTGCCAAGGGCGCCCGGGCCTCCATGGCGCTCAAGCCGGCCACCCCCATCGAGCCCTTCGAAGACCTGCTCCCCGAGCTCGACATGCTGCTCATCATGACCGTGGAGCCCGGCTTCGGCGGCCAGGCGTTCCTCGACATCATGCTGCCCAAGATCCGCCGGACCCGTGAGCTGATCGCCAAGCACGGCCTGGAGCTGTGGCTCCAGGTCGACGGCGGCGTCTCCGAGTCCACCATCGAGCGCTGCGCCGAGGCGGGCGCGGACGTCTTCGTGGCGGGCTCGGCGGTCTACGGGGCGGCCGACCCGGCCGCCGCGGTGGCCGCGCTGCGGGCCCAGGCGGACGCCGCCACGGCCGGTGCCGCGTGGGCATGTGGCCACTGAGCCTCCGGCCGGTGAACGCGGTCCGACGGACCGCCGACAGGACTGATCAAGGCCCGCCGTTTCTGACAGGATGAACAGCGGGTCCAGAGTGTGAACGAACACGGATCGTGGACAGCGGTGCGTGAACAGCAGTGAGGAGATCGCGGTGGCGGGAATGTCGGCGGGACGATCAGCCCTGCGGATGGGCCCCGCGGAGCTGGTGCAGGCGGCGGCCATGGCGCGCCGCTTCTACCTGGAGGGGAAGTCCAAGATCCAGATCGCCGAGGAGTTCGGCGTGAGCCGCTTCAAGGTGGCCCGGGTCCTGGAGACCGCTCTGGAGCGGGATCTCGTACGCATCGAGATCCGGGTACCGGCCGAGCTGGACGCCGAACGCTCCGACGCGCTGCGCGCCCGCTACGGGCTCCGGCACGCGGTCGTGGTGGAGTCCCCGGCGGAGGACGACGAGTCGCCCGACCCGGAGAACCTGGGCGAGGTCGCCGCCGACCTGCTCGGCGAGCTGGTCACCGAGGGCGACGTCCTCGGCCTGGCCTGGGGCCGTTCGACCATCCACATGGCGGCCGCCCTCGACCGGCTGCCGCCCTGCACGGTCGTGCAGCTCACCGGGGTGTACGACGCCGGGACCGCCGAGCGCGGCTCGGTCGAGGCGGTCCGGCGCGCCGCCCAGGTCTCCGGCGGCGAGGCCCACCCCATCTACGCGCCCATGCTGCTGCCGGACCCGGCCACGGCCGCCGCCCTGCGCAGCCAGACCGGCATCGCCCGGGCCTTCGAGTACTTCGACAAGGTCACCGTCGCCTGCGTCTCCATCGGCTCCTGGGAGCCGGGCATCTCCACCGTCCACGACATGCTGTCCGAGGAGGAGCGCGCCCACTACGCCTCCCTGGGCGTGGCCGCCGAGATGTCCGCGCACCTCTTCGACGCCGAGGGCCGCCGGGTCGGGCGGGACCTGGGCGAGCGGTGCATCACGGTCGAGGCGGACCGGCTGCGCCGGATCCCCGAGGTCGTCGCCATCGCGGGCGGCCAGCGCAAGGCGGCGGCGATCGGCGCGGTGCTCCGCTCCGGTCTCGTCACCAGCCTGGTCACCGACCGCTCGGCCGCCGACTACCTGCTCACCGAGTTCAGCCCGGGCACGCGCCCGGCGCTCGACCGGAAGGACCCGGACACGGGCACCGAGGTCCGCTGACGACACCGGAGGGCGCCTGCCGTGCACACGGCCGGCGCCCTCCGGCGTACCCGGGGGCGGCGCCCCGGGCGGGTCCCCAGACGCCCCAGATGTCCACGGGTGGGTCCCCAGGCGCCCGGGCGTCCCGGGCGGGGCTTCGGGCGTCCCGGGCGGGGCTTCGGGCGCCCCGGGCCGGGGCTTCGGGCGCCCCGGGCGCGTCCCCCGGCGGCTCGCGGCGGGCGGTGACAGCATCGGGGCATGATCGCTCGCTGCGTCCGGCTGGGCCTCGCCCTCCTGGCCGGGCTGTCCCTGCTCCTCACCGGCTGCTCCGCCGGGACGGGCACGCCCACCGCCACCGCCGCCCCGTCCCGCACCGCCACGGCCGCCGCCCCGGCCCCCTCGGCCACCGCGTCGCGCGCCTCCGGCCTGCCCACCGTGCGCGAGGCGGAGCTGCCGCCCCAGGCGCGCGAGACCCTCCGGCTGATCCGCGCCGGCGGGCCCTTCCCGTACGCCAGGGACGGCGCCGTCTTCTCCAACTTCGAGCGGATCCTGCCGCGCCGGAAGCGCGGCTACTACCACGAGTACACCGTCCGCACCCCCGGGGAGCGGGACCGCGGGGCCCGCCGCGTCGTCACCGGCGGCGCGGGGGAGAGGTACTACACCGACGACCACTACGAGAGCTTCCGGGAGGTGGTCCCGGATGGCACTCGATGACGCCGTCGTCCTCGACCTGCACGGGGTCACGGAGAAGACCGCCTTCATGGACCGCTGCGTCCGGGCCCTGCCGCTGCCCGTCTGGTTCGGGCGCAACTGGGACGCCCTCGCCGACTGCCTCGCCGATCTGCGCGCACCCATGGCGATCGTGGTGACCGGCTGGCACGCTTATGCGGAGGCCGAACCCGACGACTGGGCCCTCGCGCAGGAGGTCTTCTCCGCGGCGGCCCGCACCAGTCGTCAGGGCCTCGCGGTCCTCCTCTCGCTCGGTGGTTGGGAGGATCGCACAAGCACCCCCGCGCAAGGCTCGGACGATCCGCCCGCACCGTCCCGCGCACCCGGCGTGGGAGAATGAACTACGTGCTTTTTCCCCTGGCTGAAATGCCTAGGGGCCGATCCGAACGACTGGGATGTCAGCACGTGCGTTTCCTCAATGACGTCAAGCCGCCGTACGACCTCACGTACGACGATGTGTTCATGGTGCCGAGCCGGTCGGCCGTCGGCTCCCGACAGGCCGTGGACCTCTCCGCGCCGGACGGCACCGGCACGACGATCCCGCTGGTCGTCGCCAACATGACCGCGATCGCCGGCCGCCGCATGGCCGAGACCGTCGCCCGCCGGGGCGGCCTCGTCGTCATCCCCCAGGACATTCCGATCGAGGTCGTCACCGAGGTCATCTCCTGGGTGAAGGGCCGCCACCTGGTCCTCGACACCCCCATCGTGCTGGAGCCGCACCAGACCGTCGCCGACGCCCTCGCCCTGCTGCCCAAGCGGGCCCACGAGGCCGGTGTCGTCGTCGACGAGCACCGCCGCCCCGTCGGCGTCGTCACCGACGCCGACCTGACGGGCGTCGACCGCTTCACCCAGCTCTCCGAGGTCATGTCCAAGGACCTCCTCCTGCTGGACGCGGACATCGACCCCCGCGAGGCGTTCAACACCCTCGACGGCGCCAACCGCCGCTACGCCCCCGCCGTGGACGCGGACGGCAAGCTGGCCGGCATCCTCACCCGCAAGGGCGCCCTGCGGGCCACCCTGTACACCCCGGCCGTGGACGCGGACGGCAAGCTGCGGATCGCCGCCGCCGTCGGCATCAACGGCGACGTGGCCGGCAAGGCCAAGCTGCTCCTCGACGCGGGCGTCGACACGCTCGTCATCGACACCGCCCACGGGCACCAGGAGTCGATGATCTCCGCCATCCGGACGGTCCGGGCGCTCGACCCGCGGGTCCCGATCGTCGCGGGCAACATCGTCGCCGCCGAGGGCGTCAAGGACCTCATCGAGGCCGGTGCCGACATCATCAAGGTCGGCGTGGGCCCCGGTGCCATGTGCACGACCCGCATGATGACCGGTGTCGGCCGCCCGCAGTTCTCGGCCGTCCTGGAGTGCGCCGCCGAGGCGAAGAAGTACGGCAAGCACGTCTGGGCCGACGGTGGCGTCCGGCACCCGCGCGACGTCGCCATGGCGCTCGCCGCCGGCGCGTCCAACGTGATGATCGGCTCCTGGTTCGCCGGGACCTACGAGTCCCCCGGCGACCTCCAGACGGACGCGCAGGGCCGCGCCTACAAGGAGTCCTTCGGCATGGCGTCCGCCCGCGCCGTCCGCAACCGGACCTCCGACGAGTCCTCCTACGACCGCGCCCGCAAGGCGCTCTTCGAGGAGGGCATCTCGACCTCGCGGATGTTCCTCGACCCGTCCCGCCCGGGCGTCGAGGACCTGATCGACTCGATCATCGCCGGTGTCCGCTCCTCCTGCACCTACGCCGGTGCGGGCTCGCTCGCCGAGTTCGAGGAGAAGGCCGTCGTGGGCATCCAGTCCGCCGCCGGCTACGCGGAGGGCAAGCCGCTGCACGCCAGCTGGAGCTGACCTCCGGCACCGGCTGAGCCGACCCCTGGCGCTGGCTGAGCCGACGGCCGGAGCCGCCTGATCGCCGCCCGTGCGAGAGCCCCCGGGAGCACCGCTCCCGGGGGCTCCGTCGTCCCCCAGGCCCCCGCCGTGCCGTCCGTCAGCCGGCCGGCAGCGCCCCGGAGGTGCGCAGCGCGGCGGCCACCGCCCGCGCCATCCGGGCGTGCCCCTCGTCGTTCGGGTGGAGCCCGTCGGCCAGGTGCTCCGGACCCAGGAGCGGACGCCCGGGGAGCAGCAGGAGGCGGGGATCGTCCGCCGCGAGGTCGCGGACCGCCCGCTCCATGGCCCGCCGCAGCTCCGTGAGGGTCGCGCCGAGGGCGTTGCGGGTGTGCTCGGCGGCGGGGCGCAGCACGGGCGAGACGAGGAGCAGCGGTGTCCGGGGGTGTCCCCGCCGGATCAGGCCCACATAGGCCCGTACCGTCGCGTGCAGCCACTCCGGGGTCGCGGGGGCCCGGTCCCAGCAGTTGGTGCCGAACGCGAGGGTGATCAGCTCGCCCGGCAGCCGGGACAGCTGCTCCGCCAGGGGCAGTTCACCGCGCGCCCCGCCCGCGTATCCGAGGTTGACCGGATCGAGCCCCAGCGCGCGCCCGGCGACCGCGGGCCAGGAGTGGGCGGGCCGGGTGGACCACCAGCCCTCGGTGATCGAGTCGCCCTGGACCAGCCAGCGGGGCCGTCGGGGGGCGGGGGAGAGGGCCCCGTCCACGGCGCGCAGGGCGTGCACGACGGGCGCCTGGGCCTCGGGCGGGTGGACGGTGAACTCTCCGCCGCCCGGCGGGAGCCGGAGCCGTACGGTGGCCTCCGCCGCCGGTTCCGCGAAGACCTCCGCGAGACATCGCGGGCCCTGCCAGAGCGCGAACGCGTGCCGCAGCGACCGCAGCGCGTCGCCGGCCGGCGGAACGGCCGCCCGGTACCGCAGCTCCACCGCCGTCGTGCCCGGCGCGGCCAGGAACTCCACCCGCACCCCGATCGGCAGCGCGGCCCGCTCCGCGATGTCCCACGGCAGGCGTTCCAGGTCGGCGGGGTCGGCCCGGACGGGCCGGTCGCCGTCCCGCCATGCCGTGCCCCGCAGAAAGGGTTCGGGCTCCAGCCAGCTCACACGGCACCTCCGATCGGCCGCGTGCAGGGTCGTCCACGGGGGCCGAGGAGTCAAGGCGCACGCGCCGGATCCGACCCGTCCCCGATGTGTCGATTCATGCGGGGGCGCGCAATGTTTCCCCGTCCGCGCCCGAAGTGCGCAATGATCATCTGCCACTGCGCAACAACACTGCATTACGGATGCGAAGCGGAGCGCTAGGCTCATCCCTCGTACCAGGAGTGGCGGGGACCGCCTGCTCGGCGGACTTCCTGCCCCCGTGGGCTGCTTCGGCATGCCCGCGCACCCGGAACGCGTCCGTCGCCGTCCCCGTCCCACCCGACAGGCAGCGATAAGGAGCCTCCGCAGTGCTGGATCACGGCGCAGCCCCACCGGTCGAGGACACGACCGCCCGCAAGACCACCGTCCTGACCTCCCTCACCCGCCGCAAGCCGGTGGAACGCCTGGTCGCGGAGGGTGGTCAGGGTGAGGGCGGCAGCCTCCGCCGCTCGCTCTCCATGTGGCAGCTGACCATGATCAGCATCGGTGCCACCCTCGGCACCGGCATCTTCGTCGTCCTCGGCGAGGCGGTCCCCGAGGCCGGCCCGGCCGTGACGCTCGCGTTCGTCTTCGCCGGTCTCACCGCGCTCTTCTCGGCGCTCTCGTACGCCGAGCTGGCGGGCACCATCCCCGTCGCGGGCTCCTCCTACTCGTATGCGTACGCAACGATGGGTGAGCTCGTCGCCTGGGTGTGCGGCTGGTGCCTGATGCTGGAGTACGGCGTCTCGGTCGCCGCCGTGGCCGTCGGCTGGGGCGAGTACCTGAACGAGCTGCTCGACGGCACGATCGGCGTCACGCTTCCGGACGCGCTCAGCGCGCCGCCCGGCGACGGCGGCGTCTTCAACCTGCCGGCGCTGATAGTCGTCGTCCTCGCGATGCTGTTCCTGCTCGGCGGCGCCAAGGAGTCGGCCCGCGCGAACACGATCATGGTCGTGGTGAAGATCGCCGCCCTGGTGCTCTTCTGCGCCGTCGGCTTCATGGGCTTCACGTCGGGCAACTACGCGGACTTCATGCCGCTCGGCATCGGGAGCGTCGGCGCCGCCGGCGCCATCCTCTTCTTCTCGTACATCGGCTTCGACGCCGCCTCCACGGCCGGCGAGGAGGCCAAGAACCCCAAGCGCGACCTGCCCCGGGCGATCATGCTCTCGCTCGTCATCGTCACCGCGCTGTACGTCCTCGTCGCGGCCGTCGCCGTCGGCGCCTGGGACTGGAAGAAGTTCGCGGGCACGGACGCCACGCTCGCCGCGATCATGAACGACGTCACCGGCCAGAGCTTCTGGGGCACCCTGCTCGCCGCCGGCGCCGTGATCTCCATCGCCAGCGTGGTCCTCACCGTCCTCTACGGCCAGACCCGCATCCTCTTCGCGATGTCCCGCGACGGCCTCGTGCCCAAGGTCTTCGGCAAGGTCGACGCGAAGACCGGCACCCCGCGCACCAACACCCTCATCGTCTCGCTGCTCTGCGGCGGCCTCGCGGCCGTCGTCCCGCTCGGCGAGCTGGTCAACGCCACCAGCATCGGCACGCTCTTCGCGTTCGCCCTGGTCAACGTCGCCGTCGTGGTGCTCCGCTTCACCCGCCCCGACATGGAGCGCTCCTTCAAGGTCCCGTTCGGCCCGGTCTTCGCCGTCCTCGGCTTCCTCTGCTGCGGATACAGCATGTACAGCCTCGACCTGATCACCTGGGTGTACTTCGGTGCCTGGATGGCCGTGGGCCTCGTGTTCTACTTCCTGTACGGCATGCGCCGCTCCCGACTGGCCACCGACGCAGAGAAGTGACCCACCCGTAGTGCGACTCAACGACCTCGACGAACGCATCGTCCACGCCCTCGCGGAGGACGCCCGCCGCAGCTACGCCGACATCGGCTCGCTCGTCGGTCTCTCCGCGCCCGCGGTGAAACGGCGCGTGGACCGGCTCCGGGCCGAGGGCGCCATCACCGGCTTCACCGTACGGGTGGACCCGGCGGCGCTCGGCTGGGAGACGGAGGGGTTCGTCGAGATCTTCTGCCGCCACAACACCTCGCCGGACGACATCCGGCGGGGTCTGGAGCGGTATCCGGAGGTGGTGTCCGCGTCGACCGTCACAGGCGACGCGGACGCCGTCGTGCAGGTCTTCGCCTCCGACATGCGCCACTTCGAGCGCGTCCTGGAGCGGATCGCGGGCGAGCCCTTCGTGGAGCGCACCAAGTCCGTCCTGGTGCTCTCCCCGCTGCTGCGGCGCTTCTCCTCGGGCTCGCCCGCCTGACCTGACGGGACTACCGCTGGTACGGGGGCTCCCACGGGACCACGTCGAAGTCGCCCGTCCCGGCCTTCACCGTCTCGAACGGGGCCGAGCTCAGGCACGGCGGGACCTTCAGGTTCGTGTCGCGCCCCACCCAGCTGTACCCGAGGCGGTCCTGCCCGCCCAGGTCGTGCACCGTGACGCCGACCCGCTTCTTGCGCAGCTCCTTGACGTCGGTGTCGAAGACCACCCCCGTCACCACGGCGACCTTGCCGCCGGTGACCAGGCAGTCCACCTTCGCCACCGCGTAGCCCCCCTTCCCCTGCGTGTAGTGGCTGTACCGGAACGTGCCGGTCGCCGCCTGCGGGTCCGCCCGGTTCTCGTGCGCCAGGTGAGCGTCGAAGCTGAAGGTGATGTCGTCGTCGGCCGGCGCGGGCCGGAACAGCTTGGCCGTGCCGGTCAGCGCGGCGGCCTCGCGAGGACCCTCCGCCGGCGCGGGCGACGAGGCGGTGGCGGCGCTCGTGGCTCCGGCGCCGATCAGCAGGGCGGCGACGGCGGCGGCGATCTTCGTACGGCGGTTCATGGCGGTCCTTCCGGCAGGTCGATCGGACGCCCACCACTCTTCCGCCCGGGCCCCGCCCGGTCGTCGCGCCGGCGGACGATCCGGGGGTACGCCGCCGGTCGCGGAGCGCGTACGCCCCCGGTCTGACCGCCGCGCAACGAATCGCCGCTCAGGTCGTACATCGCGCAACGGTTCGACGGTCGGTCCGCAACGGTCCCGTCTTGTCCGGGCAGAGCCCGGAACCGTACCGTTTTGGACGTCTCCCGGAGACACCCCTCCCTCCCCTCCGCCCCCACGAGGACTCACCATGCCCGCGTTGCGCACCGCCCTGCTCCAGAGCTCCGGCCGGCTCGGTGACGTGACCGCCAATCTGCGGATCCTCGACGAGGCCGCCGGACGGGCCGCGGCCGCCGGGGCGGGCCTGCTGCTCGCCCCCGAGCTCTTCCTCACCGGCTACGCCATCGGCGCCGACATCGCCCGCCTGGCCGAGCCGGCCGACGGCCCCTCCGCCCGCGCGGTCGCGGAGATCGCCGCCCGCCACGGCCTGGCCGTCGGCTACGGCTACCCGGAGCGCGACACCGAGCGGCACGGCGTCATCTACAACGCCGCCGCGCTCTTCGGCGCCGACGGCGCCCCGCTCGCGCACTACCGCAAGACCCACCTCTTCGGCGACTTCGAGCTGAAGTGGTTCACCCCGGGCGACCAGCCCCTGGTCCAGGCCCGCGTCGGCGACCTCACCGTCGGCCTGATGATCTGCTACGACGTCGAGTTCCCCGAGAACGTGCGGGCGCAGGCGCTGGCCGGCACCGACCTCCTCCTCGTGCCGACCGCCCTCATGCACCCCGCCGAGATCGTCCCCGAGTCGGTGGTCCCGGTGCGCGCCTTCGAGAACCAGCTCTACATCGCGTACGCCAACCGCGCCGGCTCCGAGGGCGACTTCGAGTTCGTCGGCCTCTCGGTCCTCGCCGGCCCCGACGGCACCGCCCGGGCCCGCGCCGGCCGGGGCGAGGACCTGGTGATCGGCGACGCCGACACGGCCTTCCTGGCGGCCTCCCGCGCGGAGAACCCGTACCTCCGCGACCGCAGGCCCGGCCTCTACGGCTCCCTCGTCTGAGCCGCCCCCTCCGCTTCCTCCCACCCGCTTTCCGTGCAAGGAGTCCGTACCCCATGACGTCCACCGTGCCCAACGCCGTCGAGCACGCCGACGAGCAGCAGCCGCCGATCACCATGTTCGGCCCGGACTTCCCGTACGCCTACGACGACTTCCTGGCCCACCCGGCCGGCCTCGGCCAGATACCCGCGACCGAGCACGGCGCCGAGGTCGCGGTCGTCGGCGGCGGCCTGTCCGGCATCATCGCCGCGTACGAGCTGATGAAGATGGGCCTCAAGCCCGTCGTCTACGAGGCCGACCAGATCGGCGGCCGGCTCCGCACGGTCGGCTTCGAGGGCCCGGAGACCGAGGGGCTGACGGCGGAGATGGGCGCCATGCGCTTCCCGCCCTCCTCCACCGCCCTCCAGCACTACATCGACCTCGTCGGCCTCACGACGTCGCCGTTCCCGAACCCGCTGGCCGAGGCCACCCCCTCGACCGTCGTCGACCTCAAGGGCGAGTCGCACTACGCGGAGACCGTCGACGACCTCCCGCAGGTCTACCGCGACGTCGCCGCCGCCTGGAACAAGTGCCTCGACGAGGGCGCCGACTTCTCCGACATGAACCGCGCCATGCGCGAGCGGGACGTCCCGCGCATCCGCGAGATCTGGGCGAAGCTCGTCGAGAAGCTCGACAACCAGACCTTCTACGGCTTCCTCTGCGAGTCCGAGGCGTTCAAGTCCTTCCGGCACCGCGAGATCTTCGGCCAGGTCGGCTTCGGCACGGGCGGCTGGGACACTGACTTCCCCAACTCCATCCTGGAGATCCTCCGGGTCGTCTACACCGAGGCCGACGACCACCACCGCGGCATCGTCGGCGGCTCGCAGCAGCTGCCGCTGCGCCTGTGGGAGCGCGAGCCGGAGAAGATCATCCACTGGGCCCAGGGCACCTCGCTGGCCTCCCTGCACGAGGGCGGCCTGCCGAAGCCCGCCGTCACCCGGCTGAACCGCACCGCGGGCAACCGGATCACCGTCACCGACGCCTCCGGCGACATCCGCACCTACCAGGCGGCGATCTTCACCGCCCAGTCCTGGATGCTGCTCTCCAAGATCGCCTGCGACGACTCGCTCTTCCCGATCGACCACTGGACGGCGATCGAGCGCACCCACTACATGGAGTCCTCGAAGCTGTTCGTGCCGGTGGACCGGCCGTTCTGGCTGGACAAGGACGAGGAGACGGGCCGGGACGTCATGTCGATGACGCTCACCGACCGGATGACCCGCGGCACGTACCTCCTGGACGACGGCCCGGACAAGCCGGCCGTCATCTGCCTCTCGTACACGTGGTGCGACGACAGCCTGAAGTGGCTGCCGCTCTCCGCGAACGAGCGGATGGAGGTCATGCTGAAGTCGCTCGGCGAGATCTACCCGAAGGTCGACATCCGGAAGCACATCATCGGCAACCCGGTGACGGTCTCCTGGGAGAACGAGCCCTACTTCATGGGCGCCTTCAAGGCCAACCTGCCGGGCCACTACCGCTACCAGCGGCGCCTCTTCACCCACTTCATGCAGGACCGCCTCCCCGAGGACAAGCGCGGCATCTTCCTCGCCGGCGACGACATCTCGTGGACGGCCGGCTGGGCCGAGGGCGCGGTGCAGACGGCGCTCAACGCGGTCTGGGGCGTGATGCACCACTTCGGCGGCGCGACCGACGGCACCAACCCGGGCCCGGGCGACGTCTACGAGGAGATCGCCCCGGTCGAGCTGCCGGAGGACTGAGCCCCTCCGCGTGCGAGCCGCCCCCCGGCGGGGATCCGACCCCGGAGGGGGGGCGGCCCGGTGCGCCCCCTTCTCGTACGCGTACGGCTTCGCCGGCCGTGCCGTGCCGTGCCGTGCCGCGCGCGTCCGCCGCAGCCGTACGGGCCACGCGCCCAGCGCCGTACGGGGTCTTCTCGCGGATCGCGCAGGCATGTCCCACGCCCCGGCGGGGGTCCGGCCGCAGGATGGCGGCGGCCGGGGGACCCGGCCGGTGCCGTGCCCGCCGGACCGGGGCGGCACCCCGCCTTCCGTCCGGGGGACACGACGATGACCTCACCGACCAGAGCCGGCACGCTCCTGGCGGCCGCCCTGACCGCCGTCGCCTGCGCGGTCTCCGCCCCGGGCGCGGCCCTCACCCCGCCCCCCGGCGCCCCGGCGGTCCCGCGCGACGGAGCCTCCGCCCCGACGGCCTCGGACCACGGCCGCTCCGCCCCGACGGCCGACGGCACCGGCCGCTCCGTCCCGACGGTCCCGGACCACGGCCGTCCCGCACCGGCGGCCGGCCGCACCGGCCCCGCGGCGGTACCCCGGCTCACCGACCCGCGCCCCTGCCCCGGCCAGGCCGACGTGACCTGTGCCGACCTGGCCGTACCGCTGGACCGCACGGGGGCCGTGCCCGGCACCCTCACCCTGCGCACCGCCGTCCTGGGCCCGGCCGACGCGCCCGGGGGAACCCTGCTCCTCCTCACCGGCGGACCCGGCCAGCCCGGCGTCCCGTTCGTGCGGCGGATCCGCGACCGGCTCCCGAAGGCCCTCGCCCGGTACCGGCTCGTGATGATCGACCAGCGCGGCACCGGGGAGGCCGCCCTCGACTGCCCCGCGCTCCAGAAGGAGGTCGGCAGCAGCGACACCGTGGCCCCCAGCCGCGGCGCCGTCACCGCCTGCGCCGATGCCCTCGGCGCGCGGCGGAACTTCTTCACCACCGCCGACACCGTCGCCGACCTGGAGGACCTGCGACGCGCCCTCGGGGCCGGCTCCTGGACGCTCGACGGCGTCTCCTACGGCACGTTCACCGCCGGGCAGTACGCCCTCACCCACCCGCGGCGGGTGCGCGGCCTCGTCCTCGACTCCGTGGTCCCGCTCGACGGCGCGGGCGTGCTGTACGAGGACGCCCTCGGCCACTCCGCCACGGTGCTGCGCACCGCCTGCCGCGAGCAGCGCTGCGGCTTCGACCCGGCCCGCGACCTGGCGGCGGTCGTCCGCCGCGACGGCAACGGCGCCGGCGTCTTCCACCTGCTCGTCATCGCGAGCATCGTCGACCCGAAGCTCGACGACCCCCGCCTCGGCGTCCTGGACGCCCTGCACGCCTCCGCCACCGGTGACCGGTCGCGCCTCGACGCCCTCGTCGCCGAGTTCTCCGCGCCGTCCGGCGAGCCCCCCTCGGAGTTCAGCTCCGGGCTGCACGCGGCGACGCTCTGCGCCGACTCGCGCTGGCCCTGGGGCGACGCCTCCGCTCCGGCCGGGGGACGCGAGGAGGCCCTGGAGCGGGCGGTGCGGAAGATCGAGCCGTCGCGGGTCTGGCCCTTCCCGCGGGAGACCGCGGGAGCCCAGGGCATTCCGCGGACCTGCCTGCCCTGGCCGGCCTCGCGCCCGAACCGCCCGGCGCCCCGCTCCACCCTGACCATGCCGGTGCTGCTCCTCGCCGGCGACCGGGACCTGTCGACGCCGGTGCGGTGGGCCCGTGACCTCGCCGCCGCGACCCCGGGCGCCGAACTCGTCGTCCTCGAAGGGGCAGGTCACTCCACCCAGAGCCGCAGCGAGGCCGGAGCCCGCGCGGCCGAGGAGTTCCTGCTGCGCCGGCTCCCCGGCGGGAGCTCCCGCGGGCCGGCCGGTGCCCTCACGGGCGGACCGGGGTCTCACGGGCCCACCGGTGCCCTCACGGGCGGGCGAGCGGGGTGAGCAGCATCCGCCCGACCAGCCCGACCGAGAGGTCGAGCCGCTCGGTGAACTCGCCCGCGAGGCCGGGCAGGGCCCGCAGCTGCCACAGCGAGCGGGCGGCGAGCCAGGCGCCGTCACGGGCCCGGTCCAGGCTCCAGCAGCCGAGCAGATGCGTCAGCGGGTCCGCGATCTCCAGGAGGTCCGGGCCCGGCATCAGTTCCTCGCGGATCCGCTCCTCCAGGAGGACGAGGACGTCGCCGACCCGGTCGAACTCGTCCTCCAGGTCCGCCGGACCGCACTCCAGGGTGTGGCAGGCGTCGACGACGGCGAGCGCCAGGTCGTGCCCGATGTGGGCGTTGATCCCGGCGAGCGCGAACTGGAGCGGGGTCACGCCGGGGTGGCGGCGGTAGTGGAAGAGGGGCCGCCAGCAGGCCGGGCCGGGGCCGCCGGCCGCGTGGGCGTCGACGGCGGCGAGGTACCGCTCGGCGAAGCGCACGTCCAGCGTGGTGGCCGCCCGCCGGTCCTCGAAGGTGCCCGCCTCGATGGCGTGGCCGATCTCCTCGGTGACGGTCAGGTACACCCGGTTGAAGACGGCGACCCCGTCGGCCGGGTGCCAGGCCGCCCGCAGCGACCGCATCCGGTCCACCACGGGGTCGACCGCCACGAACTGCCCGATCCGTTCATCCGTCCACTGGGTCTGCGCCATGGGGGCAGACTCCCAGCCGCCGGGCCCGGGAGGGAGTCCGCCGGGCCCGGCTTCGCCGGAACGGGCGAATACCTCAGTTCTTCGCCGTGTCGCCGGAGTCCTTCTCGTACGAGCTGGTGCCGGAGTCCAGGAGCGGCTCCTGCGCGGCGGGGGAGTCCTTCAGGTGCGCCGGGGCGAAGGCGCGCAGCACGTGGTAGCCGGTGATGACGACGATGGTGCCGAGGGCGATGCCGCCGAGCTCGAAGGTGTCGGTGAAGGTCAGCTTCACGCCGCCGACGCCGATGATGATGCCGGCGGCGGCCGGGACCAGGTTGAGCGGGTTGCGCAGGTCGACCTTGGCGTTGATCCAGATCTGGGCGCCGAGCAGGCCGATCATGCCGTAGAGGATGACGGTGATGCCGCCGAGGACGCCGCCGGGGATGGCGGCGACGACCGCGCCGAACTTGGGGCACAGGCCGAAGAGCAGCGCGAAGCCGGCGGCAGCCCAGTAGGCGGCCGTGGAGTAGACGCGGGTGGCGGCCATGACGCCGATGTTCTCGGAGTACGTGGTGTTCGGCGGGCCGCCCAGCGAGGTGGACAGCATGGAGGCGGCGCCGTCGGCGGCGATCGCGGTGCCCAGCTTGTCGTCGAGGTTGTCGCCGGTCATCTCGCCGACGGCCTTGACGTGGCCGGCGTTCTCGGCGATCAGGGCGATGACGACGGGGAGGGCGACGAGGATCGCGGACCACTCGAAGCTGGGGCCGTGGAAGGACGGCAGCCCGATCCAGTCGGCCTGGCCCACGCCGGAGAGGTCGAGCCGCCAGTGGTCCTCGACCTCGCCCGCGGGGGACATCGAGTGGATCTTGCCGAAGACCAGGTCGAAGACCCAGGAGATCGCGTAGCCGAAGATCAGGCCGAGGAAGATCGCGATCCGGGACCAGAAGCCGCGCAGACAGACCACGGCGAGACCGGTGAAGAGCATCACCAGGAGCGCCGTCCACTGGTCCTGCGGCCAGTAGGTGGAGGCGGTCACCGGCGCCAGGTTGAAGCCGATCAGCATGACGACGGCGCCGGTCACGATCGGCGGCATCGCCGCGTGGATGATCCGGGCGCCGAACTTCCGCACCGCGAGACCGGCGAGGAAGAGCACCGCGCCGACGACGAGGACGGCGCCGGTGACGGTGGCGCTGCTGCCGCCGGAGGCGCGGATCGCGGCGGCCACGCCGACGAAGGAGAGCGAGCAGCCGAGGTACGAGGGGACCGTGCCCCGGGTCGCGAGCAGGAAGATGACCGTGGCGAAGCCGGACATCATGATCGCGAGGTTCGGGTCGAGACCCATCAGTACCGGGGCGACGAAACTCGCTCCGAACATGGCGACCACGTGCTGTGCGCCGAGACCGACGGTGCGGGGCCAGGACAGCCGCTCGTCGGGGCGGACGACGGCCCCGGGGGCGGGTGTTCTCCCGTCCCCGTGCAGGGTCCAGCGCACGCCGAGGTTCATGAGGTCGCTCCCGTTCTCCGGATCCGGCGGCCGTGTCGGGCCGTCGTGTCAGGGCCGTAAAAGATCAGCCACATGGTATGCGCCGGAACCGGGCGGGGGAGGGGGCGGTCGCACCCCCTCGGGGCGGGCTCAGCCGACCGGGCCCGCGCTCTTCGCCGCGTCGCTTCCGGAGGGCGCCGCCGCCGTCGCGCGCGGGGCCGTCCGCAGCACGCCCGCGCCGAGGACCAGACCGAAGGCGAGCGCGGTGACCAGGCCGAACGAGAACAGCAGCGAGGTGGCGTCGGCGATCCCGCCGATCGCGGACGGGGCGACCAGGCCGGAGGTGTACGTGATGGTGGCGACGCCCGCGATGGCCTGGCTCGGGTTCGGGCCGGAGCGCGCGGCGGCGGCGAAGGCGAGCGGCACGACGACCGCGACCCCGAGGCCGATCAGTCCGAATCCGGCCATCGCCACGGCGGCGTGCGGGGCGGTCACGAGCATCACCCCGCCCAGGGTGGCGGCCACGCCCCCGACCCGTACCGTGCGGACCGCGCCGAAGCGGTCCACGATCCGGTCGCCGGCCAGCCGGGCCACGGCCATGGTGAGCGCGAAGGCGGTGGTGGAGGCGGCGGCGAGACCGGCCGAGCCGCCCAGCTCGTCGCGGAGGTAGACGGCCGACCAGTCGAGGCTGGCGCCCTCGGCGAAGACCGCGCAGAAGCCGATCGCGCCGATCACCAGGGCGGACCTGGGCGGCAGCGCGAAGCGCGGCGGTGCCTCTTCCTCCTCGGCGGGCGCCGGGTCCAGGACGCCCTGGCAGAGGGCGAGTCCGAGCGCGGTCAGGACGAGCGCGCCGATCAGGTGGTGGAGCCGGGCGTCCGTGCCGAGGTGGGCGAAGACGGTGCCGGCCGCCGAGCCGATCAGCGCGCCCACGCTCCACATGCCGTGCAGGCTGGACATGATGGAGCGGCCGAGCCGGTTCTCGGTCTCGACGCCGAGCGCGTTCATCGCCACGTCGGACATGCCCGCCGTGGCGCCGTACACGAAGAGGACCGCGCACAGGCCCCAGATGTTCGGGGCGAGCGAGGGCAGGGTGAGGGAGAGCGTCCAGAGCGCGAGCAGGCCGCGCAGCGCGGTGCGGGCGCCGAAGCGGTGGCTGATCCGGCCGGCGAGCGGCATCGCGAGCGAGGCGCCGAGCGCGGGGAAGGCGAGCGCGAGCCCGAGCTGGCCCGCGCTGACCCCCGCGTGCTCCTGGATCCAGGGGATCCGGGTGGCGAAGCTGCCGGTCACGGCGCCGTGGACGCAGAAGACGGCGGCGACGGCGAAGCGGGCCCGCCGGAGCCGTTCGGAGCTGAGGACGGTCTCCGCCGCCATGGGTCCTCCCCGGGATTGCGTTGCGCGAGTGGGATGGTGTCGGTGTCCGATGCCGCGCCGTAAACTATCAGGAACCCTGCCTGATAAATAGTGGTCCGGAGCGAGGAGGGCGGGGAAGCGTCTGAGAGGATCACCGCATGGCCGCATCCCCGAGCACCGCCCGGGCCATCAACGACCGGCTCGCCCTGCGCCTGCTCCAGGACGAGGGTCCGTTGACGGCAGCCCAGCTCAAGACCCTCACCGGACTCTCCCGGCCCACCGTCGCGGACCTCGTCGAGCGGCTGAGCGGCTCGGGTCTGGTGCACGTCGTCGGGGAGGCCGGCGCCGAGCGCCGGGGCCCCAACGCCAAGCTGTACGGACTCGTCGCCGACCGCGCCCACCTCGCCGCGCTCGACGTCCGCACCCGCTCCGTCGCGGTCACCGTCACGGACCTGCTCGGCACCCCGCTCGCCGAGGCCACCGTCCCGGTCGGCGAGGACGCCGGCACCGGACCCGCCGTCGAGAAGGCGGTCGCCCTCCTGGAGCGCACCGCGGAGGAGGCGGGCGTCGAGCGGCTGCACTCCGTGGCCGTCGGCGCCCCCGGCCTCATCGACCCGGCCACCGGCGAGCTGCGCGACTCCACCGGACTGCCCGCCTGGCACCGGCGGCTCGTCGCCGTCCTCCAGGACCGGCTCCCGGCCCATGTGCTCGTCGAGAACGAGACCAACCTCGCCGCCGTCGCCGAACTGCGCGAGGGCGCGGCCCGGGACCGCGAGGACTTCGTCCTGCTCTGGCTCGGCCAGGGGGTGGGCGCCGCCGTCGTCCTCGGCGGACGGCTGCGCCGGGGCGCCTCCGGCGGCGCGGGCGAGATCGGCTTCCTGCCGGTGCCCGGCACCTCCGGGCTGCCCTCCGCCACCGGCTGCGACGGCGGCTTCCACGAGCTGGTGAGCACCGGCGCCGTCGAGGCCCTGGCCGCCGAGCACGGCCTCGACCCGGGCGGCGCGCTCGCCTCCGGCCACGCCCCGTTCCTGGACGCCTACGCCCGCCGGCTCGCCGTCGGGGCGGCGGCCGTCGCCGCCGTCCTGGACCCGGGCTGCGTGGTCCTCGCCGGAGAGACCGGCCACCAGGGCGGGCCCGGACTGGCCGCCCGCGTCGAGGCGGAGCTGGCCGCGCTCTCCCCGCTGCGCACCGAGGTCCGCGCCACGACCCTCGGCGACGCGGCCGTCCTGCGCGGCGCGCTGCTGCGGGCCCGGGACGCGGCACAGGACGCGCTCTTCCCCTGACGGGGCCCGCCGGGCGGGCCCCGCCCGGCGGGGTCCGGGAGACGCGACCGCGCCGCGCCCCGGACAGGGGGGCGCGGCGCGGAGGACGGGGCCCGGCGGCGGCCAAGGGCCGTAGACCGCCGCCGGGGGTATTTCAGGGGTGGTGCGTCAGCAGGCGCCGAGGTCCTGCCAGACCCCCCAGTCGCCGGTCGTGCCGGGCGCCTCGTTCTGCGTCCACCACTTGGCCTTGTACGTGCGGCCGTTGTGGGAGACCTCGTTGCCCGCGTTGTAGACCTGGCCGGCCACGTACGCCGGGGCGGTGCAGCCGGTGGGCGGCGTCGTCGGCGGGGTGGTCGGGGGCGTGGTCGGCGGGGTCGTCGGCGGCGTGGTGGGCGGGGTGGTCGGCGGGGTGGTGCCCGTGCCGGGCTCCACGACCGTCGTGCCGCGCGCCAGGTCGCCGGCGAGGGCGTACGTGGTGCCGTTGATGTTCACCGTCCAGTTGGAGGGGGTGGACACCGGCAGGTAGTAGTTGAACGCGAGGTCGATCGTGGCGCCCGGGGCGAGGGTCTGCCAGGCCGGGAGCTTCAGGGAGACCCGGTGGAAGTCGCCCTTCAGGCCGCCCACGTTGGAGCCCGTGTGGTCGCTGCTGATGACCTTGGTGCCGAAGCCGGACTGGTCGGAGGCGTTGGCCGGGGCCGAGGTGCCGTAGTCGAACTGGAACTCCGTGCCGCCGGGCAGCGTGGTGTTCGTCCGGTTGGTGATCTTGACCTTGGGGGTGAGCGGGTAGTTCGAGTCGCCGAGCTTGAACTCGGTGAAGGCGGTCTCGATGTTCACGGCCTGGGCCGGCAGCGCCTTGTTGGACTTCTTGGCGCCGTACGGGGTGGCGGCCTTGAACTTGTCGTACATCAGCGAGGTGAGCGTGGAGCCCATCTCGTACTGGCCCTTGGTGGCGTTCCAGCCGTAGTCGCCGGCCAGCTCCCAGATCATCGCGCCGCCGACGCCGCGGTCGACCACGTAGTCGGCCTTGGTGCCCACGGACTGCTCGTCCTCGGTGGAGAGGAAGACCTTCTTCTCGGCGTTCCACAGCCACGGCGCGACCAGGGTCGAGTCGTACTTGCGGGCGTAGGTGCCGGTCAGGGTGGTGTTCGCGGGGAAGCCGTACTGGGTGACGTAGTCGCCGACGATCCCCTTCTCGAGGTTCTTGGCGTGCCACATCGGGTTGGAGCCGGCGGGCGACTCCTTGCCCGCGGTGTCCTTGTCGTGCCACAGGTTGTCGATGCCGACGGCACCGTCACCGCACTTGGTCAGGCCGGCGCCGGCCGGGCAGGTGGCCGCGGTGGCCTTGCCCCAGAGGCCGTCGGTGCCGCCCTGCACGTTCTTGTGGCCGCGGGTGTAGTAGGGCAGGCCGATGTTGATGCGGCCGGCCGGCATGGAGCCGCGGAAGTAGTGGTAGGCCCAGTCGGTGTTGAGGTAGCCGATGCCGCCGTACTGGGAGGAGCCGTAGACGTTGGCGGCGGCGAGCTCGCCGTCCTTGCCGTCGTCGAAGAGCGAGGCGTTCGGACCGACGTACTCGTTCCAGGCGCCGTGCAGGTCGTACGACATGATGTTGACGTAGTCCAGGTACTTCTGGACCTGGAAGGTCTCCATGCCGCGCAGCAGGTAGCCGGAGGAGGGGGCGGCGACGGTCAGCAGGTAGTGCTTGCCGTCGGCGGCGCCGGCCGTGTCCAGCTTCTCGCGCAGCGACTTCATGAGGGCCGCGTAGCCCTGCACGAGGCCGGCGCGGCGCGCGTTGGCGAGGGTGAAGTCGAGCGGGTTGCCCGCGTCCTTCATCGTGGTCGGGTACTCGTAGTCGATGTCGACGCCGTTGAACCCGTACTTGCGGATGAAGTCGACCGCCGAGGTGGCGAAGGTGTCGATGCCGGCCTGGTTGACCGAGCCGTCGGCGTTGGTGGCCATCGAGTAGAAGCCGCCGGAGTTCACCCGGTCGCCGTTGTCGGCGAAGTAGCCGCCGGTCTCGGCCCAGCCGCCGACGGAGATCAGCGTCTTGACGTTCGGGTGCTGCTTCTTGAACTTGTTCAGCAGGTTGAAGTGGCCCTTGTAGGCGAAGCCCGGGTCCATCTCCGCGCCGGCGACGCCGGGCCAGGTCATGCCGGTGGCGGCGTTGTTCGGGCCGTCCGTGCCGACCGAGAGCTTGTTGTCGCCGCCGATGTGCCCGAAGGCGTAGTTGATGTGGGTGATCTTGTCCCACGGGATGTTGTTGGCGAGGTAGGCGGGCTCGCCGTTCTTTCCGGTGCGCCAGCCCGTGAAGTAGCCGATGATGCGGCGCTGGTGGTCGGCGCCCATCTTCTCGCGGCCCTCGGTGTCGTAGACCGAGCAGTAGGGGACGTCGACGCCGGGCGTCTTGTACAGGCCGTCGGGGCGACAGGACTCGTTGTCGGCGGCGTACGAGACGCCTCCGGCGAGCGAGCTGAGCAGCAGGCCGGTGACGGCGGCACCGGACGCGAGCAGCGACGCTCTCTTGGTCGTGGGGGACAGCACGATCTGGTCCTCCTCAGGGAGGTCAAAGAAACACGCAACGAACAAGGGGGTGGTACGTGTTCGGCCCGTGATGTGCGCACACCGGCGGGCCGTGCCTCGGAGGTGACACGGACATTAAGAGGACTAGACCAGTGCGTCAATAGGTCTGGACCAACGGGAAATTCCGTGGGACCGTGTGAGTCATCGCACAGGGGTCGTGTGCATGCCCGTTGACAGCGCGTGGCACACTGGCCCTGTATCAGCAGCAGCGCACTCCGGGGTCGGTGTAATTCCGAACCGGCGGTATAGTCCGCGACCCGTCCGCAAGCCAGCGGCCGGTTGACCAGGTGAGATTCCTGGACCGACGGTGAAAGTCCGGATGGGAGGCAGTGCGCGGCGGGCGACCCCTGACAGGGGTGTGCCGGCCGTACGTCCGCTGGTGGCCGCGTTCCGCGTCGGCGCACCCGTGGACCTCCGGCCGTACCGGCACACCCTCTGCGCAGCCGTCGTACCCGCTCTCTGTCGTCATCGACAGGCCCCGGAGTCCGTGCCCGAAGAGGCAGGAGGACCCGGTGGACCGGCAGGCCGACATCACCGCCATGCGACGCGCCGTGGAGCTCGCCGCCCGCGGACTCGGCGCCACCAGCCCCAACCCCGTCGTCGGCTGCGTCGTCACCGACGCCTCCGGCCACGTCGTCGGCGAGGGCTGGCACCAGCGCGCCGGAGGCCCCCACGCCGAGATCCACGCCCTGCGCGCGGCCGGCGTCCTGGCCCGCGGCGGCACCGCCTACGTCACCCTCGAACCCTGCAACCACACCGGCCGCACCGGCCCGTGCGCCCAGGCCCTGATCGAGGCCGGGATCAGCCGGGTCGTGTACGCGGTCGGCGACCCGAACCCGCAGGCCACGGGCGGTGCCGACACCCTCCGCGCCGCCGGGGTCGAGGTCGGGCAGGGGCTCCTGGAGGACGAGGCCGAGGCAGGCAACCTCGCCTGGCTCACCTCCGTCCGCACCGGCCGCCCCTTCGTCCGCTGGAAGTACGCCGCCACCCTCGACGGCCGGATCGCCGCCGCCGACGGCACCTCCCGCTGGATCAGCTCCGCCGACTCCCGCGCCGACGTGCACCGGCTGCGCGCCGAGGCCGACGCGGTCCTGGTCGGCGGCGGGACGCTGCGCGCGGACGACCCGCACCTCGCCGTCCGCGGCATCGAGGGCGCCACCCAGCCGCTGCGGGTCGCCCTCGACACCCACGCCCAGCTGCTCCCCACCGCCCGGATCCTCGACGACGCCGCGCCCACCCTGCTGGTCGTCGGCGAGGACGCCGACACCCGGCACCTGCCCGGCGTCGAGCTGCTGCGGCTGCCCCTGCGCGACGGCCGCATCGGCGTGCACGAGCTGCTGGACGGGCTGTACGCGCGCGGCATCCGTTCCCTCCTCCTCGAAGGCGGCCCCACCCTGGCGGGCGCCTTCGTCGCCGGGGGCGCCGTCGACCAGGTCGTCGGCTACCTCGCCCCGGTCCTCCTGGGCGCGGGCCCCACCGCGCTCGCCGACGCCGGAATCACCACCCTCACGCGCGCGCTGCGTCTCGACATCACCGAGACCGCGCACATCGGATCCGACATCCGCATCACCGCCGTCCCGACCCTCAAGGGAGCCTGACCGTGTTCACCGGAATCGTCGAAGAGCTGGGCGAAGTCGTCGCCGTCGAGGAACTGCCGGACGCCTCCCGCTTCCGCCTCCGCGGCCCCGTGGTCACCGAGGGCGCCCGCCACGGCGACTCCATCGCCGTCAACGGCGTCTGCCTGACAGTGGTCGAGACCGGTGACGGCGAGTTCACCGCCGACGTCATGGCCGAGACCCTCAAGCGCTCCTCCCTCGGAGCCCTGGAGCCCGGCTCCCGGGTCAACCTGGAGCGCCCCATGGCCGTCGGCGGCCGGCTCGGCGGCCACATCGTCCAGGGCCACGTGGACGGCACCGGCACGATCCTGGAGCGGACCCCCTCCGAGCACTGGGAGCTCGTCCGGGTCGGCCTGCCCGCCCACCTCTCCCGCTACGTCGTCGAGAAGGGCTCCATCACCGTCGACGGCGTCAGCCTCACCGTGGTCGAGGTCGGCGACGACTGGTTCACCATCAGCCTCATCCCCACCACGCTCGCCCTGACCACGCTGGGGCACAAGCAGCCCGGCGCCCCGGTCAACCTCGAAGTGGACGTCATCGCCAAGTACGTCGAGCGGCTGCTCGGCACGGACGCACGGGAGAACGTCAAGTGAACTGGCTCAACTCCGAGGCGTTCACCGTCTTCGGCCAGCACATCATGTGGTCCGACATGATCGGCAACACGATCGGCCTCATAGCCCTGGCCCTCGGCTGGCGCCGTTCCATCCTCACCTGGCCCGCCCAGCTCCTCTCCGGCCTGATCCTCGTCGGCGCCTACGCCTCCGCGAACCTCGCCGGCGGCGTCGGCAAGCAGCTCCTCGTCATCGGCGTCGCGGCCTGGGGCTGGTGGCAGTGGAACCGCGGGAAGCAGCAGGCTCAGGACGGCTCCATCGCCGTCCGCTTCGCCACCTGGAAGGAGCGCGGGATCCTCGCGGGCGGCGCCGTCCTCGGCACCCTCGCCGTCGGCGGGCTCTTCACCCTCTACCCGTCGCTCTCCTGGAGCCCGTGGGCCGACGCGTACATCTTCGTCGGCACCCTCGTCGCGATGGTCGCCCAGGCCCGCGGCCTGGTCGAGTTCTGGTTCGCCTGGCTCCTCGTCGACCTCGTCGGCGTCCCGCTCGCCTTCAGCAGCGGCCTCGCCTTCTCCGGCCTGGTCTACGTCGTCTACTTCGCCCTCGTCCTGTGGGGCATGCGCGACTGGTGGCTCCGGTCCCGCACCCCCGTCCTCGAAGGAGCCCCCGCATGAACACCGTGCCGTCCGTCTGGGACACCGAGGACCTCGCCCTCGACCCCGTCGAGCAGGCGATCCGCGACATCGCCGCCGGCCGCCCGGTGGTCGTCGTCGACGACGAGGACCGCGAGAACGAGGGCGACCTCGTCATCGCCGCCGAGAAGGCCACCCCCGAGGTCGTCGCCTTCATGATGAGCGAGTGCCGCGGCCTCGTCTGCGCCCCCATGGAGCACGACGAACTGGAGCGGCTCCACCTCCCGCAGATGGTCGAGAACAACACCGAGTCGATGCGGACGGCCTTCACCGTCTCCGTCGACGCGAGCCCCGAGCACGGCGTCACCACCGGCATCTCCGCCGCCGACCGCGCCACCACCCTCCGGATGCTCGCGAGCGGCCGCCACGAGCCCTCCGACTTCGTCCGCCCCGGCCACATCTTCCCGCTGCGGGCCCGCGAGGGCGGCGTCCTCGCCCGCCCCGGCCACACCGAGGCCGCGGTCGACCTGGCCCGCCTCGCGGGCCTCCGCCCGGCCGGCGCGATCGTCGAGATCGCCGGCGAGGACGGCGTGATGCTCCGCCTCCCGGAGCTCGTCCCCTTCGCCCGCAAGCACGGCCTGACGATCATCTCCATCGAGGACCTGATCGCCTACCGCCGCTCCGCCGAGCCCACCGTCCGCCGCGAGGCCGAGGTCCACCTCCCCACCGCGCACGGCGAGTTCACCGCGTACGGCTACCGCTCCACCGTGGACGGCGTCGAGCACGTCGCCCTCGTCCACGGCGAGATCGGCGACGGCGAGGACGTCCTCGTCCGGGTCCACTCCGAGTGCCTCACGGGCGACGTCTTCCACTCGCTGCGCTGCGACTGCGGCCCCCAGCTCCAGGCGTCCATGGAGCGCATCCAGGAGGCCGGCCGCGGTGTCGTCGTCTACCTCCGCGGCCACGAGGGACGCGGCATCGGGCTGCTGTCCAAGCTGCGCGCGTACGAGCTCCAGGAGCGCGGCCGCGACACCCTCGACGCCAACCTCGAACTCGGCCTGCCCGCCGACGCCCGCGACTACGCGGCCGGCGCGCGGATCCTCGCCGACCTCGGCGTCCGCAGCCTCACGCTGATGACGAACAACCCCGACAAGGTCGACGCCCTCACCCGGCACGGCCTCGCCGTCGCGGGCCGCGAGCCGATGCCCGTCACGGCCGGCGAGCACAACCTCCGCTACCTGACCACCAAGCGGGACCGGATGGGCCACGACCTGCCCTGGCTCGACGGCTCCCCGGCCCCCACCTGCGGCAACCAGTAACACCGATCGTCTTACGCACCCAGCAAGGAGAACCATGAGCGGCAAGGGCGCACCCGTCCTCAGCGTGAAGAACTGCGGCGACCTGCGGGTCGCGGTCGTCGCGGCCCAGTGGCACGAGAAGATCATGGACGGCCTGGTGGACGGCGCCCTGCGCGCCCTGTCCGAACTCGGCATCGACGAGCCCACCCTGCTCCGCGTCCCCGGCAGCTTCGAGCTCCCGGTCGTGGCGAAGGTCCTCGCGGAGCGCGGCTACGACGCGATCGTCGCCCTCGGCGTGGTCATCCGCGGCGGCACCCCCCACTTCGACTACGTGTGCCAGGGCGTCACCCAGGGCCTGGTGCAGGTGTCGATCGACACCGGAGTGCCCGTCGGCTTCGGCGTGCTGACCTGTGACGACGAGGAGCAGGCCCTGGACCGCGCCGGCCTGGAGGGGTCGAACGAGGACAAGGGGCACGAAGCGGTCACCGCCGCCGTCGCCACCGCCACCGTCCTCCGGACGGTCAGCGAGCCCTGGCGTCAGTCCACGGACTGAACCCTGGCGACGTGGCCCCCGGGTGAACCCGTACTCTAAGGACATCATGGCGAACAAAACCTTCGAAGAGCTCTTCACCGAGCTCCAGCTCAAGGCCGCCAACGGCGACCCCAGCACCTCCCGCACCGCGGAACTGGTCGGCAAGGGCGTCCATGCCATCGGCAAGAAGGTCGTCGAAGAGGCCGCCGAGGTCTGGATGGCCGCCGAGTACGAGGGCAAGGAAGCGGCCGCCGAGGAGATCTCGCAGCTGCTGTACCACGTCCAGGTGATGATGGTCGCCCGCGGGATCTCCCTCGACGACGTCTACTCCCACCTCTGACCCGACCGGCCCCGAGCACACCCCCCGTCTCCCGCCACTCCCACGCAAAGGAAGCCCACACCCATGCTGCGCATCGCCGTCCCGAACAAGGGTTCCCTCTCCGGACCTGCGTCGGCCATGCTCCATGAGGCCGGCTACCGCCAGCGCAAGGAGTCCAAGGAACTGGTGGTCATCGACCCCGACAACGAGGTCGAGTTCTTCTACCTGCGGCCGAAGGACATCGCCATCTACGTGGCCTCCGGGAAGCTGGACATCGGCATCACCGGCCGTGACCTGCTCCTGGACTCCGGCGCCAGCGCCGAGGAGATCCTGGCGCTGAACTTCGGCCGCTCCACCTTCCGTTACGCCACCCGCCCGGGCACCGCCGCCGGTCCGGAGGACTTCGGCGGCATGACGATCGCCACCTCCTACGAGGGCATCGTCGCCAAGCACCTCGCCGACCAGGGCATCGACGCCTCCGTCGTCCACCTGGACGGCGCCGTCGAGACCGCGATCCAGCTGGGCGTCGCCCAGATCATCGCCGACGTCGTCGAGACCGGCACCAGCCTGCGCAACGCCGGCCTGGAGGTCATCGGCGAGCCGATCCTGAAGTCCGAGGCGATCGTCGTCCGCCGCCACGGCGCCGAGACCGACCACCCGCAGGTCCAGCAGTTCCTGCGCCGTCTCCAGGGCGTCCTGGTCGCGCGCAGCTACGTGATGATGGACTACGACTGCCGCGCCGAGCACCTGGAGCAGGCCGTCGCCCTCACCCCGGGCCTGGAGTCGCCGACCGTCTCCCCGCTGCACAACGAGGGCTGGGTCGCCGTCCGCGCGATGGTCCCCGCCAAGGAGGCGCAGCGGATCATGGACGACCTGTACGAGATCGGTGCCCGCGCGATCCTCACCACCGCGATCCACGCCTGCCGTCTCTGACGGCGCCCCGGCACCCGTACAGTCCAAGGCACCGAGGAACCCCGATGTCCGAGTCGTCCACGCCCGCCCTCCCGGTCACCTTCCGGCCGGGCCGCACCCGCGCCGTCCTGCTGACCGTGGGCGTCGCCATGTTCACGGCGATCAGCGCGGTGGCGCTGATGCTGGAACGGCTCGGGCCGGGGGAGCGGGCCAGCTTCGTCTTCACCGGCGCCCTCTTCCTCGGCGTCCTGGTGATGCTGAGCCGTCCCAAGGTCGTCGCCGACAGCGAGGGCGTCACGGTCGTCAACATCACCCGCACCCGGCGCCTCGCCTGGGCGGAGATCCTCCGCGTCAACCTGCGTCCCGGCGACCCCTGGGTCTTCCTCGACCTCAGCGACGGCACGAGCCTCCCCGCCCTCGGCATCCAGCCGGGCATCGCGAAGGAGTCCGCGATCCGCGACGCCCGCGCCCTGCGGGCCCTCGCGGACAGCCGCGGCACGGGCGTCGAGACCGCCTGAACCCGGCGCGGGGCGTCGGGGAGAACCCGGATCCGTCCCCCATCCGGGGCGTCCCCCCTGCCACGCGGGGCGTCCGCGTGACTACTCTGGAGGCGGTGGTGCCGAGCGCACCACCGCCTCGCGTGTGCAGGGCCGCCGCCGGCGGCCGGCGAGGCCACCCTTCGACCCGAGGAGTGACTCCCTCCGGCAATGGACGGATCGTCCGGTAGTACCTGCGCCGCCCCCTCGTCCGAGGCGGCGGCATGATCGTCTCTCTGCTGCTCCTCCTGGCAGCCTTCCTCCTGATCCTCGCCAACGGCTTCTTCGTCGCCGCCGAGTTCGGTCTCGTGACCGTCGAGCGCGCGGAGGCCGAGCGGGCCGCGGCCGCCGGTGACCGGCGCGCCCGTACCGTCGTCTCGGCGCTGCGCGAGCTGTCCTTCCAGCTCTCCGGGACCCAGCTCGGCATCACCCTCACCTCGCTCGTCGTCGGCATGCTCGCCGAGCCCGCGCTCGCCTCGCTGCTGCGCGCCCCGCTGACCGCCACCGGGCTCCCCCCGGGCGCCGTCTCCGGCGTCGCCGTGGTGATCGGCATGCTGTTCGCCTCGGCCCTGCAGATGGTCGTCGGCGAGCTGGTCCCCAAGAACTGGGCGGTCTCCCGGCCGCTCCAGGTCGCCCGCTTCGTCGCCGCCCCGCAGCGCCGCTTCTCGGCCGTCTTCCGGCCGGTGATCGCCCTGCTCAACCGGGTGGCGAACGGGCTCGTCCGCGCCCTGGGCGTCGAGCCCACCGACGAGCTGGACTCGGTCCGCACCCCCGGCGAGCTGGTGTCGCTCGCCCGTCACTCGGCCCGCGCCGGCGCCCTCGAACAGGACACCGCCGACCTCTTCGTACGGACCCTGTCCCTCGGCGGTCTCACCGCCGAGCAGGTCATGACCCCGCGCGTGAAGGTCAGCGCCCTCCAGTGGGACGCCACCGCGGCCGACGTCCTCAACCTCACCCGCGCCACCGGCCTCTCGCGCTTCCCCGTCTACCGGGACCGCATCGACGAGGTCGTCGGGATGGTCCACCTCAAGGACGCGCTCGCCGTCGCCCCCGCCGCCCGCCCGAGGACCTCGGTCGGCCGGATCGCCGTCCCGCCGCTTCTCGTCCCCGAGTCGCTGCCCGTCCAGGCCCTCCTGGAGCGGCTGCGCCGCGAGCAGCCGATCGCCGTCGTCGTCGACGAGTACGGCGGCACGGCCGGCGTGGTCACCCTGGAGGACATCGTGGAGGAGCTCGTCGGCGAGGTCCGCGACGAGCACGACCCCGCGGCCGACGCCCGCCCCGAGCTCGCCGCCGCGCCCGCCGAGGACGGCCGCCCCGCCTGGGAGGCCGACGGCTCCTGCCGGGTCCACACCCTGCGCCGGATAGGTCTCGACGTGCCGGACGGCCCGTACGAGACCGTCGCCGGGCTCGTCGCCGACCTCCTCGGCCGGATCCCGGCCCCCGGCGACCGGGCCGAACTGCCCGGCTGGCGGCTCTCGGTGCGCCGTGTGGACCGCTTCCGCGCCGAGCGGGTCCGGATCGTGCGCACCGCCCCGGTGCCGATGGCGGAGGCGGCCCGATGAGCACCCTCCAGCTCCTCCTCGCTCTGTTCCTGGTCCTGGCCAACGGCTTCTTCGTCGGCGCCGAGTTCGCGCTCGTCTCCGTCCGCCGCAGCCAGATCGAGCCGATCGGCGGCGCCCGCGCCGGCCAGGTGCTGTACGGCCTGGAGAACCTGCCGCAGATGATGGCCGCCGCCCAGTTCGGCATCACCGTCTGCTCGCTCACGCTCGGCGCGGTCGCCGAACCGACCGTCGCCCACCTCCTGGAACCGGCCTTCCACTCCCTCGGCGTCCCGGCCGGGCTCATCCACCCGCTCGGTTACGTGATCGCCCTCGCCGTGGTCGTCTTCCTCCACCTCGTCATCGGCGAGATGGTCCCGAAGAACCTCGCGATGGCGGCGCCCGAGCGGACCGCGCTCCTGCTCGCCCCCGCCCTGGTCGGCTTCGCCCGGTTCTGCCGGCCCGTGACGGCCGCGCTGGGCGCCTGCTCGCGGCTGGTCCTGCGGGCCTTCAAGGTCGAGCCGAAGGACGAGGTCGAGGCCGTCTTCACCAGCGCCCAGCTCGGCCGGCTCGTCGAGGACGCCGGGCAGGCCGGACTCCTCGACCCGGCCGAGCAGGAGCGCCTGGAGGACGCCCTGGAGCTGGGCAGCCGCCCGGTCACCGACGTCCTCATCCCGGCCGCCGGGCTCGTCACCGTCCCGCCGTCGGTCACCCCGCGCGAGATCGAGGAGCTGACCGTACGGACCGGCTACTCGCGCTTCCCGGTCCGCGGCGAGGGCCGTCACCAGGCCGTCTTCATGGGCTTCGTGCACGTGAAGGACGTCCTGGACGTGGACGAGCGGGAGCGGGCGGTGCCGCAGCAGCTGTGGCGCCCGATGGCGACGCTCCGCGCGGAGCTGCCGCTCGACGACGCCCTCACCGTGATGCGCAGGGCGGCGACCCATCTCGCGCAGGTCGCCGACGCCTCCGGCCGGGTCCTGGGCCTCGTCGCCCTGGAGGACGTCCTGGAGACGCTGGTGGGCGAGGTCCGCGACCCCGCGCACCGGCTGAGCCCGGCCCCGGCCCCGGTGGCGTAGCAGCGGCTCAGAACGGGGGGTCCTGCTGCGGGCCGCGGTCTCTCGGACCGCGGCCCGACAGGACCTCCCCGTACGCCTGCATGAGGTCCCCGAGCCGCAGGGTGGCCAGGTCGTCGCGGGTGAGCGCGCCCGGGTAGCCGGAGAGCCGCAGGTCCCGGTAGGCGCAGGACTTCTCGTAGAGCGTGCGCAGGAAACGGCCGTTGCCGAGCTCGTCGATCCAGCCCTGCTCGACCACGTGGGCGCTGATCGAGCGCAGCTCCTCCAGCGCCTCCTCGTCCCAGCCGTCGCCGTTCGCGGCGGCCAGCACCTCGCCGATCGAGGTCAGTTCGAGCGGCCGGTAGGACGGGAAGTCGACGCGGGTGGTGAAGCGGGAGGAGAGCCCGGGGTTGGCGGCGAGCAGCCGGTCCATGCCCTCCGGGTAGCCGGCCAGGATGACCACGAGGTGGTCCCGGTTGTCCTCGGCCCGTTTCAGCAGCACCTGGAGGGCCTCGTCGCCGTAGGCGTCGCCCTTGCTGTAGCCCGAGTTGGAGAGCGCGTACGCCTCGTCGACGAAGAGCACCCCGCCGACCGCCGAGTCGATCAGCTCGTTCGCCTTCACCGCCGTCTGGCCGAGGAACTCGCCGACCAGATCGGCCCGCTGGGCCTCGACCAGATGGTCGCCGCCGAGCAGGCCGAGCGCGTAGAAGACCCGGCCCAGGATCCGGGCCACCGTCGTCTTGCCGGTGCCGGACGGGCCGGAGAAGACGAAGTGCCGCTTCGGCGGCTGCACCGGAAGCCCCTGGCCGGCCCGCAGCCGGGCCATCTCCAGCTGCGCCGAGAGCGCCTTGACCTGCCGCTTCACCGGCTCCATCCCGACCATGCCCTCCAGCTCGGCGAGGGCCTCGGCGAGCAGCACCGGGTCGGTCGGTCCGGCCGGGAAGCGCGGCGGTCCGGGCTGCGCGGGCACCGGCGAGCTGTGCCGTACGACCTCCGGGGGCGCGGGCGGCACCGGGTCGGGGGAGCGGCGCAGTCCGTCGCCGCCGAGGACACCGGGCTCCGTCTCGGGGCCGACGGCGGTGTCGGTGCCGTCCTGGCCGGGGCCGACACCCACCGGGCCGAGGGCGACGGCGGCGAGGCCGGCCTGCTCGTCCATGCCGTCGAGCCCGTCGAAGCCGTCGTACTCGGCGATGGCGGCGAGCCGGGCGGCGGTGTCCATGAAGGCCGGGTCGACGCGGTGCACCGCGCGGTAGAGGGGGAGTGCGGCGGCGCTGCGGCCGGTGCCCTCGTGGGCGCGGGCGAGCCAGTAGCGCAGCTCCTTGCGCTGCGGCTGCTCGCTGCGGCAGCGCATCAGCGCCGCCGACAGCAGCGGCTCGGCCTGCCCGTACATCTCCAGCCGCACCCGGGCCATGCCGCCGAAGAGACCGGCCTCGATGCCGAGCAGCGGGTCGTCGACGAGGGGTTCGGTGTGCCGGACCAGCTGTTCCCAGTCCTTGACCAGGTAGGCGCGGCAGGCGTGCAGGAAGCGGACCTGCGGGTCGGTGTCGACCGGCGGGAGTTCCGCGAGCGCCCGGTCGAGCTCCGGCACGTGCCGTCCGTCGAGCCAGTGGGAGGCGTGGGCGAGCAGCAGGTCGCGCGGGCTCTCCAGCACCGGCTGGACCCACCAGCCGAGCCAGTACCAGGAGTTGAGGGTGCGGCGGTGCCGGGCGCGCTGTTCGCCGAAGCGCTCGCGGTTGCGGTACATGCGCAACAGCGCGGCCGTCGTGTCCACCCGGAGCGCGTGCAGCCCCAGCCAGGCGTCCGCCATGCCGGGATCGATCCTGACCGCCGCGCGGAACTCCTCCTCGGCCTGCGGATAGGCGCCCATCGTGTAGGCGTCCACTCCGCGCAGCCAGGCGAGTTCGGCGGGGGCCTGCGCGCCCTGCGTGCCGATGTCCATCGGGTCCCCCACAACCGTCGGCGTATGGACGGGATTTGACCGCACCTGCGGGCATCGTACCTGCGCAGGGGTGGTGCGCTTAAGGAGAAGCGCAAGATCCGGAATCGGTGACCCTGGGTGAGCGAGAGGGGTCGGAAGCCGTCCGGGAAGGGGTGCGGAGGGCAGAACGAAGCCCCCGATCACGGGGGAACAACCGGGGGCTTCGTGTCTGCGGCGGCTGTCGAAAAGCCGCACATTGAGAACGTAAGACCTGTACGCCCCCGGGGTCAAGCGCAGTTGAGGCACTTGCGGAAGCGGAATTCCAGGGCTTCAGTCCACCGCCATCACGCCGTCACGGTGCGTGATGATCTGGTCCGGGCCCGCTGTCACAGCAGGCCCGGGGAGCCAGTCGTAGCCCTCGTCCCGCTCCCGTACCAGGGTGTCGGCGAAGGGCCGCGACGGGTCTTCGGCGAAATGGCGAGTCTCCGCCATCACCCAGCCGTCCCAGAACTCCGCCTGCTCCGGTCCGTCCCGGTGCCGGCCCCGCTCCCAGGACGCCCCGGCCGGCCGCTCCATCCACAGCAGCCACGCCAGGTGCGGACGCAGCTCCCGCCGCCCGGATCCCACGCCCTCCACCAGCACCACCGGCGCCGGGGGCAGCGCGCGGGCGGGCCCGAAGCGCCGCAGGATCCAGTCGTACGGGTGGTAGCGCGCGGTCGCGCCGCGCTCCAGCGGCTCCAGGACCTGCTCCCGCAGCCGGCCGGTCCAGGCGAAGAGCTCGTCGTGGGTGGCGAGGTCGTCGAGGCGCAGGACAGGCGCGCCGCCGAGCGCGGCGGAGAGCCGCCCGGCGAGGGTGGACTTGCCGGAGCCGGCGTGGCCGTCGACCGCGACCAGCCGGACGGGTCCGAGCGAGGGCGGCAGCCGGCGCAGCGCGCGGGCCGCGCGGTCGAGGTCGTCCATGCGGCCAGCGTAGGTCAGGGGCCCCGCCGCAGGTCAGCGAGGTACCGCCGCCAGTGGTCTCTACCCATGTCGATGACGGCGACGCGGGCCGAAGTGCTGGCGGAGGCCCCTTCCAGCCGGGATAGTGGGCCCGCGCAGCCCCGCCCGATCGCCGTTCCGTCCTCGACTGGGGGTCCTCGCCATGCCCGGATCAGCCTCACGCCGGACCGTCCTCGCCGCAGCGCTCGCGGCCGCCGCGGGCACCGCCGCGGCCGGAGCCGTACCGGCCTCGGCGTCCGCACCCGGAAGCGCGGAGGGGGACGCCGGCCACCGGGCCCCCGGCACCGTCGCCAACCGCTTCTGGTCCACCTTCACCGACTGGCGGTCCGGGGACGCCGAGGGCACCCGGGCGGTCGCCGGGCACCGTCCGGGCCTGGTCCTGGACGCCCCCCTGGGCCGTACCGACTACACCGACCCGCACACCGGGATCACCTCCGCCTGGGAGTACGCCCGCTGGACCTCGCCCGCGCACGCCCCGGCGGTGCCGGCCACCGAGGTGATCGCCTCCTGGAACGCCCGCACCCCGGCCGGCACCTGGCTCCAGGTCGAACTGTCCGGCACGTACACGGACGGCACGGCCACCCCGTGGTTCGTGATGGGCCGGTGGGCCTCCGGCGACGCCGACATCCGGCGGACCTCGGTGGACGACCAGACCGACGGCCGGAGCAGCGTCTGGACGGACACCTTCGGGATCGACGACCCGGCGAGCGGCCTCCGGCTGGCCGCGTACCGGCTGCGCCTCACCCTCTACCGCCGCCCGGGCACCACCCTCACCCCGACCGTCTGGCGGCTGGGCGCGATGGCCTCGGACGTCCCCGACCGGTTCACGGTCCCGGCCTCGGTGCCCGGTCCCGCCCGCGAGCTGGTCGTCCCCCGCTACTCGCAGAACACCCACGTCGGCCAGTACCCCGAGTACGACAACGGCGGCGAGGCGTGGTGCAGCCCGACCTCCTCGCAGATGATCGTCGAGTATTGGGGGCGGCGCCCCTCCGCCGCCGAGCTGGCCTGGGTGAACCCGGACTACGCCGACCCGCAGGTCTGCCACGCGGCCCGCCACACCTTCGACCACCAGTACCAGGGCTGCGGGAACTGGCCCTTCAACGCCGCCTACGCGGCCGCCTACCCGGACCTGAACGCCGTGGTGACCCGGCTCCGCTCGCTCACCGACCTGGAGGCCCTGATCGGGGCCGGCATCCCCGCCATCACGTCCCAGTCCTTCCGCAAGGAGGAGCTGACCGGCGCCGGCTACGGCACCTCCGGCCACCTCATGACGGTGATCGGCTTCACCGCCGACGGCGACGTGATCGCCAACGACCCGGCCTCCCCGACCAACGAGGCCGTCCGCCGGGTCTACCTCCGCCGCGAGTGGGAGAACATCTGGCTCCGGACCAAGCGGTACAACGCGAGCGGGAAAGTGGTGTCCGGCACAGGCGGGGTCTGCTACCTGTACTTCCCCGACCGGCCGACTTCCGCGCAGCGCAAGGCGCTTCAGGCCGTCGGCGTGCTCTGAGCCGTCCGGGGGCGGGCCGGGGGTGTGAGGGACGTCTCTGGTCCGGGGTCGTCCCCGTGCCTCATGGTGGTGGCCATGAGCGCCACCACCACCTTCGCCGGCCGTCTCCTCACGCGCACGCGCACGGGCGGTCCCGAGGACGACGACCGGGGTCCCCGGCTGCTGGAGCACGTGCTCGGCTGGACCCTCGTCGTCCTCCTCGCCGTCCTGGTCACCCGCGCGGGTCTCATGTGACCCGGCGGGCGGTCAGCGCGGGTCGCCCCGCGCGACCAGGATCCCGCTGACCCGCACGGTCCGGTCGGCCCAGACGGGCCCCGCGGCGAGCCGTGTCCACTCGGCGTCCCTGCGTCCGGGCAGGGTGCGTCCCTGGCTGGCCCAGAGCGAGTACAGCGCCTGGTAGATCGGCGGGTCCGGGTGGACCTGCACGGGCACCGGGGCGGGCAGCGGCGCCGACACGGGCGTGGGCGGCGACGCCGGCACGGGCGTGGGCGCGGGGAGTGCCGCGGGCATCGGGACGACGGTCGTGGGCGTGGGCGCGGGGAGTGCCGCGGGCATCGGGACGACGGCGGTGGGCGTGGGCGCGGGGGCGGGCGCGGGCGCGACGGCCGACGGCGCGGGGACCGACGGCGCGGGGACCGGCAGGGGTGCGGCGGCCGGGTGCGGGGCCGGCCCGGGTGTCTCTTCGGGAGCCGTGGCCTGCGCGGGGAGCGGTGCCGGCGGGGCGCCGCCGGGGGTGGCGGGCGCCTCCGGAACCCATTGAGGAACCGATTCTTCACCGCGCGGTTCGGTCTGCCGGTGCCGACCGACTCCGCTGGGTGTGGAGTACAGCGTGGTCATGCCCGGACCAACGCGCCCCGGGCCCGCCGGGTCACCGCCGGACGGATTCGGGCGACAGTTCGCCCCTTACCCGCCGCCCCTCCGGGGACGCCTCCCGCCCCGAGTCCCGCGCACGCCTCTGGTCCTCGTCGCGGCACCTGACGTACCGTCAGATCCTCTTCGAGGACCAGGAGGTCAGCCGTGGACGACGACCGGCCCGTCGCGCTCGACGAATACCCCGTGCACCAGGCCCCGCTGTCGATGAAGCACCACGTCAGCGGCGACCGGAACGTCTACGACCGCTGCATCTTCCACGTCTTCGACCACGCCGGCCGCGCCCTGCTCGTCGCGGGGCTCGGCGTCTACCCCAACACCGGGGTCGTCGACGCCTACGCGACCCTGCGCACCGGCGACCGGATGCACGCCGTCCGCGCCTCCGACGCGCTCGGCGACGACCGGATGCGCCTGGAGGTCGGCCCGCTCCGGATCACCGTCGACGAACCCCTCCGGCGGTTCACCCTGAGCTGCTCCGCCGACCCGGCCGACCCCGACGGGCTCTCCTTCGAGCTGACCTGGACCGCCGACTTCCCGGCCCTCTGGGAACCGCACCACCTCCAGCGCACCGGCGGCCGGCTCACCCTCGAAGGCCGCCGCTTCGTCCAGGCCGGACGCTGCGCGGGCACGATCCGGGCCGGCGGCGAGCGGTTCGAGGTCACGGCGGGGGAGTGGACCGGCACCCGCGACCGCAGCTGGGGCGTGCGCCCCATTCCCGGCGAGGAGCCCGGCCGCGCCGCCGAGGCGCGCCCCGAGGGCTTCCACTGGCTCTGGATCCCCATGCGCTTCGAGGACCGCTTCCTCATGGTCGTCGCGCAGGAGGACGCCGACGGCTACCGCACCCTCAACCAGGCCCAGCTCGTCCGCGACGGACTGCGGGACGTCCAGCTCGGCTGGCCCCGCACCGAGATCGCGTACCGGCCCGGCACCCGGCACCCCGAGAGCGCCGTGGTCCACCTCACCGACCCCGGCGGCAAGCCCCTGGAGATCGGCGTCGAGATCCTCGCGTCCTCCCCGCTCGCCGTCGGCGCCGGCTACCCGCCCGCCGGCGACTGGCAGCACGGCACCTGGCGGGGCCGGGACTGGACGGACCGGCGGGTCTACGACCTCTCCGACCCGGCCGCCCACCCCCTCGCCGCCTACGGCGTCACCGACCACTCGGCCCGCTTCACCCTCGACGGCCGCACCGGCCACGGCATCTTCGAGCACGGCACCTTCGGCCGCCACGACCCCAGCGGCTTCACGGACTTCACCTCCACCGCCCGCTGAGCCCGCTCGTTCCGCGTCCCGTCGCCGAGGAGGACCCATGGCCACCGCACCCCGCCCCCGCACCACGACCCGCGATCCCGAGGAGCTGGCCGCCCGGCTGACGGCCTGGCTCGACGGCAGGCTGCCCGGAGCGACCGTCTCCGGCCTCGCCGTGCCCGGCTCGAACGGCATGTCCAGCGAGACCCTGCTGTTCGATCTGGAGCACCCGGACGCCCCCGTGCGCGGCTGCGCGCTGCGGCTGGCGGCCGACCCGGCCGCGTACACGGTGTTCCCGGTGTACGACATGGCCCGGCAGCACCGTGTGATGGCGCTGGTCGCCGAGCACAGCGACGTGCCCGTCCCGCGCGTGCTGTGGCTGGAGGAGGACCCGGAACCGCTCGGCGCCCCCTTCTTCGTGATGGCCCGCGCGGAGGGCCGGGTGCCGCCGGACGTCATGCCGTACACGTACGAGGGGAACTGGTTGCACGCGGCCACGGACGCCCAGCGTGCCGCCCTGGAGGCGGAGTCGGTCGCCGTGCTGGCCCGGCTGCACGACCAGGTGCCGGTGAAGGAGGCGGAGTTCCTGCTCCCGGACGGCGCGGGGAGCCCGCTGCGCCGTCACGTCGACGCCCAACGCGCCTATTACGCCTGGGTGGTGGAGGGGCTCGCGCCCTCACCGCTCATCGAGGCCGCCTTCGCGCGCCTGGAGGAGCTGTGGCCGGACGACGAGGGGCCGGCGGTCCTCTGCTGGGGCGACGCCCGGATCGGGAACATCGTCTACGACGGCTTCGCCCCGGCCGCCGTCCTCGACTGGGAGATGGCGGCCTGCGCGCCCCGTGAGGTCGATCTCGGCTGGACCGTCTACCTGCACCGCTTCTTCCAGGACCTGACGGTGGGTTTCGGCCAGCCCGGTCTGCCCGGCTTCCTGCGCCGCGAGGCGGTCGAGCGGCGGTACGCCGAACTCACCGGGCACGTCCCGCGGGCGATGGAGTTCCACACGCTGTACGCGGCGCTGCGGCACGCGATCGTGATGCTGAGGATCGCGTACCGCCAGGCGTACTTCGGCGAGGTCGAGGTCCCCGGGGACCCCGACCGGCTCATCCTGCACCACGCCACCCTTGCGGCGATGGTGCGCGGAAGCTACTGGGCCGACGTGGACTGAGGCTCAGGCCGCGCGGCGCAGCTGCGCCGCGCGGATCGGCTGCGAGCCGGGGCCGCCGATGTGCGAGAACGGCTGCGTCCGCCAGTCGAGGCCCTGGGGCAGCGTCAGGAGCAGGGCGGTGTCCTGCTCCTGCACGCCGGCGCCGTCGTCGGCGGAGTGCGCCTCGGCGGCGGACCGGCCGGTGCCGGCACAGACCGTGAGGGTGAAGGGGTTCCACGGCGACGGGCACAGCGCGTGCTCGGGCAGCGCGTCCTCGTCGGCCAGGAGGGCGATCGGCTGATCGCACTCCGGGCAGATCACACGGAACATCTCGAACGTGTCGTACGCGTCGAACTCGTCGGACGGTTCGACGGAATCAACGGGCTCCAGCATGGAGTACTCCCCCTCGGACAGGTCGGCCGATACTGTGCGGCCGAACCACAGCAAGCCCTTCCCATGCGGAACTCCGCATAACCGTGAGCCGCCTTCCGATGCCCGGCCCAAACCTGTGGCGTTCGTCACATGCCCGGCGCAGGTGCCCCGCGACCGCCCAAAGCGGTGCATACGGCCCGCTCACGGCTGGGCCCGGGACCCTTCGGCGCAATAGGGTCGGCGCATGGAGGAGCTGGATCGTCAGATCGTGGAGTTGCTCGTCAAGGACGGACGTATGAGCTACACCGACCTGGGCAAGGCCACCGGCCTGTCCACGTCGGCGGTGCATCAGCGCGTCCGCCGCCTGGAGCAGCGCGGTGTCATCCGCGGCTATGCCGCCGTCGTCGACCCCGAGGCGGTGGGCCTGCCGCTGACCGCCTTCATCTCGGTCAAACCCTTCGACCCCAGCGCCCCCGACGACACCCCCGACCGGCTCGCCGACATCCCCGAGATCGAGGCGTGCCACAGCGTCGCGGGCGACGAGAACTACATCCTCAAGGTCCGGGTCGCCACCCCGCTGGAGCTGGAGCACCTCCTCAGCCGCATCCGCTCGCAGGCGCACGTCTCCAGCCGCACCACCGTCGTCCTGTCCACCCCGTACGAGGCCAGGCCGCCGCGGATCTGAGCCGTCCCTTCCGGATCGGGCCGGGCTCGACCGGCGGGTCGTGGTGAGTCCGTGGCCCACCGGCGGTGGGCCGTCGGACAGGCCCTAGCCTGGTCGTATGAGCGAAAGCCTGAATTCCGGCGAACACCGCACCGTGCTCCTGCGCGGCGGAGAAGTCCACAGCCCCGCCGACCCCTTCGCCACCGCCATGGTGGTGGAGCGTGGTCACATCGCCTGGGTGGGGGAGGAAGGCGCCGCCGACGCCTTCGCCTCCGGCGTGGACGAGGTGATCGACCTGGAGGGCGCGCTCGTCACCCCGGCCTTCGTGGACGCCCACGTCCACACCACGGCCACCGGCTTCGCGCTCACCGGCCTCGACCTGTCCGCCGCCGCCTCGCTCGCCGAGGCGGCGGAGCTGATCCGCGCCCACGCCGCCGACCGCCCCGAGGACCGCATCCTCATCGGGCACGGCTGGGACGCCTCCCGCTGGCCCGAGCGGCGCCCGCTCACGCGCGAGGAGCTGGACGGCCTCACCGGCGGCCGCCCGCTCTACCTCACCCGGATCGACGTCCACTCCGCCGTCGTGACCACCGCGCTGCTCGACCTCGTCCCCGGCGTACGGGAGCTGGACGGCTTCCACGACGGGCGCGCGCCCCTCACCGGGGACGCCCACCACGCCGTGCGCGACGCCGCCTTCGCCGCCGTCTCCCCGCGCCAGCGCGCCGAGGCCCAGCGCGCCGCCCGCGCCCACGCCGCCTCGCTCGGCATCGGCACCCTCCACGAGTGCGGCGGGCCGCGGATCTCCTCCGAGGACGACTTCACCGGTCTGCTGGACCTCGCGCGCGACGAGCCCGGCCCCCGCGTGGTCGGCTACTGGGCCGACCTCGACATCGAGCGGGCCCGCGCGCTGGGCGCCCTCGGCGCGGCCGGCGACCTCTTCGCCGACGGCTCCCTGGGCTCGCACACCGCCTGCCTCCACGAGCCGTACGCGGACTCCGCCGGCCACACCGGCTCCGCCCACCTGGACGCCGGGGCGATCGCCGCCCACGTCGTGGCCTGCACCGAGGCGGGCCTCCAGGCCGGCTTCCACGCCATCGGCGACGCCGCCGTGACCGCCGTCGTGGAGGGTGTGCGGGCCGCCGCGGAGAAGCTCGGCCTGGCCCGGATCCGGGCCGCCCGGCACCGCGTCGAGCACGCCGAGATGCTCACCCCCGAGACGGTCGCCGCCTTCGCGGAGCTCGGTCTCACCGCCTCCGTCCAGCCCGCCTTCGACGCCCTGTGGGGCGGCGACGAGGGCATGTACGCCGAGCGCCTCGGCGTGGAGCGGGCCCGTGCCCTCAACCCGTACGCGGCCCTGCTGCGCGCCGGTGTGCCGCTCGCCTTCGGTTCGGACAGTCCGGTCACCCCGCTCGACCCGTGGGGGACCGTGCGGGCCGCCGCCTTCCACCGCACCCCCGAGCACCGGATCTCGGTCCGGGCCGCCTTCACGGCGCACACGCGCGGCGGCTGGCGCGCGGTCGGCCGGGACGACGCCGGCACCCTCGTGCCGGGCGCCCCCGCCGACTACGCGATCTGGCGGACCGGCGACCTGGTGGTCCAGGCGCCCGACGACCGGGTGGCCCGCTGGTCCACCGACCCCCGCTCCGGAACGCCCGGTCTGCCCGATCTGTCCCCGGGGGCCGAGCTCCCCGTCTGCCTGCGGACCGTGGTGTACGGACAGACGGTTTTCGTACGGCCGAACGAGTGATGTCCGGTTGACGACCCCCCGGATGTACGCACCACGGGTTCCTCCCCCACCTGCGGATCTTCCGGCCCGGCCTGCGGTTTCTCGGGAACCCCGCAGGTCAAACGGGTGTTGACAGCCGACCGTGAGGGCCCGGTAGGTTCTTCCGCGTCCACCACAGGACGTCCGACCGGACCACACCTCCTCGCCGGCGCCGACCGCCGCCCGCGCCTCGGCCGCGAGGGAAGGTTTCGCCGGCGGAAGGTGCGACCCGGGTGGGGCCCGGACGTTCAGTAGACAACGGCCTTCGGCCGATCCGCAGCCAGCGGGTCCCGGGTCGGACCGAAGGACGTCTGGCCCCGCACCGCACCCCTCCCGTGTCCGCGTCGCATCTCTCACACCCCGCAGGACCAGACCACGCCGGAGACCTCGCTAAGGTGGGGGCCTGTGTCTGTATCCGAAGGGGCAGTAGTGAACGACGGTGGCGTGAGGCGTTACGGCCCGCTCGGCAAGGCTTTGGTGATCATTCCGACCTACAACGAGGCGGACAACATCAGGCCGATCGTCGCGCGCGTACGGGAGGCCGTGCCGGAGGCGCACATCCTCGTCGCCGACGACAACAGCCCCGACGGCACGGGCAAGTTCGCCGACGAGATCGCGGCCGAGGACGACCACGTCCACGTCCTGCACCGCAAGGGCAAGGAAGGGCTCGGCGCCGCCTACCTGGCCGGCTTCCGCTGGGGCATCGACCACGGCTTCGACGTCCTCGTCGAGATGGACGCCGACGGCTCCCACCAGCCCGAGGAGCTGCCCCGGCTGCTCACCGCGCTCAAGGGCGCCGACCTGGTCCTGGGCTCCCGCTGGGTGCCGGGCGGCCGGATCGTGAACTGGCCGAAGTCCCGCGAGTTCATCTCCCGCGGCGGCAGCCTCTACTCCCGCGTGATGCTCGACGTCCCGATCCGTGACGTCACCGGCGGCTACCGCGCCTTCCGCAAGGAGACGCTGGAGGGCCTGGGCCTGGAGGACGTGGCCTCGGCCGGATACTGCTTCCAGGTCGACCTCGCCCGCCGCGCCGTCGCCGCCGGCTTCCACGTCGTGGAGGTCCCCATCACCTTCGTCGAGCGCGAGGTCGGCGACTCCAAGATGAGCCGCGACATCCTCGTCGAGGCCCTCTGGCGCGTCACCGGCTGGGGCCTCACCGCCCGTGCCGAGAAGGTCACCAAGCTCCTCGGCCGCAAGCGCGGCTGACCCCCCGGCCCGGACCCGCCCCCGCGCGGTCCGGGCTGATCCTTTCCTTACGACGTTCCTGCGGCGCGCCAGGCACACTGGACCGCATGACGACCGGCGCACCGCCCCCTCACGCCCCCAAGCGCTCCCGCGCGCGCACCCTCCTCCCGCTCGGCCTCGCGGCCTGGCTGGTCCTGGAGATCTGGCTGCTCACCGTCGTGGCGAACGCGACGGGCGGGCTGACCGTGCTGCTGCTCCTCGTCGGCGGTGCCGTCCTCGGCGCCACCGTCGTCAAGCGGGCCGGCCGCCGGGCCTTCGCCAACCTCTCCTCCACCTTCCAGCAGGCCCAGGCCGCCGCGCAGAGCGGCACGGTCCCGAGCGAGGCCGACCGGAAGGGCGCCGAGGACCGCAACGGCTTCCTGATGCTGGGCGGCCTGCTCCTGATGATCCCCGGCCTGATCTCCGACGCCGTCGGCCTCCTGCTGCTCGTGCCCCCGGTCCGCTCGGCCCTCGGGCGCGCCGCGGAGAAGGCCGTCGAGCGCCGGATGGCCGCCGCGCCCCCCGGAAGCCTCCAGGACGCCTTCCAGCAGGCCCGTATCCACCGCCCGGACGGGAAGGTGGTCCAGGGCGAGGTGATCCGCGACGGCGCGCCCCGCGGCCCCTACGGCCCCGCCGAGGACCGGCGTCCGCCCCTGACCCCCTGAGCCGTCGTGGCGTGCGGGGCTCCGGCCCCGTACGCCCCCGGGTGCGCCCCTCGGCCGGAACGGGCGACGAGCCGGGTGCGCCCCTCGGCCGGAACGGGTGACGAGGTGCGTCGTCGAAGGGGCCGGGGAACGCGCGACGCCGAGGGGCCCGGTACACGGATCGTGTACCGGGCCCCTCGGCGTTGCTCTGCCGTGCCGTCCGTCAGGCGGACTTGCGGCTGTCGCGCGGATGCACCGCGATGTTCATGGCGCCGGAACGCAGGACGGCCAGCCTCTCGGCGAGGACCTCCTCCAGCTCCTCGCGGGTACGCCGCTCCATGAGCATGTCCCAGTGCGTACGCGCAGGCTTGCCCTTCTTCTCCTCGGGTCCGTCGCCGTCCACCAGGAGAGCCTGGATTCCGCAGACCTTGCATTCCCACTCCGGCGGAATTTCCGCCTCCACCGAGAAGGGCATCTCAAAACGATGGCCCTTCTCGCATGCGTACTCCACGGCCTGGCGCGGAGCCAGATCGATGCCGCGGTCGGTCTCGTAGCTGGTCACCACGAGGCGCGTGCCGCGAAGAGCTCGCTCACTCATGAATCGTGCCTCCCGGGCTTGTCGCCCACAGGACAGGTGTCGCTGTCGTCGTCATCCGGTCAACGTCCGGTCGGCGAGAAAGATTCCCGTTCCGGGTAATGCGTCGCCCGTCGTGCCGCCCCTTGTTGTACCCACCAGTGCCCGTTTTGTCACATCTGGCGGCAGATGTGACACGGCGCCTTCACCAAAGCAGCACGCAGTAACGGTCCGCCTGGCAGGCCAAACGCGTACACTACCGGCCTTTCACTTCCGCGTCTAAATTCGCTCGGGTACGACATTGCCCGCCTCCCGTGCCGCCTCGCGAACCGGCACGCGCGCGAGCAGGACGAAACCGGCCACGAAGAAGATCACCAGAGAGATGATGGCAGCTCGATAGCTTCCGGTCAGCTGGTTCACGAGCCCGAACACCAGTGGGCCCAGCCAGCTCAGGCCCCGGTCGCTCAGCTCGTACGCCGAGAAGTACTCCGCCTCCTTGCCCTCCGGCACCGTGTGGGAGAAGAGCGAGCGCGACAGCGCCTGGGTTCCGCCCATCACCAGGCCGATGGCGGCCGCCAGGCAGTAGAAGAAGACCGGAGCCCCGGCGGGCAGGAGGTAGCCCGCCATCAGGATGAGGGTCCACACCACGAGGGCCCCCAGGATCGTCCGCTTGGCCCCGTGCGTCCGGGCGATTCGGCCCATCGCGAGCGCGCCGGCCACCGCCAGCACCTGCACCAGCAGGACCGCCGTGATGAGCGTCGTCTGCTCCAGGCCCAGCTCGTTCTTGCCGAAGACGGCCGCCTGCGAGATCACCGTCTGGACGCCGTCGTTGTAGACCAGGTAGGCGAGGAGGAAGGCGAGCGTCTTCGGGTGGTTGCGCATGTCCACGAGCGTCGCCCGCAGCTGGCGCCAGCCGGCTCCCACCGCCCCCGACGGGGCCCCCGTCGCCGCCGGCGGCGGCATGTGCCGGTCGCGCAGTCTCCGCAGCGGGATCAGGGCGAAGGCGCCCCACCAGAGCCCCGCGGACGCCAGGCAGATCCGGACCGCCTCGCCCTCCTCCAGGCCGAAGGACGCGTGGTTCGTGTACAGGACCAGGTCGAGCACCAGGACCAGCGCGCCCGAGGTGTAGCCGAAGGCCCAGCCGCGCGAGGAGACGGCGTCCCGCTCCTCCGGCCCGGAGATCTGCGGCAGGTAGGAGTTGTAGAGCATCATCGACACGGCCAGCGCCGCGTTCGCCACGATCAGCAGGAAGGCGCCCAGCAGGTAGCGGTCGTCCTTCAGGAAGAACATGCCGGTCGTCGCGCCCGCGCCGATGTAGGCCGCCGCCGCGAGCAGCGGCTTCTTCCGCCCCTGCCGGTCGGCCGCCGCGCTCACCAGCGGCATCGCGATGATCGCCACCACGAGGGACGCCGACACCGCGTAGGCGAAGAGCGAGTCGACGTGCACCGGGATGCCGAGGGGGCGGACGTACTTCCCGCCGTCGGCCGCCGCACTCGCCAGCGAGTTCAGGTACGGCCCCAGGAACACGGTCACGACGCTGGTCGAGTAGACCGAGCAGGCGAAGTCGTAGAAGTACCAGCCGCGCTGCTCCCGTCTGCGCTCGGCCGGATCGGTGATGGGTCCCTCAGGACCGGTCGTCTCGGCGGTCACGGCCGCACGCCCCCTCGCTCGTCCCCGTCCCCGGGACGCCCGCTCGGCCTCAGGTCCATGCCCCACGGGCGGTGAGGACCTCGCGGAGCGTCTCCAGATGATCGGTCATGATGCCATCGACCCCCAGGTCGAGGAGAGAGTCCATGCGCTCCGGATCGTTCACGGTCCACACGTGGACCTGGAGCCCGCGCGCGTGCGCCTCCCGGACGAAGCGGCGGTCCACCACGCGGATGCCGCCCTGCGTCTCCGGCACCTGCGCGGCGACCGCCCCGGCCCGCAGCGGGGCCGGGATGCCGAACGACCGCATCCGCAGGGCCGCGACGCCGGTCACGCCGTACGAGGTGGCCAGCCGCGGGCCCGCGAGGCGCTGGGCCCGGGCCACTCGGGCCTCGGTGAAGGAACCGACCAGGACCCGGTCCCAGGCGTCGGTGCGGGCGATGAGGTCCACCAGCGGGGCGAGCGCCGACTCGGTCTTGAGGTCCACGTTCCAGCGGGCCTCGGGGAACTCCTGGAGCAGGTCCTCGAAGAGCGGCAGCGGCTCCTTGCCGGCCACCCGCGCCTCCCGGACTGCCGCCCACGGCAGGTCGCGGATCTGGCCCGAGACGTCCGTCACCCGGTCCAGGGTGGCGTCGTGGAAGGCGACGAGCACGCCGTCGGCGGTGGTGTGCACATCGGTCTCGAAATAGCGGTAGCCCGCCGCGGCGGCGCGGCGGAAGGCGGCCGCGGTGTTCTCCAGGCCGTCCGCCGTGCCGCCGCGGTGGGCGAAGGGCAGCGGGAGCGGGTGGTCGAGGTAGGGGTGGCGTACGCGAGTCACCGCCGCAGTATGGCCCCTTCCGGTGACTCCGCGGCGACCGCGGTGCCGACGGCGTCCGGCTCGGGGACGGCGAAGAGGCGCAGGAAGAACTGGGCGAGCGGGCCGATCGACAGCGCGTAGAGGACCGTGCCGACGCCCACCGAGCCGCCGAGCAGGAAGCCGGTGGTGACGACCGCGATCTCGATCAGGGTGCGGGTCAGCCGGATCGACCGGCCGGTCAGCCGGTGCAGCCCGGTCATCAGGCCGTCGCGCGGACCCGGGCCGAAGCGGGCCGCGATGTACAGGCCGGTCGCCACGCCGTTCAGCACGATGCCCAGCGCCAGCAGGGCGATCCGGACCGGCAGGCCGTGGACGTCCGGGAGCAGCGCCAGCGTGCCGTCCATCGCCAGGCCGATCATGAACACGTTCGACACCGTGCCCAGGCCCGGCCGCTGCCGGATCGGGATCCACAGCAGCAGCACGACGGCGCCGACGATGATCGACACCACCCCGATCGTCAGCCCCGTCCGCTCGGCCAGGCCCTGGTGGAGCACGCCCCACGGTTCCAGGCCGAGCCCCGCCCGGACCAGCAGCGCCGAGCTGATCCCGTACAGGGTCAGACCGGCGTAGAGCTGGACGAGCCGGCGGGTCAGATGCCGGCCGCGCGAGCCGGAGGCGATGGACATGGACGTGCCCCCCTGGGGTGGTGATGGCAGTGGATCGCGGCCCGGTGTGGTGACGGTGGACCGACTCATGACACTCTGTGGCGGGAGAACGGATGCCAACCATGGCCAATTCGAGGAAGGTGGACTGATTTCCATGGCTCAGTGGACTTCGGCCGTCGGGGCCGCCCAGCTCGCGCGGCAGCTCCAGGCCCAGCAGCCCCGTCCCGCGGGCCCCGGCACCCGGAAGCCGCCCGCCTACCGCGCCCTCGCCGACGGCATCCGCCTGCTCGTCCTGGAGGGCCGGGTGCCGGTCGCCGCCCGGCTGCCCGCCGAGCGCGAACTCGCCCTCGCCCTCACCGTCAGCCGCACCACCGTGGCCGCCGCCTACGAGGCGCTGCGCACCGAGGGCTTCCTGGAGTCCCGGCGCGGCGCCGGCAGCTGGACCGCCGTCCCGGCCGGCAATCCGCTGCCCGCGCGCGGTCTGGAGCCGCTCCCGCCGGAGACCCTCGGCTCCCTCATCGACCTCGGCTGCGCCGCGCTGCCCGCCCCCGAGCCCTGGCTGACCCGGAGCGTCCAGGGGGCCCTGGAGGAGCTGCCGCCGTACGCGCACACCCACGGCGACTACCCGGCCGGGCTCCCCGCGCTGCGTGCCATGCTGGCCGAGCGCTACACCGCCCGCGGCATCCCGACCATGCCCGAGCAGATCATGGTCACCACCGGCGCGATGGGCGCCATCGACGCCATCTGCCATCTCTTCGCCGGGCGCGGCGAGCGGATCGCCGTCGAGTCCCCCTCGTACGCCAACATCCTCCAGCTCATGCGGGAGGCGGGCGCCCGGCTGGTCCCCGTCGCCATGTCGGAGGGGCTCGGCAGCTGGGACCTCGGCCGCTGGCGCCAGGTGCTGCGCGACGCCGCGCCCCGCCTCGCGTACGTGGTCGCCGACTTCCACAACCCGACCGGCGCCCTCGCCGACGAGGACCAGCGGCGGCGGCTCGTGGAGGCGGCCCGCGCGGCCGGCACGGTCCTCGTCGTCGACGAGACCATGGCCGAGCTCCACCTCGACGACGACGTGGACATGCCCCGCCCGGTCTGCGCCTTCGACCCGGCCGGCTCCACCGTCCTCACCGTCGGTTCGGCCAGCAAGGCGTTCTGGGCCGGGATGCGCATCGGCTGGGTCCGCGCCGCGCCCGACGTCATCCGCTCCCTGGTCGCCGCCCGTGCCTACGCCGACCTGGGCACCCCCGTCCTGGAGCAGCTCGGCGTCAACTGGCTGATGCGCACCGGCGGGTGGGAGGAGGCGGTCGGTCTGCGCCGGGCACAGGCCCGGGAGAACCGCGACGCGCTCGTGTCCGCGGTCCGCAGGGAGCTGCCGGAGTGGGAGTTCGAGGTGCCCAAGGGCGGACTGACGCTCTGGGTGCGCACCGGCGGGCTCTCCGGCTCCCGGCTGGCCGAGGCGGGCGAGCGGGTCGGCGTCCGGGTGCCGTCGGGCCCCCGCTTCGGCGTCGACGGCGCCTTCGAGGGGTACATCCGGCTCCCCTTCACCGTCGGTGGCCCGGTCGCCGACGAGGCGGCGAGCCGGCTCGCCGCGGCGGCCCGGCTGGTGGAGTCGGGCCTGGGCGGGGGAGTGGAGCCGCCCCGGACGTTCGTGGCCTGACCGCAGGCCGCCCCGGACGCTCTTGCCCTTTGAACTCCCCCGCACGCGCGGGGGACGTCAGGGGTCTCCCGCGCGCGGGAGACACGGCGAAGGCCGGTACCGACCCGTGAGGCTCGGTACCGGCCTTCGCCGTTCGGACGTCCGGGCGCCGTCAGCCCTCCGCCGGGACCGGTGCGTGGCGGGGGACGGGGCCGGGGGTCGGCTCGGCCGCCGCCTCCGGGACCTTCTCCAGGGCCACCGTCGCCGCCGCCCGCCGCTCCGGCAGCAGGTCGAGGACGGCCTGCCGGTCGGTGTCGCCGACGGCGTCGTCGTACGGGTCGGGGGTCGCCGGCACCTGGAGCCGGAGCACCTCTCCGGTGCCGAGGCGGACGTAGCCGCGGCCCGGCGGGACCTGCGGGGTCGGGGTGGTGTGCGGCGCGGCGCCCAGCACCGCGGCGATCTGCTCGGGGGAGGCCGGACCGAGCACCACGCGGGCGCGGGTGTGCGCGCGCACCCCCTCGTGCAGCCCGTCGGCCGTGTCGAACTGCTCCGCCACCACCACCGTCACCTGCGCCGCCCGGCCGTGCCGCAGCGGCACCTGGAGCAGCTCCTGGGGGTCGGGGCGGCCCTCCGATGCGGCCAGGTGGCCGAGGACGCCGGGGCGGTCGAGGAGGATCCACAGCGGGCGGCGGGTGTCCGCCGGGGCCGGCTGTCCGGCCTGCCGCGCGCGGTTGGCGGAGATCAGCCGCCGCTCGGTCTCGTGGGAGGCCCGTTCCAGGCTCTCCAGGGCGCCGGACAGCTCGCTCTCCACGCCGAGGACGCCGTCGCGGCCGACCAGGCAGGCGTACTCGCCCGCGCCCGCGCCGTCCACGATCAGCACGTCGCCGTGTTCGAGGGCCTGGAGGGCGAGGGAGCGCAGCAGGGTGGTGGTGCCGCTGCCGGGCTGGCCGACGGCGAGCAGATGCGGCTCGGTGGAACGGGGGCCGGTGCGCCAGACGACGGCGGGCGCGTCCTCGGAGCCGTCCGCCGAGACGACCGGGACGGTCCGCTGCACGGCGTCGGCGTCGGTGAAGCCGAGCACGGTCTCGCCCGGGGCGGTGACGAACCGCTGGGCGGCGATGGTGGTCGGGAGGGCGGGCAGCACGTGCATGGCGAGCCGGTTGCCCTCCTCGTCCCAGTCGAACTGATACTCGCGGCCGCGGCCGGACTTGGCGTGGAGCAGCTGCTCGATGCGGGCGCGGGAGGCGGCCTCGCCGTCCGGGAAGTACGGCGGGTAGGAGATCCGCAGCCGGGTCGGGCGGCCGTTCTCGTCGAAGGTGGGGTCGGCGAAGGCCCGGCTCCAGTCGCCGCCGTGGGCGAAGAGCGGTTCGGGGTCCTCGGGGACGGAGAAGTACGGCACCAGGGCCTCGTACAGGCCCTTCAGCCGGGCGATCTCCGTCTCGTCGGGGCCGGTCTTCACGACCGGTTTCTCACGCCCCTTCCACGCGGCGGCGCCCATGAGCGCGACGAGCGCGAGCAGCGGCCCGTACGGCACGAGGGCGACGACCAGGACGCAGGCCGCGACCAGGAACAGCGTGGGACCGCGCCGCTCCTTGGGGGTCGCGGCCCACTTGGCGCGCGCGGTCGCGGCCAGCTTCCGCAGACCACGGGAGACCGTGATCAGCGGGTGGAGCACGTCGGTGGCGCTGTCGGCGGCCGACCGCGCGATCTCTCGGCTGCGCGCGAGCTGCACGCTGCCGTTGCTCAGAATGCGGGGGAGTGGTCGCCGGGCCACGTCGTACTCCTGGAGTGGTGGAAGGGGGTGAGAGGCGTCAGAACTTGATTCCGCCCAGCAGGCCGGCCAGGCTCTGGCCGCCCGCGGTGATGCTCGGAGCGATGGCGGTGCCCGCCAGGTAGAAGCCGAAGAGCGCGCAGACGAGCGCGTGCGAGGCCTTGAGGCCGTCCTTCTTGAAGAACAGGAAGCAGATGATGCCGAGCAGGACGACGCCTGAGATGGACAGGATCATGGGGTGTTCTCCTGGTTGAGGGGACAGTCACGATGAGTCCTTCCAGGTTCACGGCAAGTATCTATGTGACTAAAGGTGCATTCAGGTGAATGGCGGGCGTTTTCACTTGACCGGCGGACGGTGATCGCCGTCCCGGGTGGCGAAACCGCCGAAGTGGGGTAAGGGGGCACCGAGGGGTGCTGGTCACGGCCGGTGGACGGAGTGATCCTTGCCTCGGCCGGACGCGGCCATGTCACCGCGCGGGCAGTACCCTGTCGATTCACTCGTACGGCCGCGCTTGCCGTGCGCGGGTCAAGGGCAGGCGGTTCCGGGCGACACGCGCGCGGGACGCAGGCGGAGCACGGAAGGCGGTTGTGAAGATGAGCGAGACCCCGGACCCCGAGGTCGTCGAGCTGGCGTCGAAGGTCTTCGACCTCGCGCGCACCGGCGACGCCGGAGCCCTCGCCTCCTACGTCGACGCGGGCGTCCCCGTGAACCTCACCAACGACCGGGGCGACTCCCTCCTCATGCTCGCCGCCTACCACGGCCACGCCGCGGCGGTCACCGCCCTCCTGGAGCGCGGCGCCGACGCCGACCGCGCCAACGACCGCGGCCAGACCCCGCTCGCCGGCGCCGTCTTCAAGGGCGAGGGCGCGGTCGTCCGTGCCCTCCTGGCCGGCGGCGCGAATCCGGAGTCCGGCACTCCGTCCGCCGTGGACACCGCCCGCATGTTCGGCAAGGCCGAACTCCTGGAGCTCTTCGCCACCCGGTGAACGAGGGCTGAACCCCAGGTGGGAGCGGTGTCGTAAATGTGGTCGCGGCGGTGGAAACGGTCGGTCATCATGACGACAAGCCCGGCCGTCCGACCGGGCCACGGACGAGAGGCAGAGGAAGATGAGCAGCGCGCACAAGCGACGTCGTACGACGGACGGCCCGACATGTTGTCCCGCGGCCTACTAGGGCGGCCACCGCGCGGACGGGCCCAGCGCCCGACCCGGTCCACCCCGGTCCACCCCGTCGTGTCGACAGCTTGATGTGAGGCGTCTTCCCATGTTCGAACCAGCCATAGCGCCGAGCGGCACCCTGCTCGGTCTGCTGCAGAGGGGCCGCGGCGACGGCACCCTGCACGCCCTCGCCGCCCCCCGTGCCGAGGCCCTGGAGGCCCTCGACCGGTGCGTGCTCGCCGACCCCCGCCACGACTGGCGGGTCGAGAACCGCTCCCTCTACTACGCCCGGCTCTACCTCGACCTCCACGGAGGTCTGGAGGCCATCGAGGCGCACCTCTTCGCGCCCGAGGACCTCCTCGACACCGAGGAGCACCGCACCGGGCTAGCCCTCGCCGTCCTCGGCCACCTGGCCTCCTACGGCCGCCACGACGCCCTGCTCCTGCTCCGGCGCTACGCGGCCACCGGCGCCAACTGGGCCTGGGCGCTCGACGAGCTCGCCCTCCGCGACGACGACGCCGGCCTGCGCTCCCTCGCCGAGCCCGTCCTCGCCCGCTTCCCGCAGGACGCGGCCGGCGACGCCGAGCTGGCCAGCACCGTCCGCGACGCCTTCGAGCCCCGCCCCTGGCGCCTGTGGGCCGAGGACCAGCGCGACGCCGTCGGCGCCCGCGTCCGCGCCGCCCAGGAACACGGTTCCTTCGACCGCTGGCAGCGCCAGATGCGTCCCACCGGCCCGCGCCCCGGCTGGAGCGTGCGCGCCGTCCTCGACTGGGCCCAGGAGGGGTACGAGCGCGGCGCCGACCTCGCCGGACCCGCCGCCCGCTGCCTGGCCGCCGTGGCCGGCCCCGAGGACCGTCCCGAGCTGCTCGCCGCCGGCCGCGCCGGCGCCCCCGGCGCGCGTGCCGCCGTCCTGCACCACCTGGCCGCCGGCCGGGACCCCGCCGTCCTCGATCTCGTCGAGGCCGCCGCCGACGGAGTGCACCCCCTCGACCGCACGGCCGCCGCCGAAGCGTCCGGACAGGGCGACCCGTACGGCGACGTCCCCGGGGCCGTCGACCGCGACGCCCTGCACGTCGCCCGGGCCGCCGTCACCGCCTACCTCCGCATGTGCGGCGAGGACGCCGTCGCCCGCGCCCGTGCCTGGGCCGGGCGCCCCGACCCCCTCGGCGCGGCCGCCGGCGAACTCCTCGCCGCGCGCGGCGAGGACCGGGACGCGGAGCTCGTCCTCGGCGCCCTGCGCACCGCCATCCGCGCCGCCGGGACCGACGCGCCCGCGCTCGGCGCCCTCGTCGACGGCGCCGGACGCCTCGGCATCGCCTGCGCGGCCCCCGTGCTGCGCCACGTCTACCGGGAGACGGCCTCCTCCCAGCTGCGCGGCCGCACGGCCCGCGCCCTCGCGGCCACCGACCCCTGCTTCGCGAGCGGCTTCGCCGTCGAGTGCCTCTGGGACTGCGAGGAGACGACCCGCGAGATCGCGGCCCAGCACGCCGAGACGGCCGACGTCCGGGTCGCCGAGCGATTGCGCCGTCTCGCCGCCGACCCGGCCGAGGAGGTCGAGGTCCAGACGGCGGTCCGCAACCGCATCGGGCCCGACCTCCAGGTCTGACCCGGCCCCACACCGCCTCCGCCCGGGGTGGCGCGGCCCGCGGCGGCACCCCCGCCGATCGTGGCCCCGCCCCGGGACCGGACGGCCGGCCTCCGGCACGGCCAGGGCACACACGGCGTCACCGGCTCGACGCCGGGAGGGTACGGGCCGCGCCGGCTCCCCCGGGTGGGTGAGAGCCGCCCGGGCCCGGACTCCAGGCGAGTACGGGTTCCACCGGCCCGGCCCCGGGCGGGTACGGCGGGCACCGCCTGGGCCCCGGGACCGGGCCCCTCACCGGCGCCCGGCCCGGCGCCGACGGAGCACGAGCCCGCGCGCGGCGTCGGCGCGGGGACCGGAACCGCGCCGGGCTGCCGGGGCGGGAAAAGCTCACGGGACGTTCCCCCGGCGTCCAGATCCACGTCGGCGGGGACACGTCGAGCGCGACGAGAACACCCGTATGCGTGTCGTCATCGTCACCGAATCCTTTCCCCCCGACATCAACGGTGTGGCGCACTGCGCCCTCCAGACCGCGCGCCACCTCGTCCGCCGGGGCCACCAGCCCCTCGTGATCGCCCCGGCCGTCCCCGACCCCACCGCCGACGCCGACGCGCCGTGCCCGGTGGTCCGCGTCCCCTCCCTGCCCCTGCCCGGCTACGCCCAGGTCCGGGTCGCCCTCCCCAGCCGCCGCGTCGCCGCGGCCATCGCCGCCCACCGCGCCGACCTCGTCCACCTGGCCGGGCCCTTCGTCCTCGGCGTCCGCGCCATGGCCGCCGCCACCCGCCTCCGGGTGCCGACCGTCGCCGTCTACCAGACCGACCTCGCCGGCTACGCCCGCACCTACGTCGGCACCGGGGAGGCCACCGCCTGGCGCCGGCTCCGCGCCGTCCACGGCGCCGCCGACCGCACCCTCGCCCCGTCCCGGGCCGCCCGCCGCGACCTGGAGGCCCACGGCATCGCCCGCGTACGGCTCTGGGGCCGGGGCGTCGACACCACCCGCTTCCACCCCGGCCGCCGGGACCCGGACCTGCGCCGCGCCCTCGCCCCCGACGGCGCGCTGCTCGTCGGGTACGTCGGCCGCCTCGCCCCGGAGAAGCGCGTGGACCTCCTCGCCGCCACCGACGGACTCCCCGGGGTCCGGCTCGTGGTCGTCGGGGACGGACCCAGCGGCCCCGCGCTCCGCGACCGCCTCCCGGGCGCCCACTTCCTCGGCCGCCGCACCGGCGACGACCTGGCCCGGATCTTCGCCTCGCTCGACGTCTTCGCCCACACCGGCCCGTACGAGACCTTCTGCCAGACCGTCCAGGAGGCGATGGCCAGCGGACTGCCGGTCATCGCCCCGGCCGCCGGCGGACCGCTCGATCTCGTCGCCCACCGCCGCACCGGCCTCCTCGTCCCGCCGGAGGACCCCCTCGCCCTCCGCGAGGCCGTCACCGCCCTCGCCGCCGCCCCCGGACTGCGCGCCGCCTACGGAAGGGCCGGGCGGGCCGACGTCGAGGGCCGCACCTGGGAAGCCCTCGGCGACGAACTCATCGGCCACTACCTGGAAGTCCTGCGCGAGCGGACGGCGGTGGCGGCGTGAACGGGCGGAGCCACCCGGCCACCCCCGCCGGAACCCCGCAGGGCCGAGGAAACGGCGGCTCCACGCGCGCGTACCGCGCCTCGTACGGCCGCGAGGGCCTGCGCATCGTCCGGCTGGCGAACTTCGTCACCCCCACCTCGGGCGGCCTGCGCACCGCGCTCGACCGGCTCGGCCGCGGCTATCGCGAGGCCGGCCACGACCCCGTCCTGATCGTCCCCGGCGCCACCGCCACCGACGAGCCGGCCGCACAGGGCCGGGTCGTCACCCTGCCCGGCCCCGAACTCCCCGGCACCGGCGGCTACCGGGTCCTCGCCGACCGGCGCCGGCTCGCCGGGCTCCTCGACCGGCTGGCCCCCGACCGGATCGAGGTCTCCGACCGCACCACCCTGCGCTGGACGGGGGAGTGGGCCCGCCGCGCCCGCGTCCCCGCCGTGATGGTCTCCCACGAGACCGCCGACGGCGTCCTGCGCACCTGGGGCGTCCCCGCCCCGCTCGCCGCCCGCGCCGCCGACCGGCTCAACCGCCGCACCGCCTGGGCCTACGGCCGGATCGTGTGCACCACGGCCTGGGCGGAGGAGGAGTTCCTCCGGGTCGGCGCCCGCAACGTCGTACGGGCTCCGCTCGGCGTCGACCTGGAGCGCTGCCGGCCCGGCCGGCGCGACCCCGCGGTGCGGGCCGGATACGCGGAGGGCGCCGGCGTCCTGCTGGTGCTCTGCTCCCGCCTCTCCGTGGAGAAGAGGCCCGGCACGGCTCTGGACGCCCTCGCCGGGCTGCGGGACGCCGGCGTGCCGGCCCGGCTGGTGGTCGCCGGCGACGGTCCGCTGCGGCCCGGCCTGGAGCGGCGGGCCCGGGAGCGGGGCCTGCCCGTCCGGTTCCTCGGCCACGTCGCCGACCGGGAGGCCCTCGCCGATCTCCAGGCCGCCGCAGACCTCTGCCTGGCCCCCGGCCCCGCCGAGACCTTCGGGCTCTCCGCCCTGGAGGCCCTGGCCTGCGGGACACCGGCCGTCGTCAGCGCCTCCTCGGCGCTCCCCGAGGTCGTCGGCACGGCCGGGGCGGCGGCCGCCGACACCCCTGCGGCCTTCGCCGACGCGGCGCGCGGACTCCTCGCGCTCCCGGAGGCCGCACGCAGGGCCGCCGCACGCGCGCGTGCCGAACGCTTCTCCTGGGACCGCTCGGTGGCCGCCTTCCTCCGCGCCCACGAGGCGACCGCGCCGCCGGAGTCCGTCACGGCTCCCGCTCCGACCGTCGCGGACTCCGGCACCGCCGCCGTGGGGGACCCGGCCCGGCCGCAGGAGGTCGGCGGATGACCCTGACCGGGGGAGACCGGCGGACGCCCCCGGGCTGCGGCGGTCTCGTCCCGGTCCAGGGAGCCGGCCGGGAGGCGGGCCCGTCGCGCGAGGCCGACGCGCGTGCGGGGGCGGGCCCGCGTCCCGAGGCCGACGCCCGCGGGGAGGCGGGCCCGTATCCCGGGGTTCCCGCCCGCGCGGAGGCCGTGCCGCTGCGGTTCGTCGTGCTCGGGGACTCCTTCAGCGAGGGGGTCGGGGACCGGGCGGGCGGCGCGTGGCGCGGGTGGGCCGCGCTCCTCGCCGACGGGCTCGCCGGGCCCGGGCAGCGCCTGGAGTTCGTCAACCTCGCCGTCAGCGGCGCGCTCAGCGCCGACGTCGCCGAGGACCAGACGCCGCGCGCGGTGGCCCTCGAGCCGCACCTCGCCTCCGTCGTGGTCGGCGTCAACGACACCCTGCGGCACACCTTCGACATCGGGCTGTTCGCCGGCCGCCTGGACCGGGCCCTCACCGCGCTCGACGCGGCCGGAGCCGTACTCCTGACCGCCTGCCTGCCCGACCCGGGACGGATGCTGGGTCTGCCGGGGCCGCTGGCCCGCCCGCTCGCCCGCCGGAGGCGGTCCGTGAACGCGGTGGTCCACGCCCTGTCGGCCCGGCACGACGCCGTCCACCTCCACCTCGCCGAACCGGCGTGGACCACCGACCGGGCGCTGTGGAGCGCCGACCGGCTCCATCCCGGCGAGCGCGGCCACCGCGCGGTCGCCGCGGCCTACCACCGGCTCCTCGCCGAGCGCGGGCTCGCCCAGGGGCCCGCGCCGTCCCCGGACGCGTCCGAACCGCCGCCCACGCGCGCGGAGACCGCCCTCTGGCTCGCGACCGCCGGCACCGGCTGGGTGCTGCGCCGCAGCCGCGACCTGCTGCCGCAGCTCCTGCTGCTCGCCGGGGAGGAACTCCTCCATCACGCCGACGGCGGCGGCACCGGCCCGCTCGACGCGCGCGCCGAGACCGCCCTCTCCGAGGCCCTCGCGGCGACAATGGGGGGATGAGCGGGCGCTGGGAGTTCTGGATCGACCGGGGCGGCACCTTCACCGACGTCGTGGGGCGGCGCCCCGACGGGCGGCTCGTGACCCGCAAGGTCCTCTCCCACGACCCGGCCCGCCGCCAGGACGCCGCCGTGGCCGGCATCCGGCGGCTGATGGGGCTCGGCCCCGGGGACCCCGTCCCCGCCGACCGGATCGCCGTCGTCAAGATGGGCACCACCGTCGCCACCAACGCCCTCCTCGAACGGCGCGGCGAACCCACCCTCCTGCTGATCACCGAGGGCTTCCGCGACGCCCTGCGGATCGCCTACCAGAACCGGCCGCGCCTCTTCGACCGGCACATCGTGCTCCCGGAGGCCGTGTACGCGCGCGTGGCCGAGGTCCCCGAGCGGGTGGACGCCCGGGGCACGGTCGTCCGGCCCCTCGACGAGGACGCCGTCGCCGCCGCGCTCGCCGCCGCCCACCGGGACGGCCTCCGCTCCGCCGCCGTCGTCCTCATGCACGGCTACCGCCACCCGGACCACGAACTGCGGATCGCGGCCGCGGCCCGGGCCGCCGGTTTCACCCAGGTCAGCTGCTCCCACGAGGTCAGCCCGCTGATCAAGCTCGTCCCGCGCGGCGACACCACCGTCGTCGACGCCTACCTCTCGCCGGTACTGCGCCGCTACGTCGACGAGGTCGCCGCCGAACTCGCCGGGATCCGCCTGATGTTCATGCAGTCCAACGGCGGACTCCGGGAGGCCGCCCACTTCCGGGGCAAGGACGCCGTCCTCTCCGGGCCCGCGGGCGGCGTCGTCGGCATGGCCCGCACCTCCGCCCAGGCCGGACACGACCGGGTCATCGGCTTCGACATGGGCGGCACGTCCACGGACGTGTCCCACTACGCGGGGACCTTCGAGCGTGAACTCGGTTCACAGGTCGCCGGGGTGCGGATGCGGGCACCCATGATGAGCATCCACACCGTCGCCGCCGGCGGCGGCTCCGTCCTCCACTACGACGGGCGCCGCTACCGCGTCGGACCCGACTCGGCGGGTGCCGTCCCCGGGCCCGCCTGCTACCGGCGCGGCGGCCCGCTCACCGTCACCGACGCCCAGGTGATGCTCGGCCGCATCCAGCCCGCCCACTTCCCCGCCGTCTTCGGCCCGCACGGCGACGAACCCCTCGACGCCGGAGTCGTCCGCGAGCGGTTCACGGCCCTGGCCGAGGAGGTCGGCGGCGGCCGCACCCCCGAGGAGGTCGCGGCCGGCTTCCTGCGCATCGCCGTCCTCGACATGGCCAACGCCGTCAAGAAGATCTCCGTCCAGCGCGGCCACGACGTCACCCGCTACGCCCTCACCTGCTTCGGCGGCGCCGGCGGCCAGCACGCCTGCGCCGTCGCCGACGCCCTCGGCGTCGACACCGTCCTCGTCCCGCCGCTCGCCGGCGTCCTCTCCGCCTACGGCATCGGCCTCGCCGACGCCACCGCCCTGCGCGAACGGTCCGTCGAGGCCCCGCTCGACGCACCCGGCACCCCCGCGCGCGTGACCGCCGTCGCCACGGAACTCGCCGACCGCACCCGCGCCGAACTCCGCGCCGACGGCCTCCCCGACACCGCGATCACCACCCACGCGCGCGTACTCCTCCGCTACGCGGGCACCGACGCGAGCCGCCCCGTCGACCTCGGCCCCGCCGCCGCCATGGCCGCCGCCTTCACCGCCGACCACCGCGCCCGCTACGCCTTCACCATGGACAAGCCGCTCGTCGTGGAGGCCATCACCGTCGAGGCCGTCGGCACCGCCGGCCCCCACGGCCCCCTCCACCTCGCCGCCGGCGCCCGCACCGGCCCGCTCGTCCCCCGCGCCACCGTCCGCACCCACGACGGCGCCACCGCCTCCGACACCCCGCTCCACCGCCGCGAGGACCTGCGCCCGGGCGACACCGTCGACGGGCCCGCGATCCTCGCCGAGGACGACGCCACCACCGTCGTCGACCCCGGCTGGCGGGCCACCGCCGGCCCCTCCGGCCACCTCCTGCTCACCCGCGCCGTCCCGCGCCCCGCCCGCACCGCCGCCGGCACCGACGTGGACCCGGTCCTGCTGGAGGTCTTCCACAACCTCTTCATGGCCATCGCCGAGCAGATGGGCGTCCGTCTGGAGAACACCGCCCACTCCGTCAACATCAAGGAACGGCTCGACTTCTCCTGCGCGCTCTTCGACGCCGAGGGCAACCTCGTCGCCAACGCCCCCCACATCCCCGTCCACCTCGGCTCCATGGGCGAATCCATCAAGGAGGTCCTGCGCCGCCGCGCCGGCGACCTCCGGCCCGGTGACGTCTACGCCGTCAACGACCCCTACCACGGCGGCACGCACCTGCCCGACGTCACCGTCGTCACCCCCGTCTTCGACGACGGGGGGCGCACGCTCCGCTTCCTCGTCGCCTCCCGCGGCCACCACGCCGAGATCGGCGGCATCACCCCCGGCTCCATGCCCGCCTTCAGTCGCACCGTCGACGAGGAGGGCGTCCGCTTCGACAACTGGCTCCTCGTCCGCGACGGCAGGCTCCGCGAGGCCGAGACCCGCGCACTCCTCACCGGCGCCCCGTACCCCTCCCGCGACCCCGACACCAACCTCGCCGACCTGCGCGCCCAGATCGCCGCCAACGAGAAGGGCATCGAGGAACTCCGCGGAGCGGTGGCCGAGTTCGGCCTGGACGCCGTACAGGCGTACATGAGCCACGTGCGGGCCAACGCGGAGGAGTCCGTCCGCCGGATCGTCGCGCGCCTCCGCGACGGCACCCACCGGTACGAGACCGACACCGGCGCCGTCATCCAGGTCGCCGTCCGCGTCGACCGCGAACGGCGCTCCGCCGTCCTCGACTTCACCGGCACCTCGCCCCAGCTGCCCGGCAACGCCAACGCCCCCACGGCGGTCGTCATGGCCGCCGTCCTGTACGTCTTCCGCACCCTCGTCGACGAGGACATCCCGCTCAACAGCGGCTGCCTGGAGCCCCTGGAGATCCGCGTCCCGCCCGGCTCCATGCTCGCCCCCGAACCGCCGGCCGCCACCGTCGCGGGGAACGTCGAGACCTCCCAGGCCGTCACCGGAGCCCTCTACGCGGCCCTCGGCGTCCAGGCCGAGGGCTCCGGCACCATGAACAACCTCACCTTCGGCGACGACCGCGTCCAGTACTACGAGACCGTCGCCAGCGGATCCGGCGCGGGCGACGGCTTCGACGGCGCCGACGCCGTCCAGACCCACATGACCAACTCCCGCCTCACCGACCCCGAGATCCTGGAGTGGCGCCACCCCGTCCGCGTCGACGCCTTCGCCGTCCGCGAGGGCAGCGGCGGCCGGGGCCGCTGGCACGGCGGCGACGGCGTGGAACGGCGGCTGCGGTTCCTGGAGCCGATGACGGTCACCCTCCTCACCGGCCACCGCCGCGTCCCCCCGTACGGGATGGCGGGCGGCGCCCCGGGCGCGCTCGGCGAGAACCTCGTCGAACGCGCCGACGGCACCGTGGAGACCCTCGGCGGCGCCGCGACCACCGAGGTCGGCCCCGGCGACGTGCTCGTCCTGCGCACCCCCGGCGGCGGGGGCTACGGCACCCCGCCGCAGGAGGGGCACGGGCCCGGGGGAGTCAGGGCGCCGTGACGAAGCGGACCGGCGTCCCCGGCGCGGCCTGCGCGGCCGCCCCCAGGTCGGCCTCCCGCACCACCGCCACCACCGGATAGCCGCCGGTCGTCGGATGGTCGGCGAGGAAGACCACCGGCCTCCCGTCCGGGGGCACCTGCACCGCCCCCAGGACCATGCCCTCGCTGGGCAGCTCCCCGGGCCGGGCGCGCTCCAGGGCGGGCCCGTCGAGCCGCAGCCCGATCCGGTTGCTCGCCGCGGAGACCAGGTACGCGCGCGTGGTCAGGGCCGTGAGCGCCCCACCGGTGAACCAGTCGTCGCGCGGCCCGAGCCGGACCCGCAGGACGAGTTCGTCCGGCGGGCCCGGCCAGGGGGGAGCGTCGACCGACCCCCGTACGGCCGTGGCCGCCCCCAGCGGCAGCACGGTCCCGTCCGCCAGCGGCGCCGGGCCCAGCCCGGACAGCAGGTCGGTGGAGCGGCTGCCGAGCACCGGATCGACGGCGATCCCGCCGCCGATCGCCACGTACGAGCGCAGCCCGCGCACGGCCTGACCGACCTCCAGGAGCGCCCCGGCCTGGACCCGCACCGCCGTGCCCCAGGGGAGCGGTCGGCCGTCGGCCCGCAGCGGACAGGGCGCGCCGCCCACCGCCACGGTCACCGCGCTCCGGGGGCGCAGGGCGCAGCCGGTCACGGTCGTCTCCAGGACCGCGGCCCCCTCGTCGTTGCCGACCAGCCGGTTGGCCAGCCCGGCGGCGGCCGGGTCCAGGGCGCCGGAGCGGGGCACGCCGAGGTGCGCGTACCCGGGTCGCCCCAGGTCCTGCACGGTGGTCAGGGCACCCGCCCGGACCACGGCGACGGCACGGTCGTTCACCGGCCGGCCCCCGTCCCCGGGAGGGCGTCCGGCGCGGGCGTGAACCGCACGCGCGTGCCGGGGGAGAAGAGCGCCGCCGGCTCGCGCCCGGTGTCCCACAGGACCACGTCCGTGGTCCCGATCAGCTGCCAGCCGCCCGGCGAGGAGCGCGGGTACACGCCCGTGTACGGCCCGGCAAGCGCCACCGCTCCGGCCGGTACCGCCGTGCGGGGCGTCGCCCGGCGCGGCACCTCGTACCGCGCGCCGAGCCCCGTGAGGTAGCCGAAGCCGGGAGCGAAGCCGCAGAACGCCACCCGGAACTCGGCCGAGGAGTGGATCCGTACCGCCTCGGCGGCCGACACCCCCCACCGGGCGGCCACCTCGGCCAGATCCGGCCCGTCGTACCGGACCCGGACCTCCACGACCTCGCCCACGCGCGCGTGCCCCGGCCGGAGTTCCCAGCCCGGCAGCTCGGCCGCGAGCCGCGCCGGCTCGGCCACACCGTCGAGCAGCACCGTCCGCGCGGCCGGCACGATCTCCCGTACGCCGGTCAGCGCGCCCGCCGCACGGCGCCGCAGCAGCTCCGCGTGGAACGCCTCGGCGGCCGCGCCGTCGGCCAGTTCGACCAGGAGGGCGCGCTCGCCCACCCGCAGCACCCTCACGCGAAGGCCCCCACCGCGACCCCGGCGGACTCCAGCCCGGCCCGGACGCGCCGGGCCAGCTCCACCGCGCCGGGGGTGTCCCCGTGCAGACAGAGCGATCGCGCCCGCACGGGCACGACCGTCCCGCAGTGCGCGGTCACCGTCCCCGCGCGGACGAGGGCCACCGACCGCTCGACCACCGTGTCCGGGTCATGCACGACGGCGCCCTCCCGCCCCCGCGGCAGCAGCGAGCCGTCGGCCCGGTAGGCGCGGTCGCCGAACGCCTCGGCGACCGCCGGGAGCCCCGCCCGCTCCGCAGCCTCGTGCAGCCGGGAACCCGGCAGCCCGAGCACCGGCAGCCCGCCGCCCGCCAGCAGTACCCCGTCGACGACCGCCGCCGCCTGCTCCGCGTCCCGCACCACCCGGTTGTAGAGCGCGCCGTGCGGCTTCACGTACGCCACCCGGGAGCCCGCCGCGCGGGCGAAGACCTCCAGGGCCCCGATCTGGTACGCCACCTCGGCGGCCAGCTCCGCGGCGGGCACGTCCATGGCGCGCCGCCCGAAGCCGGCCAGGTCCCGGTAGGAGACCTGGGCCCCGATCCGTACCCCCCGCTCGGCGGCGAGCGCGCACACCCGCCGCATGGTGACCGCGTCCCCCGCGTGGAAGCCGCAGGCCACGTTGGCGCTGGTGACGACGGAGAGCAGCCGCTCGTCGTCGGTCAGCGTCCAGCGGCCGAAGCCCTCGCCGAGATCGGCGTTCAGGTCGATCGAGACCCCGCTCATGATGGTGCTGTTCCCTTCGCTGGTGCTGTGGTGCTGTGGTGCTGTGGTGCTGTGGTGCTGTGGTGCTGTGGTGCGGTCGGGCGGAGGCGGTACGCGCGCGGGGGAGGCGGTTCTCAGACGGTGACGTCCGGGACCGGGCACGGCTTCGGATCGCGGGTGCGGAGGACGGTGGCCCCCGGGAGGCCGACGCCGTTCACCGGAACTCCTTCCCGCGCGTCTCCGGCAGGCCGAGCAGCGCCAGCACGGCGAGCCCGTACCCCACCGCGCCGAAGATCAGGGCCCCGCCGACGCCCCAGCTCTCGGAGAGGAAGCCGACCAGGGTGGGGAAGATCGCGCCGACCGCGCGCCCGGTGTTGTACGTGAGCCCCTGTCCGGTGCCGCGCACCGGCGTCGGGTACAGCTCGGCGAGGAAGGAGCCGAAGCCGCTGAAGATGGCCGACATGCAGAAGCCGAGCGGGAAGCCGAGGACCAGGAGGAGGGTGTTCGCGCCCGCCGGGATCTGGGTGTACGCGATCACCGACGCCGCCGACAGGACGGCGAAGAGCGCGATGTTCCGCTTCCGGCCGATCCGGTCCGTCAGATGGCCTCCCGTCAGGTAGCCGATGAAGGCGCCCGAGATCAGCAGCGTCAGGTAGCCGCCGGTCCCGACGACGGTCAGCCCGCGCTCGGTCTTGAGGAAGGTCGGCACCCAGGTGGCGAGGGTGTAGTAGCCGCCCTGCACGCCCGTGGAGAGCAGGGTCGCGAAGAGGGTGACGCGCAGCAGCCCCGGCCGGAAGACCGCCCGGAGCGACCCCCGCTCGGTGCTCGCCTCGCGGGCCGCGGCCGCCTGCGGGGCGTCCTCCACGTGCCGCCGGACCCAGACCACGAGCAGCGCCGGCAGCGCACCGGTCCAGAACAGGATCCGCCAGGCCAGGTCCGCCTCGAAGAACTGGAAGACCAGGGTGTAGACGATCACCGCGAGGGCCCAGCCCGCCGCCCACGCCGACTGCACGGCGCCGAGCGTACGGCCCCGGTGCCGGGCGGAGGCGTACTCGGCGACCAGGATCGCCCCGACCGCCCACTCGCCGCCGAACCCGAGGCCCTGGAGCGCCCGGAAGACCAGCAGGGTCTCGTAGTTCGGCGCGAAGCCGCAGAGCACGGTGAAGAGCGCGTAGGTGATCACCGTGATCATCAGGGCCTTGACGCGGCCGACCCGGTCGGCGAGGACCCCGGCGAGCGCGCCGCCCACCGCCGAGACCACCAGGGTCACCGTGGTGAGCAGTCCGGTCTGGCCCTTGTCGAGGTTGAAGTAGGCGGCGATCGCCACCATCGACAGCGGCAGGGTGAAGAAGTCGTAGGAATCCAGGGCGTAGCCGCCGAAGGCTCCGCCGAAGGCGCGCCGTCCGCGCGGGCCGAGGGCGCGCAGCCAGCCGAACGGGCCCGTGGTGTCGGGCCCGTCGTCCTGGGAGTGCCGCCGGGTCTGTGTCGTGCTCATCTGCACCTCGCAGTTGGGGGAGGCGTGCCTGAGAGACGTACGAGAGGCCGTGCGTGTGCGTGCTGGTTCCGTGGTGCCGAGTGCCTGGTTCCGTCGTGCCGGACGCCGGACGCCGGACGCCGGACGCCGGACGCCGTGTGGCGGGTGCCGACGCGCCGGCGGGTACCGGCGCGTGGTCCGGTGGTGACCGTGTGCGGTGGCGCCAAGGTAGGGGATTGTTCAACGATTCGACAAGGGGCCTGTTGTCCGGGATCCGTTTCTGCGATTGACTCGGCGGCTGGACGACGACGGGGCCGACCGCCCCGCAAGGAAGGGGGACCGTGGACGCGAGCGGCACCGGGACGACCGGGGGACTGGCGGACGACCGCGCGCTGCTCGGGCGCACCAGCACGGCGGAGCGGGTCGCGGACATCCTGCGCACCCGCATCGCCGAAGGCTTCTTCCCGCCCGGCACCCGGCTCTCCGAGGAGAGCATCGGCGGCGCCCTCGGGGTGTCCCGCAACACCCTGCGCGAGGCGTTCCGGCTCCTGACCCACGAGCGGCTGCTCGTCCACGAGCTCAACCGCGGGGTCTTCGTCCGCGTCCTCGCCGTGGACGACGTCGAGGACATCTACCGCACCCGACGGCTCGTCGAGTGCGCCGTCGTACGGGGCCTCGGCCATCCGCCCTTCCCGGTGGACGGCCTCGCCGCCGCCGTCGCCGAGGGCGAGGCCGCCGCCGGGGCCGGCGACTGGCGCGGGGTCTCCACCGCCAACATCCACTTCCACCGCGAACTCGTCGCCCTCGCCGGCAGCGCCCGTACCGACGAGCTCATGCGCGGCGTCCTCGCCGAACTCCGGCTCGCCTTCCACGTCGTGGACGACCCCCGGGCCCTCCACGAGCCCTACCTCGTCCGCAACAAGGAGATCCTGGACGCCCTGCGGACGGGGGAGCGGGCCGCCGCCGAACGGCTCCTCGCCCGCTACCTCGACGACTCCATCGACCGCGTGGCGGCCGCCTACGCCCGCGCCGTGGACGAACCGGCCGAGGAGTAGGGCCCCGCCGGAGGATCGGCGTCCGGCCGTGGAGCCCCAGGGAGGGCCCCGTCCGGCCGCGCCGGCGGAGGGTACCGCCCCGGGCGGGGCGGGGGCGGTGGTTTCTGCGCCGTTTCGACCCATGTCAGTGCGAGGACCTACTCTGTGCACCGTGACTTCGCCTGCCTCGACGGACCTCGCTCCGCCCCAGCTCAGCGCGGGGCCGCGCCCCGCGCAGGGGCCGGCCGCCGACGAAGGGCTCGCGCGGCGCCTGCGCGCGCTCGCCTGCACGGCGCCGCTGCACGACCTGGACGCGCGCAAGGCCAACCTCGCCGGCGAGTACACGGTCTACGCGATGGCCGAGGTCGCGCTCGCCGCGATCGACCTCGTCACCCTCCACATGGACTTCGACACCGGCGCCGACCACGACCAGGTCGTCGCCCGGCTGCTGCCCCGCGTCGCCGCCCAGGCCCCGCGGCGCCCCGCCGCCGAGCACGAGCGCGTCGCCCGCTGGGTGCTGGAGAACCTGATCAACGTCGGCAGCGTCGACCGGGGCTTCCGCGCCGTGTACGGCACCTTCGGCACCGACGGCGTGTACGTCCGCCGGGACTACGACTTCAAGCTCATCGAGGAGGTCCCCGGGTACGGCGGGACCGTCTGCCTCCGGACCACCGACGAGGCCGTCAACGTGCTCGTCGGCGCCCTCGACACCGACGTCACCAGCGCCCAGATCGCCGCCGAGGTGAAGCTGGAGGTCCTCATCAGCCGGGGCCGCCTCGCCGACGCGCAGCTCGCCGCCGAGCAGGCCCGCTACCGCACCGTCCAGTACGCCGAGACCCTCCGCAGGACCCTGGAGGCCACCCGGCGCAACGTGCGCGCGGTGGACTGGCTCAACAGCGTCCCCGACATGATCGCCGAGGCGCTCGACCATGTCGCCGACCGCTACCGCCACGAGAACGCGATCCTGACCAACATCCGCAAGGCGCGCGACGAGGCCGAGGACCAGGAGCACAAGCGGCGGGCCGCCGAGCTGGTCGACATAGTCAAGGACTGCATCCGCCGCCACACCCAGCTCCAGTCCCGGCTCCTGGAGGCCGGGCCGCTGTTCCGCGCCGAGCAGGACCGGCAGGCGTTCGCCACCCCCACCCGGTACACCGGCCTGGACCTGTACGGGCAGCTCGTCGCGCCCGTGCTGCCGCTCCCCGTCGAGCGGGCCACCCGGGTCACCGACGCCTTCTTCGCGCACGGCACCGGCCTGCGCACCCCCGGCTCGGTCCGCCTCGGAGACCTCGTCGACCTGCTGCTCACCCCGCCGGTCGAGCGCGAGCACCTCGGCGCGGAGATGCCCGAGCCGGACCTGATCGCGACCCCCGACGACTCCCGCTTCAGCGAGCGCCAGCTCGCGGACGCGCTCGCCCTGCTGGACCTGGAGCACGACGCCCCGCGCCGGCTCTCCGGGCTGCTCGCCGACGCCCGTGCCACCGGCGGCGAGGACCTCGCCTACCTGGTGGCGCTGCTCGCCGTCCACGCGGCCAGCCCGCCGGTCGGCACCGCCTACCGCCAGGGCGAGGAGCGCCTGCTCTTCGCCGTGGACGACGGCACCCCGCTCGACGACCCCGGCTTCGGAGGCGCCGACCTCATCGTCGGGACGGCGCTCCTCGACGCCGTCGGCATGGCCGCCGACCGTACGGAGGCGACGTGACATACGTCTCCGACGCGACCCCGCCCGCCCCCGGTACCGGCCAGGACCCCCGTCCGCCCCGCCGCCCCGCGCGGGCCACGCGCGCGTGGCTCCCCCAGCCCGCGCCCCCGCTCGCACCCCCCTCGGAGCCGTCCCCCGCGGGCCCCGCCACGGAGCCGACCGAGGCCGAGAGCACCACGGAGCCGTCCCGGACCGCCCCGGAGCCGTCCCAGGCCGACGCGACCCCGCCCGCCCCCGCGCGGCTCGCCCCTGCCCCCACGCAGCCCGCTCCTGCCCCCGCGCGGCCCGCCCCGGCCGCCACGCAGCCGCACCGGCCCGTCGTGGCGCCCGCCGAGGCCGCCATGACGGGCCTCTGGACGGCCGACGCCCCGCAGCCCGCCCCAGGCGCCCCGCAGCCGAACTCGGCCCCCGCGCGGCCCGCCCCGGCCGCCGCAGCGACGCCCTCGACCACCACCGAGCCGACGCAGGCCACCACCGAGCCGACGCGGCCCGTCACGGACCCCGACGCGTCCGTCGCCGGGCTGTACCCGCTCGCCACACCGGTGCCGGTAGCCGTACCGGCCCCGTCGTCGCCGGCCGAGGCCCTCGCCGGGCCGTTCCGTCCCGTCACCCCCGCGGCACCGGTGACCCCGCTGCCCGAGGTCCGCCCCGCCACCGTCCCGGCACCGCCGGCCGAGCCGGCCCCGCCGGTGCCGGCCCCGCTCTCCGGGGCCCGCCCCGTCGCGCACCCCGTACAGCCCGCCCCGCAGGCACCCGCGGCACCGTCGTCCCCGCTCTCCGGGAGCGGCTCCGCCACCGCACCGGCCGGGCCCTTCCCGGCGCCCACCGCCCCCGGCCCGCGCCTGCTGGCCCCCTTCGTGGACTCGCCCGTCGTCGGCGCGGGGACGTCCGGCACCGGCGGACCGGCGGCGGACGGTGGGCCGGGGGACCGGCCCCGCCTCGGGGCCGTGTCCCTGCCGCGGACGCCCCGGGCCGCCGCGCGGCGCCGGGACCTGCCCATGGTCCGCGCCGTACGGCTCGGGGGCGCCCGGCAGGAGCCGTCGCCCGCACCCGGTGAGGCGCCCGCGCCGCCCGCCGCCGTCACCCCCGTGCCGCTGCCCCTGCCCCGGGCCGCCGGCACCGCAGCCGTACCGAACGAGAGCCGCACCGAGGAGCCCCAGCCGTGAGCGACAACGCCGTCCAGCACACCGAGGACGCCGGGTACACGGACGCGTGGAGCGAGCAGGAGTCCCCCCGGCCCCCGGCCTCCGCCCCCACCGCCTCCGCGCATGCCGTCACCCCCGCGGACGCCGCCGACGCCGCGCGGCTCGTCTCCTTCGGGCTCCAGCCCAAGCTGCTGCCCGCGCGCGACGCCGAGTACGCCGAACTGCTCCGCCGCTACCAGGAGGACCCGGCCTTCGCCCGGCTCGCCGACGCCGTCGCGACCGGCCTCGGCCTGATCGTCCTGGAGGTCTCCCCGCGCGCGGGCATGGCCGTCACGGCCGGCGAGGACTCCGTCTTCGCCGTCCGCATGGGCGACTACGCCCGCCGCGCCAACACCGACTCCGCCGACCGCTTCCTGCACGGCCTCGCCCACCTCGCCGTCGCCGCCATGGCCTTCCCGCGTCCCGAGGACCTCGCCGACGACGGGTACATCGGGCGTCTCACCGTCAACGGCGTGGACTCCTTCGTCCGCCAGGCGTGCCTCCGCCTGGAGCAGCGCGCCGAGGAGGAGGGCGAGAACACCGACCCGGCCTCCGACGCCCCCGGCCTGGAGTCCGCCTGGCGCGTCTACTCCCGCCGCTCCACCACCGGCGCGACCAAGGACGCCCGCCGCCTCGCCGGCTCCACCACCGGCATCGTCGCCAAGGCCGTCGCCTTCCTCACCGACTCCGGCTTCCTCCAGCGCACCGGCGACGAGAACGGCGGCTCGTACCGCACCACCGCCCGCTACCAGCTCCAGGTCCGCGACATGGCCGGCTCCGCCGCCCTGACCGAACTCCTCGACCTCGGGATCGTCCCCGTCACCGACGGCACCGCCACCCTCGTCCCGCCGCCCGAGGGCGACGACCTGGACCTCGCCGCCGACGCCGGCCTGCCCTTCCACGCGTAATCCCGCCGCACCCCGCCCCGGCGCGCGGCCGCACCCCGCCCCGCGCCACCGAACTTCCCGAGCACGAGAGCACGAGAGTCCCTCGCCATGTACGAGCTGTCCCGGGTCCGCCTTTACTCCATCGGCCCCGCCGGCGCCCGCTACGCCGACACCGTCCTGGACCTGCGCGGCGTCGGCGCCCCCGTGCCGAACCCCGCCCCCACCCAGGCGGAGTTCTTCGAGGAGGAGCCCGTCGGTCCGCCGCGCCGCCCCGCCCCCGCGGGCGTGCTCTTCCTGGAGAACGGCGGCGGCAAGTCCGTCCTCCTCAAGCTCATCTTCTCGGTGATGCTCCCGGGCCACCGCAACACCCTCGGCGGCGCCAGCTCCGGCGTGCTCCGCAAGTTCCTGCTCGCCGACGACTGCGGACACGTCGCCCTGGAGTGGCAGCACACCCTCACCGGCGAACTCGTCGTCGTCGGCAAGGTCAGCGAGTGGCGCGGCCGCCAGGTCTCCAACGACCCGCGGAAGTTCGCCGAGGCGTGGTACTCCTTCCGCCCCGGCCCCGGCCTCAGCCTGGACAACCTGCCGGTCGCCGAGGCGACCTCCGTCCGCCCCTCCGCCGAGGGCGCCTCCGGCGCCTCCGGCCGGCGCCGCACCATGAAGGGCTTCCGCGACGCCCTCACCGAGGCCGGCAAGGCGTACCCGCACCTCGAGGTGGTGTGGGAGGAGATCCACGACCGCTGGAACGAGCACCTCGGCGACCTCGGCCTCGACCCCGAACTCTTCCGCTACCAGCGTGAGATGAACGCCGACGAGGGCGAGGCCGCCGGCCTCTTCGCGGTCAAGAAGGACTCCGACTTCACCGACCTCCTCCTGCGCGCGGTCACCGACACCCGCGACACCGACGGCCTCGCCGACCTCGTCGGCGGCTTCGGCAACAAGCTCGGCCGCCGCGCCGAGCTCACCGCCGAACGCGAGTTCACCGCCGGTTCGGTCGACCTCCTCACCCGCATCGTGGACGCGGCCGGGACCAGGTCCCGCGCGCGCGAGGTGCACGCCGCCGCCGAACGCCGCACCCGGACCCTCGCCCGCCGGCTCTCCGGCCGCGCCGGAGGCGAGCGGGAGCGCGCCGCCGAACTGGCCCAGCAGGTCACCTCCGCGGGCCACGCCGTCTCCGAGGCCGAGACGGCCCGCGAGCGCAGCGCCCTCATCGCCGCCGAACTCGCCTACCGGCACGCCTCCCTGGCGCTCGCCGCGGCCGAGAAGGGCGCCGCCTCCCAGCGCCGCGAGCTCCTCGAGGCCCGCACCCTGCACTCCGCCTGGCAGGCCGCCGAGTCGGTGCTCCGCCACCGCGCCGCCGGCGACCGCTCCGCGCGCGTGGCCGCCGCCATCCGCGAGGCCGAGCGCGACGCCGCCCCCGCCCTCGCCGCCCGCGCCGAGGCCGCCGCCGGCCTCGTCCGCGCCCTCGCCGCCGCCGCGGAGGAGGGCGAGCGGCACGCCGCCGAGGAGGAGGAGCGGTCCACCGCCCTCCAGGAGGTTGGCGAGGCCGCCCACCGGGACGCCACCGTCGCCGCCACCGAGGCCCAGCGGGCCCGCAGCGAGGCCGGCCACCTGCGCCAGCGCCTCGCCGAGGTCGAGCAGGAGACCGCCGAGGCCGTACGGGCCGGCTGGCTCGACGACTCCGCGCCCGACGCCGACCCGGCCCGCGCCGCCCTCGCCGCCGCGGACGCCGAGAAGACCACCGTCGCCGCCTGGGACGCCGCCCGCGAGGTCGCCCGCACCGCGAGCGACCGGGCCCGTGAGACCGCCGCCGCCGAGTCCCGCGCCGAACTCGCCGCCGCCCGCGCGGCCGACGCCGCAGAGGCCGCGGGCAACGCCTACGACGCCGAGCGCCGCGCCGCCGAGGCGCTGGCCGCCGAGGAACGCCTCGCCGAACTCCTCGGCCTGCCCGGCTCCGGCTCCCCGCTGCCCGGCCAGCGCGCCGCCCGGACGGCCGACACCCGCGACGGGGACGACGCCCCGGCGGCCGGCGAGCCCGACGCCCAGGCGCCGCTCTCCGTCACCGACTTCGACCGCTACGCAGAGGAGCTGCGCCGGCTGCTCGACGGGGCCGTCTCCTCCGCGGAGCGCCAGCTCTTCGACCTGCGCACGGCCGCCGCCGACGACTCCCGGATCCTCGGCGCCCTCGGCGACGGCGGCCTGCTGCCGCCCGGCCCGGACGTCCTCGCCACCGTCGAGTTCCTCGGCGAGCACGGCATCCCCGCCCTCCCCGGCTGGCGCTACCTCGCCCAGTCCGTCGACCCCGCCGACCACGCGCGCGTGCTCGCCGCCCGGCCCGAGCTCGTCGACGGCGTCGTCATCACCGACCCCGTCTCGTACGGGCGCGCCCGCGAGGCCCTCGGCTCGGCGGCCCTGCTGCCCCGCTCCGCCGTCGCCGTCGGCACCGCCGCCGCCCTCCTCGCCCCCGCACCGGCCCAGGAGGCCGGCGAGGACACCGGCGTCTTCCTCGTACCGCCGAACCCGGCCATGCACGACGAGCACGCCGCCGACGAGGAGCGGCAGGCGCTCCGCGCGCGTGCCGCCGCCCGCGACGAGGAGATCCGCGCCCTGGCCGCCCGGCTCGCCGGCGACCGCGCCCTCGCCGCCCGGATCGGCGCCTGGCGCGCCGACTGCCCGCCCGGCATGCTCGCCGAGCTCGCGGCCGTCGCCGCCACCGCCCGCGAGACCGCCGAGACCGCGGGCCGGGCCCTCGACGAGGCCCGGGCCGCGCACGCGGAGGCCGAGGAGACCGCGGCCGAGGCCCTCGCGGTCCGCGACGAGCGCCAGGAGGCCGCCCAGCGCGCCCGCCGCGTCGCCGACGCCCTCGCCGGGCTCGCCTTCCGGCTCCGCGAGCGCTCCGCCTGGCAGGCCAAGCTCCGCGAACTCGCCGACGACGCCGCCGAGTCCGAGGCCCGCGCCCAGACCTGCCTGGAGCGCGCGCGGGCCGCCGACGAGGACCGCCGGGCCGCCCAGCGGGCCGCCGACGACGCCCACCGCACCGCCCGCGCGCTGCGCGCCGAGCGCGCCGAGATCGCCGGCGCCCCCGAGCAGCTGCCGGAGGCGGACGCCGACGCGCCCCGCGCCGCCCTCCCCACCCTCCGTGAGGCGTACCGGGCCGCCTCCCAGGTCTACGAGAAGGTCGGCGTGGGCGCCGACCTGCGCGCCGAGCAGGCCCGGGCCGAGAGCGACGAGTCCGCCGCCCTCGCCGAACTGGACCGGCTCACCAACAAGGTCCGCACCCGCGCCGAGCAGCTCCTGGAGTCGACCGACGGCGCCGACGGCCCGTCCCGGCAGGCCGCCGCGGCCCGTGCCGAGTCCCTGGTGCAGATGCTGGAGTCCCGCGCCTCCGAGGCGAGCGAGAAGCTCGGCCGGCTCCGCGGCGAGGCCGAGCGGCTGGCCCCGGAGGACGCCGGGGCCCACACCGAGCTGCCGGAGGAGCTGGTCCCGGCCGACGCCGACCGGGCGCAGGCCCTGCTGCGTACCGCGAGCGCCGAACTGGCCGCCCGCAGCGACGCCCTGGAGGCGGCCCGCGCCGCCCACGCCGGGCTGCTGCGCGACCACCGGGCCGCCGAGGACGCCGCCGGCGGTTTCGACGAGACCGCCGCGCTCCTGCGCGACCTGCTGCGCGACCACGCGGAGGAGGAGCAGGAGGAGCAGGAGCCGTACCCGGGCACCCTGGAGGAGGCGCGGAGCACGGCCGGCGAGGCGCGGCGGGCGCTGCGTTCCTGCACCGCCGAACTCTCGGCCGCCGACGCTTCGGTGCGCGAGGCGAGCGACATCCTCGTCCGGCACGCCAACGCGACGCGCTACGAGCAGGTCCGTACCCCGGCCCGCCAACAGATCCGCGAACTGCCCGCCTCCGCGCTGCCCGAGCACGCCGCCAAGTGGGCCGAGGCGTTCGCGCCCCGCCTCCGCGTCCTCACCGACGAGCTGGCCCAGCTGGAGCGGAACCGCGACTCGATCGTGGACCGGCTGCGCGGCCTCGTGGAGACCTCGCTCGCCACGCTCCGCTCCGCCCAGCGCCTCTCCCGGCTCCCGGAGGGCCTCGGTGAGTGGTCCGGCCAGGAGTTCCTGCGGATCCGCTTCGAGGAGCCGGACCAGGCCACGCTCACCGAGCGGCTCGGCGAGGTCGTCGACGAGGCGACCCGCGCCGCCGTGAGGAAGAACTCCGACCTGCGCCGCGACGGCATGTCGCTGCTGCTGCGGGGGGTGCAGGCGGCGCTCGAACCCAAGGGCATCGCCGTCGAGATCCTCAAGCCGGACGCGGTGCTGCGCGCCGAGCGGGTGCCCGTCGGGCAGATGGGCGACGTCTTCTCCGGCGGCCAGCTGCTCACCGCGGCCATCGCTCTGTACTGCACGATGGCGGCGCTGCGCTCCAACGACCGGGGCCGGGACAAGCACCGGCACGCGGGCACGCTCTTCCTCGACAACCCGATCGGCCGGGCCAACGCCACGTATCTGCTGGAGCTCCAGCGGGCCGTGTCGGACGCGCTCGGCGTGCAGCTGCTGTACACCACGGGTCTGTTCGACACCACGGCGCTCGCCGAGTTCCCGCTCGTGATCCGGCTGCGCAACGACGCCGACCTGCGGGCCGGCCTGAAGTACATCAGCGTCGAGGAGCACCTGCGCCCGGGCCTGCCGCAGCCGGCCGGGGAGGGCGAGACGATCCACGGCGAGATCACGGCGACCCGGATGTTCCGCCGCCACCAGGACGGGGAACCTCCGGCCGCCCCGTAGGCGCGACGAAGGCCCGGCCCCTCACGGGCCGGGCCTTCATCCTGTCCGGGATCAGGCGACCCGTTCCTCCGGGACCCGTTCCCGCCGCGCCTGGTAGGCGGTGCTGCTCGGCTCGGAGACCACGCCGTTGCGCTGCCGCCAGACCTGGCGGGTGATCCAGATGTCCAGCACGCTCCAGGTGGCCACCACCGTCGCGACCACGGCCGCGATCGTCATCGGATAGGCCAGCCAGGAGCCCGTGACCGAGGTCAGGAACGCGACGAGGGCCAGGATGATCGTCACCGAGGTGATCATCACCGCCCGCACCGCCGCGTTCCGCACCGGGTCCGGCATCCTCCGCAGTCCGCGGTCGTCCTCCACCCACAACTGACGCGCGGTCCGCGTCTCGTCATCCATGTCCTGTCACTCCCCACCGCACGACGCTCCCAGGGGTGGCTGCCCGGTTCGCACGGTTCTACACGGCCTGCGCGGCCGGCCGGTGAGCCGTCCGTCCCAGGACAGCGCGTTCCCCCGTACTTCATGACGCTCTGGACAGGGAAAAGGTTTCCCCAATTCACCCGACATCGCGAGCGGAACGAACGATTCCAGCCATTGCGCCCAGGACGGGAAAACGTGCCGGGTCACGTGTCCTGCACCACAGTGGCCGATCCGAACTCCTGGAATACCAGGACATCTCATGATCAACGCTCACTCGACAGGCTGAAAATCGCCCAGACACACCTTCGAGATGGTCGCGATGCAGTAGTAGGCTCACGCCGCCGTTTGTTGAAACCGAAGGTTGACGCGCCGTGTTGACGCGGCGACGCCGTTCGAGGGACCTCCGTGGCCGGGGGCCGTACTGGGGGAGGCCATGCGCTTTCGCGGGAAGTCCATCCGCCGGAAGATCGTGGCGCTGCTCCTCGTACCGCTCGTCTCCCTCACCGGCCTCTGGGGTTTCTCCACCGTCCTCACCGGACGCGAGGCCGACCAGCTCCTCGACGTCGGCTACATCGTCGACAAGGTCGGCTACCCCATCGAGGACACGGCCCGGGTCATCCAGCTCGAACGCCGCCAGTCCCTCGTCTACCTCGCCGACCCGCGCGGCTCCGAGGCCCTCACCCAGCTGCGCGAGGCCCGCCTCGCCACCGACCGGCAGATGGCCCGCATCCGCGCCAACGCCGAGGACCCCGGCGTCCGCGAGGAGATGCGCCCGGTCACCACCCAGAAGCTCAACTCGCTCCTCGCCGCCTTCGAGGAGATCACCTCCCTGCGCCGCTCCATCGAGAAGCGCAGCATCGGCCGGCTCCAGGCGCTGGAGTTCTACAACCGGCTCGTCGACCCCTGCTACAGCTTCCTCGTCACCCTCCACGCGCTGGAGAACGTCGAGATGGACAAGCAGGGCCGTGCCCTCGTCGGCATCACCCGGGCCCGTGAACTCCTCTCCCGAGAGGACGCCCTCGTCCTCTCCGCCCTCGTCGCCGACCGCGTCACCGCCCAGGAGATCCGCGCCGTCTCCGACCTGGTCGCCGTCCGCAAGCAGTTCTACGAGGTCAACCTCGAACTCCTCCCCGCCGCCGAGCGGCAGCGCTACGAGCAGTACTGGCGCAGCCCCGAGACCTCGGCCCTGCGCACCGCCGAGGAGGCGTTCGTCAAGGAGGGCCCGACCGAGCGTCCGCGGTCCGTCACCGCCGCCTACTGGCAGGACGAGGCCAGCCCCGTCCTGGACGAGCTCGCCCGCGCGAACACCGCCGCCGGCGACCGCTACCAGGACCGCGTCCAGCCCGCCGCGTACAGCGTCCTGCTCAAGGCCGGCGTCGCCGGAGTCCTCGGCTTCCTCGCCCTGCTCGCCTCCGTCGGCATCTCGGTCCGGGTCGGCCGCTCCCTCGTCCGCGACCTCCGCCGCCTCCAGAAGGAGTCCCAGGAGGTCTCCGGCGTCCGGCTGCCCAGCGTCATGCGCCGCCTCGCCGCCGGCGAGCACGTCGACGTCGAGACCGAGGTCCCGCACCTCAAGTACGGCGCGGACGAGGTCGGCCAGGTCGGCCAGGCCCTCAACACGCTCCAGCGCGCCGCCGTCGAGGCCGCCGTCAAGCAGGCCGAGCTGCGCCGCGGGGTCTCCGAGGTCTTCGTCAACCTCGCCCGCCGCAACCAGGTGCTGCTCCACCGCCAGCTCACCCTCCTCGACACCATGGAGCGGCGCACCGAGGACACCGAGGAGCTCGCCGACCTCTTCCGCCTCGACCACCTCACCACCCGCATGCGCCGCCACGCCGAGGGCCTGGTGATCCTCTCCGGCGCCGCCCCCTCCCGCCAGTGGCGCAAGCCCGTGCAGCTGATGGACGTGGTCCGGGCCGCCGTCGCCGAGGTCGAGGACTACGAGCGCGTCGAGGTCCGCCGGCTGCCCCGGCTCGGCGTCGGCGGCCCCGCCGTCGCCGACCTCACCCACCTCATCGCCGAACTCCTCGAGAACGCCACCGTGTTCTCGCCCCCGCACACCGCCGTCCAGGTGCTCGGCGAGCGCGTCGCCAACGGCTTCACCCTGGAGATCCACGACCGCGGCCTCGGCATGAGCCCCGACGTCCTGCTCGACGCCAACCTGCGGCTCGCCGAGACCCCCGAGTTCGAGCTCTCCGACACCGACCGGCTCGGCCTCTTCGTGGTCAGCCGCCTCGCCCAGCGCCAGAACGTCCGCGTCTCGCTCCAGACCTCCCCGTACGGCGGCACCACCGCGGTCGTCTTCCTCCCGGCCGCCCTGCTCACCGACGCTCCCGAGACCCAGGGCGCGGGCTTCCGCCTCGACCGCGAGACGCTGGACCCGCGCACGTCCGAGGGCGACGACCGGACCGCCTCCGGCGCGTCCCTGACGGCCTCCGGGACGGCCGCCGGCGCGCTCGGCGACGGCCCCCTGCCGCAGCGGCGGCCCGCCCTCGCGCGCGTGCCCGACCTGGCGGACGGGACGGGCCCGGCGCTCCGGGGCGCCGCCGACGGACCGTTCGACGCGGTCGCGGGCCGGACGCCGGAGCGCCCTCTGGACGGCCCGGTCGAGCTGGAGCCGCCGTTCGGCCCCGAGGACATCGACACCCTCCTCGACCGCTCCGCCGACCTCCTCGACAGCGACAGCGAGCGCGGCGGCCTCTTCCGCCCCCAGCGCCGCCGTCCCGGCCTCGCCCCGGCCGGCGAGCAGCACCAGCAGGCCCCCGACCAGGCCGGCGGCCACGGCGGGGACGAGCCCGCCGGCGACGGCGCCCAGGGCCCGGTGCCGCTGCCGCGCCGCCGCCAGCCGACCCTGGTCGTCGACCACGGGCGCCGGCTCGACGAGCCGGGCCGCGCCCACCCCGCCCCCGGCGACCGCCGGGTGCCCCCGCGCGCCACCGGCCCCATGCTCGTCCCCGTACGCCCGGAGGGCACCGACGCCCGTACGGCTCCGGCCCCGCCGGCGCCCGCCCAGGACCCGCCGGCCCCGGCCACCGCGCCGTTCTCCGCGCCGGCCGACGGACCCGGCCGGGCGCCCTCCGCCGACCCCGCCGCGCGGATCGACGGGCTCCCGCGCCGCGTGCGCCAGGCGAGCCTCGTGCCGCAGCTGCGCGATCCCGAGCACCCGGCCGGCACCGCGCCCGACACCGGTCCGCCGCCCGCCGGCCCGGCCTCCGCCGAGGGCGACTTCGAGCGCGACGCCGAGGAGGTGCGTGCCCGGATGGCCGCCATGCAGCGCGGCTGGCAGCGCGGACGCCGGGACGGCACCGGACCGGACGACACCACAGCACACGGAACGACACCCGAGGGGGACGGTCGATGACCGCACCGAACGCCGCAGCAAGCTCCAGCAGCCCCGTCCACGGCGACGGCGAACTGAACTGGCTCCTGGACGAGCTGGTGGGCCGCGTCGCCGCCATCCGCAAGGCCCTGGTGCTGTCCAGCGACGGCCTGCCCACCGGCGCGTCGAAGGACCTGAGCCGTGAGGACGGCGAGCACCTCGCCGCCGTCGCCTCGGGCTTCCACAGCCTCGCCAAGGGCGTCGGCCGCCACTTCGAGGCGGGCAGGGTCCGGCAGACCGTGGTCGAGCTGGAGGACGCCTTCCTCTTCGTGACCGCCGCGGGCGACGGCAGCTGCCTCGCCGTCCTCGCCGACGCCGACTCCGACGTCGGCCAGGTCGCCTACGAGATGACCCTCATGGTCAAGCGGGTCGGCACCCACCTCGGCACGGCCCCCCGGACCGGTCTGTCCACGGGAGGGTGAGCCGCCCCGTATGAGCGACGCAGCCGAGCGCGGCGGGCCCGGCCGGGAGACCCCCGGCCGGGCGACCGCCGCCCCCCACCACTGGTACGACGACGAGGCGGGACCGGTCGTCCGTCCGTACGCGATGACCCGCGGCCGGACGAGCGCCGCCGGCCGCCACCGGCTCGACCTCATCGCCGTGGTGGTCCCCGAGCCCGCCGCCGACGACCCCGGGCGCGACCAGTCGCTCTCCCCGGAACACGTGGAGATCGTCGAACGCTGTTCCGAGCAGCCCCAGTCGATCGCCGAGCTCGCCGCCGGACTCGACCTCCCCGTCGGGGTGGTCCGCGTCCTGGTCGGCGACCTCGTCGACGAGGAACTCGTCCACGTGACCCGCCCCGTTCCGCCGGCCCAGCTGCCGGACGTGAGCATCCTCCGCGAGGTGATCAATGGCCTTCGGGCGCTCTAGCCGCATGAAGACCCCCGTCGAGCCGGTGACGCTGAAGATCCTGGTGGCGGGCGGCTTCGGGGTCGGCAAGACGACACTGGTCGGCACGGTCAGCGAGATCCGGCCGCTGCGGACCGAGGAGGTCCTCACCGAGGCCGGCCGTCCCGTGGACGACCTGCACGGCGTCGAGGCCAAGACGACCACCACGGTCGCCATGGACTTCGGCCGGATCACCCTCCGCGAGGACCTCGTCCTGTACCTGTTCGGCACCCCCGGACAGGACCGCTTCTGGTTCCTCTGGGACGAGCTGGCACAGGGCGCGCTCGGCGCGATCGTGCTCGCCGACACCCGCCGCCTGGAGGACAGCTTCGCCGCCATCGACTACTTCGAGCGGCGCGGGATCCCCTTCACGGTGGCCGTCAACTGCTTCGAGGGCGCGCGCCGCTACCCGACGGAGACCGTGCGGGCGGCGCTCGACCTCGACCCCGAGGTCGAGCTGGTGATGTGCGACGCCCGCGACCGCGAGTCGGTCAAGAGCGTCCTCGTCGCCGTCGTCGAGCACGCCCTCGTCCTCGCCGACCGGGGCCACGAACCCGTGGCCACCTGAGCGGTACGGCCCCGGCCGCCCTCCGCCTCCCGGACGGGACCCAGGGCTCAGCGGACCGCCACCACCGCCGATCCGTGCCCGAACAGGCCCTGATTGGCGGTGATCCCGGCCCGCGCCCCCGGCACCTGCCGGTCGCCGGCCGTGCCCCGCAGCTGCCAGGTCAGCTCGCACACCTGGGCGATCGCCTGCGCGGGCACGGCCTCCCCGAAGGAGGCCAGCCCGCCGCTCGCGTTCACCGGCAGCGCGCCGCCGAGCCGGGTCACCCCGTCCCGGAGCAGCTTGGCGCCCTCGCCGCGCCCGCACAGGCCGATGTCCTCGTACCACTCCAGTTCCAGGGCCGTGGACAGGTCGTACACCTCGGCCAGCGACAGGTCCTCCGGTCCGAGCCCCGCCTCCTCGTACGCCGCGCGGGCGATGGAGGCACGGAAGGCGTGCGGCGCCGGCGCGAGCGCGGTGGTCGAGTCGGTCGCGATGTCGGGCAGGTCGAGCACCGTCCTCGGGTAGGTGGGGGAGACCGTCGACACCGCGCGGATCCGCACCGGGTCCGGGTGCCCGTGCCGGCGCGCGAAGTCGAGACTGGACAGCACCAGCGCCGCGCCGCCGTCGGAGGTGGCGCAGATGTCGAGCAGCCGCAGCGGATCGGCGACGACGGCCGAGGCGGCGACCTCGTCGGACGTGACGGCCTTCCGGTAGCGCGCCAGGGGGTTGAGCGCCCCCGCCGCCGCGTTCTTCACCTTGACCTGGGCGAAGTCCTCGGGGGTGTCCCCGTACAGGGCCATCCGGCGGCGGGCGTAGAGCGCGAAGTACGCGGGGTTGGTGGCGCCGAGGATCCGGAACCGCAGCCAGTCGGGATCGTCGGGCCGCTCCCCGCCGGCCGGCGCGAAGAAGCCCTTGGGCGTGGCGTCCGCGCCGACGACGAGGACCGCGTCGGCGAGCCCGGCCAGGATCTGGGCCCGGGCCGCGCCGACGGCCTGGGCCCCGGAGGCGCAGGCCGCGTAGACGCTGGTCACGCGTGCGCCCTGCCAGCCGAGGGCCTGTGCGAAGGTCGCCCCGGCCACGTACCCCGGATAGCCGCACCGGACGGTGTCGGCCCCGACGACGGAGCCGATGTCCCGCCACTCCACCCCCGCGTCGGCGAGCGCGGCGCGGGCGGCGGCGGTCCCGTACGAGACGAAGCTCCGCCCCCACTTGCCCCAGGGGTGCATCCCGGCCCCGATGACGGCGATGTCGCTCACGCGCCCTCCTCCGTCTCCACGGGCCGCCACCGCCAGGTGGTCCAGACGTGGTCGGCGTCCTCGTTCAGCACCCCGGGCACCACCTCGACCTCCGTCCCGACCGCGAGGTCCGCGGTCCGCACCCCGGGAGCCGCCTGGCCGAGCACCACCATCCCCTCCGCGGCCAGTTCGACCGCGACGAGGACGGAGGGCTCCCAGGGCACGTCCGGGTCGGAGACGTACGGGGCGGGCGGCCGGTAGCGCCCGTCCGTGTACGACCACACCCGCCCGCGCGGCGGGAGCGGCAGCTCGTCGAGCGTGCCTCCGCCCGCGCAGCCCGGGTTGCGGCAGTGGTCGTCCTCGCGCGGGAAGAAGACCGCCGCGCAGGCCGAGCACCGGGTGGCGAGGAGCCGGAACTCCCCGTCCGGGACCGTGTCGTCGGTGAACCAGCCTTCCACCACCGGCCTGCGCGTCGGTGTCATCTCCGGGACCTCCCAGCGATCTGACGATGTGTCAGAAGTCTGGTGCCGAGTCTGGCACGGGCCTCACGGACGGGGAAGACGTCAGTGCCCGGCCACCGACCTGCGCGCCACCGGGAAGTCGAAGAACGTCGACGGGAACGGCTCCGGCTTGAACGTGAAGTGCCACCACTCCTCCGGCAGGTTCACGAAACCCTCCGCCTCCAGCACGCCCTTCAGGAGCTGCCGGTTCGCCCGCTGCGCACCCGTGATCCGCGGATCGGCGGTGTGCGAGAGCGTGTCGAAGCAGTCGTACCCGGTCCCCATGTCCACCGAACTGTCCGGGAACCGCTCCTCCCGGGGCCCGCTGCACGACGTCAGCTCCTCGCCCGGCACGTACGCGCGCGTGGGCGCCGCCGGCAGCCGCACGACCGTCAGGTCCACCGTCGAGCCCCGGCTGTGCCCGGACTTCTCCGCGATGTAACCGTCCGCGAACAACCGCTCCTTCTCCACCAGCGGATAGAACTCCGCCTTCATCCGCTCGTCCGCCAGGTCCTCCGCCCAGCGCACGAAGTGGTCCACCGCTCGCTGCGGCCGGTAGCAGTCGTACACCTTCAGCGTGTACCCCCGGGCCAGCAGCCGCGTCTGCGCCCGGCGCAGCGCCTCGGCCGCGGGCCGCGTCAGCACGCACAGCGGCTGCCGGTAGCCGTCGATCGGCTCTCCCACGAAGTTGTGCGCCGTCGTGTACCGCATCTCCTGAAGGATCGTCCGGTCCACCGAGTCCAGCGCCACGAACTCCCGCGGCGCCTTCGGCTCGGGCACGGCGACGGCGGGGGAGGCGGCGGCCCCCGCACAGGCGAGCAGGGCGGCCGCGCCCGTGACGGCGAGGGTACGGAAGGCAGAGGCAAGTCCAGTCATGCGCACCGGGTCTACCAGTTCCGCCCCCGCCGGGAAACCCCCGTCGCGTACGGTCCCCCCCGTGACCGACACCGTGCCCGTCCTCCATTCCCACTGCTCGGCCTGCGGCGCCCCCTACGCGGCCGGCACCACCACCTGGCCCCGCACCTGCCCCGTCTGCGCCACCACCGCCTACCGCAACCCCCTCCCCGTCGCCGTCGCCCTCCTGCCCGTCACCTCCCCCCGGGGCACCGGCCTCCTCGCCATCACCCGGGCCATCCACCCCGGCCACGGCGGCACCGCGCTCCCCGGCGGCTTCATCGACCACGGCGAGGACTGGCGCACCGCCGTCGTCCGCGAACTCCGCGAGGAGACCGGCCTGGACGCCGACCCCGGCTCCCTCCGCCTCGCCGACGTCCTGTCCTCCGCCGACCACCTCCTGGTCTTCGGACTGCTCCCGCCCGTCGAGGCCGGCACCCTCACCCCCTTCACCCCGACCCCGGAGACCTCCGGCCGCATCGTGGTCCCGGAACCGCGCGAACTGGTCTTCCCCCTCCACACCGAGGCCATGAGGAAGTGGTTCGCGGGCGCGTACGGCTGACCCTCAGTCCCACCAGAAGGTCCACGCGTCCGCCCCCACCAGGTGCTCCGCGTACGCCCTGAGGTCCGCGCAGTGCCCCTGCCACACGTTGTCCGGGCAGAAGGCGAAGTGCTCGGCCGCGATCGGCAGCGCCTCCTCCAGGGTGGCCGGGGGAGCGGCGACGGAGAGCCGCAGGGTGTCGAACCCGACCGCGAACACCCGCGCCCCGAAGCGCCGTTCCCAGTCGGCGACGACCGCGGCGATCCGACCTGTGTCGTTCTCGTGGTTGGCCGGCCCCGACCAGCCCACGAGGGCGAGCGCCTCCGCCCCGGAGGCGGCCTCGACCAGCCCCAGGCGCGCGTCGGTCCCGAAGGACAGGAACACCTCCGCGGTCTCCGCGGCGTGCCCTCCGGGATCCTCCGAGGGCGTCCGGCCGGGCGCGAGCCCCGGCCAGACCGCCCCGTAGGGGGCGGTGACGGCGAGCCGCTCCTCGGCGGAGAGAGGGTCGTCCTCCTCGTCGACCGAGGTGCACCCCTCCCACCACGCCGCGAGGAGGGCCGCCGGATCGTGCCCGGCGGGACGGGACGACCCCTCCGGGTACAGCTCGCCCGACGCCCACGGCCGGAAGTCCCGCTGCCCCTGCAGCGGTTCGAGCAGCAGCGGCCACAGTCCCGTCCGCGCGTGCACGGCCCGTATCCGTCCCCACGACCCGAACGGCGCGGGCCCGTCGCTCAACCACAACGGCTGTGTCGCGCCGTCCCCTTCGCCGGCCGTCACCATGCGGCCGGCGGGAAGCGGGATGTCCTCGTCCGTGAGGGATTCCAGATGCATGTCCCGCATGCTAGGCGGAGGGTCCGACAACGCCGTCGCCGTCACGAGCCGCCCGCCCTCACACCCCGCCCCGCACCCGCACCGGCAGACCCGCCTCCACCGGCCCCTCGTCCGTCACCCGCTCCACCACGACCCGGTCCTCCACGAGCCGCGACTGGTAGCGCTCGATCTCCGCCGGCTCCCAGCCGTCGCCGCCGTCCCGGACGACCAGCCCGCCGCCCGTCCGGCCCGCCGCCGGCGCCCACACCTCCAGCGCGAGCCCGCCGTCCTCGCCCCGCACCGGCAGGACCGCGCCCGCCCGGGCCAGCACGGGCACGCGCGCGAGGGGCGCGTCGAGGAGCACCTGGCCCGGGCCCTCGTACGCCTCGCCGGTCGCCGTGTCGTACCAGCGGCCGCGCGGCAGCCGCACCGCCCGCCGGTCCGCGCCCCGGTGCAGCACGGGCGCCACCAGCAGGGCGTCGCCGAGCAGGAAGGAGTCGTCGCACTCCCGCAGGACCCGGTCCTCCGGCGTCCCCCACCACACCGGCCGCACATAGGGCGCGCCCGTCATCCGCGCGAGCCGGGACAGCGTCACGAAGTACGGGTGCAGGCGCTCGCGTTCGGCCAGCGCCACGCGCGCGTGCTCCAGCACCTCCGGGCCGAACTCCCACGGCTCCCGCCGCCCCGCGTCCAGCGCCGCGTGCGTCCGGAACAGCGGCAGCCAGGCACCCAGCTGGTACCAGCGCAGGAACAGCTCCGGCGACGGACTCCCGTCGAAACCGCCCACGTCCGGCCCCGAGTACGGCACCCCGCACAGCCCCAGCCCCAGGACCAGCGCCAGCGAGGCCCGCAGCCCCGGCCACCCGGTGGCCACGTCGCCGGACCAGGTGCCCCCGTACCGCTGCATCCCCGCCCATCCCGAGCGCGTGAACAGGAAGGGCCGCTCCTCGGGCCGCAGCCGCCGCAGACCCTCGTGGCCGGCCCGGGCCATCAGCAGCCCGTACACGTTGTGCGCCTCCCGGTGGTCGCCGCCCCGCCCGTCCAGGCGGTGCCGGGCCGACCGGGGGAGCGTCGGGTCACCGAAGGGCGCGAAGGACACCGGCTCGTTCATGTCGTGCCACACGCCCGAGAAGCCCTGCCGGAGCCGCTCCTCGTACAGGCCGCCCCACCACTCCCGTACCGCCGGATCCGTGAAGTCCGGGAAGGCGCACTCCCCGGGCCACACCACCCCCCGCACCTCCTCGCCCCGCGCGTCCCGCACGTACGCCCCGGCCGCACGCCCCTCCTCGTAGAGCACGTTCCCCGGTTCCGCCGCGACCGCCGGGTCCACGATCGACACCAGCCGCACCCCCTGCCCGCGCAGCTCCTTCGCCAGCCCCGGCAGATCGGGGAACCGCTCCCGGTCCACCGTGAACACCCGGTGCCCGTCGAAGTGGTCGATGTCCAGATGGACCGCCGACAGCGGCAGCCCCCGCTCCCGGTACCCGGCCACCACCCGCCGCACCTCCGCCGCGCTGCCGAACCCCCAGCGCGCGTGCTGCGGCCCCAGCGCCCACGCGGGCGGCAGCGCCGGCGCCCCGGTCAGCGCGGCCCAGTTGTGCAGCACGCGCGCGGGGGTCCCGACCACCACCCAGCACCGCAGCGGCCCGCCCTCCATCCGCACCTCGCTGGTGCCCGGCCGGTCGTGCCCCGACCCGGCCCCCTCCTCGCCCTCCGCGAGCGTCACCCGCCCGTCCCAGGTGTTGTCGTGGAAGGCCAGATGCGTGCCCGCGTCCGCGACCACGAACTGCACCGGCATCGTGATGTACAGCGGATCGTCGCCCGGCCCGAACCGCCCCTTCGGATCCGTGTTCCACAGCCGGTACGAGCCGTCCCGCAGCCGCGGCCCCGCCGCCCGCCCGCCCAGCCCGAAGAACCGCGCGTCCGCCGGCACCTCGGCCCGCTGCGTCCACCGCGACGGCCCCCCGGCCACCGGCTCCCACCACCGCGGCGGCAGATCGCGCCGCAGCATCACCCCGCCCGGCGTACGGATCTCCACCGCCCCGTGCCGCGAGACCGCCACCGTCACCCGCTCCGACACCACCCGCCAGCCGCCGTCCGTGTCCGGCTCCAGGACCGCCCGGGGGTCCGGCTCGGGCGCCGGGCCCGCCAGCGCGTACGACGGCTCCGGGCCCGCCCCGTCCCACCCCCAGAACACCGTGCCGCCCGCCGACACGCACACCCGCAGCGAGGACCGGGCGAACCGCACGATCCCCCCGCCCGGCAGCGCCTCCGCCCCGTCCGCGAGCCCCGGCACCCGGGCCCGTTCCGCCCCCCGCGGCGGCAGCCCCGCCGCGTCCGCCCGCCGCTGCCGCCACGCCGCCCGTACCGTCCTGAGCCCCTGCACCGAACCGAACACCCTCACCGAACGCACCAGTCCACGACCGTCCATGGGGGTCACACTGCCACCCACCAGCGGCGTTGTGAGCCGCGTTCAACTGCCGTTCACCCATGGTGGGAGCACATGTTCAACCGGCCGACCACGGGCGGGCTGCCCTGGTGCGAAAGCCGCTCCCATGGCATCGTCCTGTCAGCCGCGTCACGCGCACACCCCCGCACGTGCGCGCGACACACGCCGACCCGCGTACAGCCAGGGAGCCACCCGATGACATCTGCGCCGACCGAGCCGACCGAGCCGCTCTGGCAGCCGGACGAGGAGCGCATCGCCCACGCCGCCGTCACCCGCTTCCAGGCGTGGGCCGCCGAGCGCCACGGAGCACCCGCGGAGGGCGGGTACCCGGCGCTGCACCGCTGGTCCGTCGACGAGCTGGAGACGTTCTGGCAGGCCGTCGCCGAATGGTTCGACGTCCGCTTCTCCACCCCCTACGCGCGCGTGCTGGGCGACCGCTCCATGCCGGGCGCCGACTGGTTCCCCGGCGCCACCCTCAACTACGCCGAGCACGCCCTGCGCGCCGCCGAGGAGCGCCCCGAGGACACCGCGCTCCTCCACGTGGACGAGACCCACGACCCCGCCCCGACCACCTGGGCCGAACTCCGCCGCCAGGTCGGCTCGCTCGCCGCCGAGCTGCGCGCCCTCGGCGTCCGCCCCGGCGACCGCGTCAGCGGCTACCTGCCGAACGTGCCCCAGGCCGTCGTCGCCCTGCTCGCCACCGCCGCCGTCGGCGGCGTCTGGACCTCCTGCGCCCCCGACTTCGGCGCCCGCTCCGTCCTCGACCGCTTCCAGCAGGTCGAGCCGGTCGTCCTCTTCACCGTCGACGGCTACCGCTACGGCGGCAAGCAGCACGACCGCCGCGACACCGTCGCCGAGCTCCGCGCCGAGCTTCCCACCCTCCGCGCCGTCGTCCACATCCCGCTCCTCGGCACCCCGGCCCCCGAGGGCGCCCTCGACTGGGCCGACCTGGTCGCCGCCGACGTGGAGCCGGTCTTCGAGCGGGTGCCGTTCGCCCACCCCCTGTGGGTCCTGTACTCGTCCGGTACGACGGGACTGCCGAAGGCCATCGTCCAGTCCCAGGGCGGCATCCTCGTCGAGCACCTCAAGCAGCTGGGCCTCCACTGCGACCTGGGCCCCGAGGACGTCTTCTTCTGGTACACGTCCACCGGCTGGATGATGTGGAACTTCCTGGTCTCCGGCCTCCTCACCGGCACCACCGTCGTCCTGTACGACGGCAGCCCGGGCTACCCGGACACCGGCGCCCAGTGGCGCGTCGCCGAGCGCACCGGCGCCACCCTCTACGGCACCTCCGCCGCCTACGTGATGGCCTGCGCCAAGGCCGACGTGCACCCGGGACGCGACTTCGACCTGTCCGCCGTGAAGTGCGTCGCCACCACCGGCTCCCCGCTGCCGCCCGACGGCTTCCGGTGGCTCCACGACGAGGTCCGCGAGGACCTGTGGATCGCCAGCGTCAGCGGCGGCACCGACGTCTGCTCCTGCTTCGCCGGAGCCGTCCCCACGCTGCCCGTGCACATCGGCGAGCTCCAGGCCGCCGGCCTCGGCACCGACCTCCAGTCCTGGGACCCGTCCGGCAAGCCCGTCGTCGGCGAGGTCGGCGAGCTCGTCGTCACCAACCCCATGCCGTCCATGCCGATCCACTTCTGGAACGACCCCGACGGCAGCCGCTACCGCGACAGCTACTTCGAGATGTTCCCCGGCGCGTGGCGGCACGGCGACTGGATCACGATCACCGACCACGGCTCGGTCGTCATCCACGGCCGCTCCGACTCCACCCTCAACCGCCAGGGCGTCCGGATGGGAAGCGCCGATATCTACGAGGCCGTGGAACGGCTCCCCGAGATCCGGGAGTCCCTCGTCATCGGCCTGGAGGAACCGGACGGCGGCTACTGGATGCCCCTCTTCGTCCACCTCGCCGACGGCGTGACCCTGGACGACGAGCTCACCGCCCGGATCAGGAGCACCATCCGCGGCGAGCTGTCGCCCCGCCACGTCCCCGACGAGATCATCGAGGTCCCGGGCGTCCCGCACACCCTCACCGGCAAGCGCATCGAGGTCCCGGTCAAGCGCCTCCTCCAGGGCACCCCCCTGGAGAAGGCCGTCAACGCGGGCTCGGTCGACAACCTCGACCTCCTGCGCTTCTACGAGTCCCTCGCGGCCTCCCGCCGCGCCTGACGCGCGGAAGGGGTGCCCCATGGCGGGGCGCCCCTCCACGACGGGACCGGCTCAGCCGGGCAGCTGACCCGCGCGTGCCACGGCCGCCTTGGCGAGCACCGCCGTCTGGCTGAGCACCGTACCGGCGGGCCCGGCGTCCGAGGCGGTCACGAGCACGGTCCGCTCCCCGAGGAAGGCGGACGTCGACCGGTCGAAGACCCACTGGGTCCGCTCGCCGCCGGCGGTACGGGCGACGGCCACGCCCTCCCGGCCGGCCGCGTCCCGCGCCGACTCCACCGTCACGACGCCCGGGATCCGCGCGGCCGCCTCGAACAGCGCCGCCGTCACCTCCGGCGGCGCCCAGGTCTCGGCCAGCAGCGTCCCGATCGCCGTGAACGCCCGCTGGTCCGCGTCCCCGCCACCGGTACGGGTCTGCTCCCGCACCAGCCGCAGCAGCGCCCCGGGGTCCGTCGGCAGCCCCGCCACGAAGGCGTGCGTCGGAGCGGTCACCGACGGCTCCTCCGGTTCCAGGAACGTCTTCCGGGGCTCGGCACCCCGATGCTCCAGCTCGTACACGGGCAGCCGCGGCGACAGCTCCTCGTCGGCCGCCCCCTCCTCCCGCAGCAGCCCGGCCCGGCTCCCGTCCGCCGACAGCCACACCTGCCGCCGGTGCACGGGTTCCACGACCGCGGCCCCGCCGCCGGCCGGACGCCCGGCCCGGGACACCAGGCTCTCGACGTACACGTACTGCTCCGGCCGCGCGTCCGGCGCGGGCGCGGCGGCGGCGGCGAGCGCGGCCCGCGAGAGCACCGCCGAGGCACCCTCGGCCCGCACCGCCGGGCGCTGGTCGCGCGGCTCCGGGGGAGCGGCGACGAGCACCGCCCCGGCGGCGATGCCGCACACCACGGCGGGCACGGCGAACCGCACCGCCTTCCGGGTCCACCACACCGCCGGGCGCGAGGGCCGCGCCGCGGCCATCAGGGTCCGCCGCAGCTCCCGCTCCCGCTCGGGCGCGAACTCCGGCACGGCGGGCGGGGGCAGCAGCTCCGTCAGCTCGGCGCGCAGCGCGTCCTGAGGACGGGGATCGATGTCGTTCATGCCGGCTTCTCCGGTGAGGTTCGGGGGACGAGGACGGTACGGCCCGCGCTCACGGGCAGGGGGGCGCCGGACACGGCGGTGGGCGGGGCCGTGCGAGGGGCGACGGGGGAGGCGGCGTGCTCCGGGACGGGACCCGGGCCGCCGGCGTCCGGGCGCCGGCCGCGTCCGCGCCGTCCGGAACGCAGCTCCGCCTCGGCGAGCGCCCGCAGCCGTTCCCTGGCCCGCGAGAGCCGGGACCGCACCGTGCCGACGGGGATGCCCAGCGCCTCGCCCGCCGTCGCGTAGTCGAGCCCGGCCCACACGACGAGCCCGAAGACCTCCCGCTCGCGGCGCCGGAGCCGGCCGAGGGCCACCCGCGCCGCCCGGAGCCGTTCCTCGTCGGCGAGCCGCGCCGCCACCGCGTCGCTGAAGTCCGGCAGCACCCCGCGGTCGGGCATCCGCGCCAGCGCCGCGTCGCGCCGCCGCGCCTCCCGCGCGGCCCCGCGCAGCACGTTCGTCGCGATGCCGAGCAGCCACGGCCTGAGGCTGTCGCCCTCGGCGTGGACCTTGCCCCGGCAGCGCCACGCCTCCAGGAAGGTCGCGGACACGGCGTCCTCGGCGGCGGCCCGGTCGCCGCACATGCGGTACGCGTACTGGAAGAGCACCCGTGCGTGCGCGTCGTACGCCTCACCGAGCGCGGAGGGATCCCCGGCCCGGAAACGTTCTCTCATCTCTTGTTCCACACCGGGTACTGACCGCCGGTTCGCCCGGGTTCCCGTGACCCGCGCCACACCACCCGCCCCCTGTGTCCCAGGTCACGGGAACTCCGCCCGTCCCCGGGCCAGTTCCCTGCATGAGCGAGAACACGACGCCGCGATCCGTGCCCCAGGCCATCGGATCCCCTGTCCAGAAGACTGGTTCCCACCTCCAGAAGACTGGATCCATGATCCGGAATCCTGGATCCACGAGCCAGGACACACCCGCCGCGATCCGGACCGACGGGCCCCGGATCCGTCCCGCCCTCCCCGCCCTCGCCCTCGTCGCCGCCCTCACGGCCGCGGCCTTCACCGCCCCGCCCGCGGCCCCGGCGTCCGCGGCGCAGAACGAGACGGTCACCCTGACCGTCCGCCACCTCGACCGCACGGGCGCCCCGACCGATGCCTACGCGACCCACGTGACCGGCATCTCCGGGCCGGGCGAGGACGTCAGGGAATCGCCCCACGACCCCTCCGGCACCCTCACCCTCCGCCTTCCCAAGGGCCGTTACCTCCTCGACTCGGAGGTGTACCCCCTGCACCAGGGCGCCGGCACCGACTGGCTCGTCCAGCCCCGCCTCGACCTCGACCGCGACACGACCGTCACCATCGACCCCCGCACCACGTCGGCCGTCGACGTGCGCCCGCCCGAAGCGGGTGCCCAGCCCCGGCACGCCATGTCGTTCGTCGAGGTCAGCCACGGCGGACAGACCCGTTCCGTCAACCTGATGTCCTCGGCGGCGGGCCTGCGCGTGGCCCACCTCGGCCCCGCCGCCGAACCCGGCTCCGTGACGGCCACGTTCGACGGCTACTGGATCGGCGAGCGGTCCGACTACGGCCTCGGCTACCGCTTCACCTCCGGCCACGCCCTCACCGGCTTCGTCCGCAGGCCCACCGCCGGAGACCTGGCCACCCTCAAGGCCGCCGCGGCCGACCGGGACGGCGCCGGCGGCGTCGGCGTGGCCGCGATCCAGCCGTCCGAGGGCACCACCGTCGGCCTCACCAGCGAGCTCGTCCGTCCCGGCACCGCGACCTTCCACGTCACCCCCGAACGCGGCACCTGGGACCTCTCGTACAGCACCCCCGGCACGCCCGGGGCACGGCCCAACCTGTACGAGGCGCGGGACCTCCAGGTCCGCCCCGGCGCCACCACCACCCACACCTTCGACAACGACGTTCGCGGTCCTGCCCTCGACACCACCCCCGACGCGCCGCCCGCGCTCGTCCGCGACGGCGACCGGATCGCCCTCGACCTGCCGCTGCTGGCCGACGGCGAGGGCCACGCCCCCTCCGACCCGGTCTTCCGCTCGGCCGCCACGACCCTCCACCGCGACGGCGTCCTCGTCGGCACCCACCGGGGCACTCCGGGCCGGGCCGTCTTCCCGCTCAACACCCCGGACCCGGCCCGCTACCGGCTCACCGCCACCGCCCTGCACGGCACGGGCACGACCGCGGGCCGCACCACCGCCGTCTGGACCTTCGACTCCGCCGCGACCGCGGCCCCGACCGCGCTCCCGCTGAGCGTCGTCCGCTTCACCCCGCGGCTCGCCCTCGACGGCACCGCGCCCGCCGGGACGGCGGTCCGCGTCCCGGTCACGGTCCAGGGCCCCGCCGGCGGGCCGGGCCCGCGGTCCCTCCAGGTCCGGGTCTCCGTCGACGGCGGCGCCACCTGGACCGAGGCGCCGGTCACCGACGGCGCCGTCGAGATCCGCAACCCCGCGCCCGGGGGCACGGTCTCGCTGCGCGCCACCCTCACCGACACCGGGGGCAACACCCTCGACCAGACCCTCGGCAACGCCTACCGCACCCGCTGACCACCCACCCACGCGCGCGTGAGCCCGCCGCCCGGCCGTTCCCCGGCCCGGGCGGCGGGCTCACGCCGTCCGGGCCTCATCCCCCGTACGTCGCCTGCGCGTCCCCGAGCACCTGCGCGAAGTCCGCCGCCAGCCGCTCCGCCGCCTCCGGCAGGAGCATGGACGTGGTGATCCGTACGGCGGGCGGAGCGTCGATCCGGAACCGGGCTCCCGCCGCCACCCACCAGCCGTGCGTCCGGAGCCCGTTGACCACCGCGGACTCGTCCCGCACCGGCACCCACACGTTCAGGCCCCCGGCCCCGACCGCGCGGATCCCGCGCGCGCCGAGCGCGTCGATCAGCGCCCCCCGCCGCTCGGCGTACGCGGCCTCCCCCCGCGCGACGAGCCGTGCCACCTCCGGATCGGAGAACAGGCGGACCACGGTCTCCTGGAGCACGTGGCTGACCCAGCCTGAGGTCATCAGCATCCGGCCGTCGTGCCGGGCGAGCGTCACCGCGTCACCCGTCAGCCCGGCCCACCGCAGGTCCACGCCCAGCCGCTTCGAGACGGTGCGCACCTGCGCCCACCGGGCCGGTCCGAGCGCGGCCACGCTGGGCGCCGGCGGCGCGTCGAGCTCGGCGAGATAGTCGTCCTCGATCACGAGGACCTCGGGGAACTCCCGGAAGAGCTCAGCCAGTTCGTCCCGCCGCGCGGGAGTGAGCGAGGCCCCGGTGGGGCACTGTGCGCGGGGGCTGAAGACGACCGCCCGCACCCCGGCCCGCAGCGCGGTCCGCACCGCGTCCGGCGTGATGCCCTCGCCGTCGACGGCCACCGGCACCATCCGCAGCCCCAGCGCGGGCACCAGGTCCAGAAGATGGTGGAATCCGGGATCCTCGACGGCCACGGCGTCCCCGGGCCGCAGCTCCACGGAGAGCAGCCGGGCGATGCAGTCGAGCGCTCCGTGCGCGAAGGTCACCCGCTCCGCCGGCACCCCGTCCCGCCGGAACCACGCGCGGGTCAGCTCCTCCAGGGCGGCGAGCCGGGGCGCGGCCCGGTGCGAGCCGTAGACCGGCCGGACGTCGCCCGGCGGGTGGAGCACCGGCAGGAAGGCGGGATCGGGCAGGCCGCTCGCCAGGTCCGTCAGTCCCTCCGGCATCCGGGGAGGGCGCCGGGACGCCACCGAAGGCTCCTCCGCCACGACCGTCCCGCCCCGGCCGCGGGTCACCACGAGCCCGCGCCCGCGCAGCTCCTTGTAGGCGGTCGCCACCGTGCCGGGACTGACCCCCAGGTCGTCCGCCAGCTTGCGTACGGGAGGCAGTGCGTCGCCCGGGGCGAGTTCGCCCTCGGCCACGCCGCGTTCGACGGACGCGGCAATCCCCTTGGCCGTCGTTCCCTCAATGGAATATTGTGTTGCCACGTTCCAAATTATGTATCGATACATAACTCGCGTCAAGGGGGAATCGCGTGAGCCGCCCGTCCTCGTGGCACCGCACCGCACTCGACCGCATCCCCGGAGGCCGTGACGGCCGCCGGATGCTCGTCGTCAGCATCATCGACAAGACGGGCACCGGCCTCTGGGCCGGCTGCACCGCCCTCTACTTCACCTACGTCTCCGGGCTGAGCCTCGCCCAGGTCGGCCTCCTCATGACGGTCTCCGGAGGCGTCGGCATCGCCGGAGCCCCGCTCGCCGGCCTCCTCGCCGACCGCTTCCCCCTCGTCCGCGTCATCGCCGCCACCCAACTCATGCGCGGAGCCACCCTCCTCGCCCTCCTCACCACCGACCACGTCCTCCTCCTCACCCTCTACTCCGCCCTCGGCGCCCTCCCCGACCGTGCCGGCAGCGTCCTCATCAAGCTGTACGCCGCCCGCCAGGCGGGCACCGAACGCGTCCGCTACCAGGCCATCCAGCGCACCACCGTCAACATCGGCTGGTCCATCGGAGGACTCGGAGCCGCGGCCGCCCTCGCCACCGGCTCCGCCCAGGCGTACACCTACCTCCTGGTCGGCAACGTCCTCTCCTACCTGGCCATCGCCGTCCTCACCCTCCGCTGCGCCGAGCCCCCCGCCCCGTCCCGCGTCGCCGCCACCGGCGCCGACGCCCCCCGCGCCAAGCCCGCCGGCCCGTGGCGCGACCGCACCTTCCTCGGCTACACCGCCACCGACGCGGCGCTCTACCTCGACGACACGATCCTCCAGGTGGCCATCCCCCTCTGGATCGTCCACGCCACCGACGCCCCCGTCGGCCTCGCCCCGCTCCTCCTCGTCCTCAACACCGTCCTCGTCGTCCTCTTCCAGGTCCCCCTCGCCCGCTTCGCGACCACCACCCCCGCCGCCCGCCGTCTCCTCGTCCCGATCGGCGGCCTGTTCGTCATCGGCACGCTCGCCCTCGCCGCCTCCGCCGCCGGCGGGCGCGCCCTCGCCATCACCGCGCTCGTCGTCGCCGTCGTCGCCCTCACCTTCGCCGAGATCGTCCACGCCACCTCCTCGTGGGAGCTCTCCGTCGCCCTCGCGCCGGCCGACGCCCAGGGCGCCTACCTCGGCGTCCACGGCCTCGCCCAGTCCACCCAGCGCTTCGCCGGCCCCCTCCTCGTCACCGGCGTCATGACCGTCGGCCCCCTCGCCTGGCCCCTGCTCGGCCTCGCCCTCGTCGGAGCCGCCGCGGCCCAGCACCGCCTCATCCGCGACCGCGTCGCACCCGCCCAGCCATCACTGTCAGTGGCGAAGGTTACGGTGAGTGAGCACTGATCGACCGTGATCGGAGCGCCACACCCGAGGGGGAGCCATGACGACCACCACCACGACCCGCCTCCGCCGCGCCCTGCGCCGCGAGATCCCCAGCACCGTCGGTCTCCTCGCCGACGAGCAGGACTTCGCGGCCATGCGCCGCTACCGCACCTTCGCCTTCGACGACCACTCCACCTACCTCAAGGAGGTCGAGGCCCTCCTCAAATCCCTCGCCCGCCAAGGCACCCACACCACCGTGGCCCTCTTCGACCCCGACGAATACGTTTCCTACTGCGCCGAGACCGGCCTCGACCCCGACCACCCCACCAGCCGCTGCCGCTTCACCGACCACCTCGCCACCGCCGGCGCCCGCGTCACCTACACGGGACAGCCCCTCACCGTCCTCCTCCCGGAGCTCGCCGACACGGCCGTCCGCCGGGCCACCTGGGAGTACGCCACCACGGTCCTCGCCACCGCCGGAGACTGCCCCGACTGCGGCGCGGACCTCGGGCGCGACGCCTTCGACCGCGCCACCCGCCTGCTCCTCGGCCTCCTCGACGGCGCGGGGACGGGCACCCACCACCTCGTCTGCAGCGTCCCCGCCGCCGACGACCACCTGCTCGCCGTCCTCCACACGACCCGGGACGAGCACGGCACCAGCCACCACGACCCCACCGCCGCCACCGAGTTCACCGCCGTGCTCGCCGCCGGGATCGTCCTCGCCTCCCCGGGCGGACTCGTCCTGCGCGCCACCCGCCCCGGCCGCCCCGACCGGCTCCACGGCTGGCGCCTCGCCGACGGCACCCTCAGCCCCCTCACCGAGGCCGAGGTCTTCGCCGCCTACTGCACCGACGCGCGCACCGGCGAACCCCTTCCCCCGGAGCACGGCGTCGACCACCGCGCCGGCTTCCCCCTCGGCCCCGGCCCCCACGAGCACCGGCCGGGCGGCCACTGACCCCGGACACGACGGAGGGGCTTCCCGCCACCAGGTGACGGGAAGCCCCTCCGGACCACGCGCTACGACTCCGGGATCACTCCCCGGACAGCACCGCCTGCGCGGCCAGCCGCGCCTCGTGCGCCGTGTCCGCGGCACGCGCCGCGGACGCCGCGCGCTCGCACTGCGCGAGCGTGTACTTCGCCAGCGTCGCCCGCACGTACGGGATCGACGCCGCGCCCATCGACAGGGAGGTGACCCCCAGACCGGTCAGCACGCAGGCGAGCAGCGGATCCGAGGCCGCCTCGCCACAGACACCACAGCTCTTGCCCTCGGCCTTGGCCGCCTCGGCGGACAGCGCCACGAGGTCGAGCAGCGCCGGCTGCCACGGGTCCTGGAGCCGGGACACCGCACCGACCTGACGGTCGGCGGCGAAGGTGTACTGCGCCAGGTCGTTGGTGCCCAGCGACAGGAACTCGACCTCCTGGAGGATCGAGCGGGCCCGGAGCGCGGCGGACGGAATCTCCACCATCGCGCCGAACTTCGCGCGCAGCCCCGCCTCGCGGCACGCGTCGGCGAACGCCTTCGCGTCCGTCCGGTCGGCCACCATCGGCGCCATGACCTCCAGGTACACCGGCAGCCCCTCGGACGCCTTCGCCAGCGCGGTGAGCTGCGTCCGCAGCACCTCCGGGTGGTCGAGCAGCGACCGCAGACCGCGCACGCCGAGCGCCGGGTTCGGCTCGTCGACGGGCGTCAGGAAGTCGAGCGGCTTGTCGGCGCCGGCGTCGAGCACCCGCACGACCACACGGCCCTCGGGGAACGCCTCCAGCACCTTGCGGTACGCCTCGACCTGCTTCTCCTCGGACGGCGCCTTCTTGCTGTCGTCCAGGAAGAGGAACTCCGTACGGAACAGACCGACGCCCTCGGCGCCCGCCTCCACCGCGGCCGGCACGTCGGCCGGACCGCCGACGTTGGCGAGCAGCGGCACCTTGTGCCCGTCCGAGGTGGCGCCGGGGCCGCTCGACGCGGACAGCGCGGCCTTCCGCTGCTCGGCGGCCTTCGTCAGCGTCGCCTTCTTCTCCTCGCTCGGCTCCACGAAGATCTCACCGGTGGAACCGTCCACCGCGATCTGCGTGCCCTCGGCCAGCTCACCGGCGCCGGGCAGCGCCACCACGGCCGGCACCCCGAGGGCGCGCGCCAGGATGGCGCTGTGGCTGGTCGGCCCGCCCTCCTCGGTCACGAACCCCAGCACCAGCGCCGGGTCGAGCAGCGCCGTGTCGGCCGGCGCCAGGTCGCGGGCGATGAGCACGTACGGCTCGTCGCTGTCCGGGACGCCGGGCATCGGCACGCCGAGCAGCCGCGCGACGATCCGGTTCCGCACGTCGTCCAGGTCGGCCACCCGCCCAGCCATGTACTCGCCGGCACCCGCCAACAGCTCGCGGTAGTGCGAGAAGGCGTCGTAGATACCGCGCTCGGCCGTGCTGCCGACCGCGATCCTGCGGTCGACGTCGGCGATAAGCTCCGGGTCCTGGGCGATCATCGCCTGGGCCTCCAGCACCGCCTGGGCCTCACCGCCGGCCAGATTGCCGCGCGCGATCAGGTCCGCGGCCACGGCCTCCACCGCCTGACGGGCGCGCCCCTGTTCGCGCTCCGCCTCCTCGGCGGGAATCTGCTTGGCGGGCGGCTCGAGAACCGCCGTACCCATGTGCCGCACCTGGCCGATCGCCACTCCGTGGCTGACCCCGACGCCTCGCAGCGTTGTCTCCATCTCACCTGTCTCCGATAGAGCGGCGGCCGGTGCCGCCGCGTTGAATGCGTACTCGCGGCCGTCCTGACGACGGACCGGGCTCAGCTCCAGTCGAAGAGCTGGTCGCCGGCCTTCACGTCGCCGTCCTCGCGGACGTCGGAGAGCGAGTCGGCCGTGGCCTCGAGGGCGACGACGGGACAGATGGGGGACTTGCCGGCGGCCTCGACCTCGGCGGGGTTCCACCGCACGACGGCCTGGCCGCGCGACACGGTGTCCCCCTTGTTGACGAGCAGCTCGAAGCCCTGGCCGTTGAGCTGGACGGTGTCGATGCCGAGGTGCGTCAGCACCCCGTGTCCCTCGCCGTCCACGACGACGAAGGCGTGCGGGTGCATGGAGACGATGACCCCGTCGATGGGGGAGACCGCCTCGGAGGGCTCACGTACGGGGTCGATGGCGGTGCCGGGCCCGACCATGGCGCCGGAGAAGACCGGGTCGGGAACGTTGGCGAGACCGATGGCGCGTCCAGCAAGTGGCGACGTCACGGTTGTCATGGGAAGCCTCCCAGGGGCGGAGATCGTGTGGCGCCGCCACACCTGTCCTGGGCGGCGCGTACTGTTCAGAAGCGTAAGTCATAAGAAGTCCCAGTTCCGCACGAGACGTACCAGTTGGCGGACCTAGGGACTACCGGAAACGATTTGCCTCTACTGACGGTGGGATGTACTGTCGTACTCCTGCCTGACCCCAACGCGGCTTTGAGTCGTGGGTCGGCAGCACCATCAAGCCAGATCCTAGCCCCAGTGGTCTACACCTCTGCCTGCCCCGGTTCCTTCCGGAGAGCGCGGGGGAGTGGTCAGGGGGACGGAGAAAGCCTGGTAATGTTTCAACCCGCCGGAAGGCCCCGGGAAAAACAATTCGGGACCGGAAAGCACCGAGGAAATCGGGTCGGAAAGATCTGATAGAGTCGGAAACGAAGGAAGCGCCCGGAGGGCCTGGAAACAGGAACGAAGGAAGCGTCCGCACCTTGAGAACTCAACAGC
>NZ_JBHVRX010000010.1:0-273999 GCF_042885515.1 Streptomyces sp. NPDC058052 | reverse complement strand
CGGTCGCGCCGGTCGAGGAGCCCGCCGCCGAGGCCGTCGCAGCGCCCGCCGCCGTCGAGGCCCCCGCCGAGGAGCCCGCCGAGGCCGCCCCGGCCCGGACCCGCCGCCGCGCCACCCGCAAGGCCACCGCGCCCGTGACCTCCCCGGCCGCCGCCGAGGAGACCGCCGAGCCCGTCGCGGCCGCCGAGACCCCGGCCGCCGAGCCGGAGGCCGCCCCGGAGCGCCCGCGCCGCCGCGCCACCCGCCGCGCCAGCGCCCCGGTCACCTCCCCGGCCCCGGTCGAGGAGCCCGCCGCCGAGGCCCCCGCCGCGCCGGCCGCCGTCGAGGCCCCCGCCGAGGAGCCCGCCGAGGCCGCCCCGGCCCGGACCCGCCGCCGCGCCACCCGCCGCACCGCCACCCCCGAGGTCACCCCGGACGTGGCGGCCGAGCTCGCCGCGCCGACCTCCGGCGAGGCCCTGCCCGAGGACACCGTCGAGGAGATCGCCTCGCACGGTGCCGACGTCGCCGCCGCCGAGGCCGCCGCCACCCGTGGCCGTGGCCGCCGCCGCGTCAGCGCGCCGCAGTTCACCTCCGAGCCGCCCACCGCCGAGGAGGCCCCGCGCCGCCGCCGCGCCGAGCGCCCGGCCGTCGCCGTCTTCCAGGCCCCGGTCTTCGCCGAGCCGATGTTCCAGACGCCGGAGACCGCCGCCTTCGCCGCCGCCGCTGCCGCCGAGGTCGACGAGGAGCCGGAGGAGGACGAGGAGACCGTCGTCGAGACGGCCGAGGCCGTCGAGGCCGTCGAGCCCGAGCGCGCCGAGAGCGGTTCGCGCCGCCGTCGCCGCCGCCGCGGCGAGCCCGTCGCCGTCGAGCCCGTCCCGTCGACCGTCGCCGACGAGCCCGAGGTCGAGCACGTCGCCGACGAGGCCGAGGCCGACGAGTCCGAGGACGCCGAGGACACCGACGAGTACGGCGACCGTCCGTCCCGCCGCCGCCGTCGCGGAGGCCGTCGCCGCCGCCGCGGCGAGTCCGCCGAGGCGGAGGAGTCCGACGAGACCGACGAGTCCGACGAGCTCCACGCCGAGGACGAGGCGGAGGCCGAGGAGGCCGAGGACGCCGACGACGAGTCCGGCTACTCCGGCTCCAGCAGCTCCCGCCGCCGTCGCCGCCGTCGCCGCCGCAGCGGTGACGCCTCCGGCGAGGCCGAGAGCACCGAAGAGGACGGCGTCCGCACGGTCGTCAAGGTCCGCGAGCCCCGCCCGGCCCGCGAGAAGGCCGAGCCCTCCGACGAGGTGCAGTCCATCAAGGGCTCCACCCGCCTGGAGGCCAAGAAGCAGCGCCGCCGCGAGGGCCGCGAGCAGGGCCGCCGCCGCGTCCCGATCATCACCGAGGCCGAGTTCCTCGCCCGCCGCGAGGCCGTCGAGCGCGTCATGGTCGTCCGCCAGAACGGCGAGCGCACCCAGATCGGCGTCCTGGAAGACAACGTGCTCGTCGAGCACTACGTCAACAAGGAGCAGGCCACCTCGTACGTCGGCAACGTCTACCTGGGCAAGGTCCAGAACGTGCTGCCGTCGATGGAGGCCGCCTTCGTCGACATCGGCAAGGGCCGCAACGCCGTCCTGTACGCCGGCGAGGTCAACTTCGAGGCGCTCGGCATGGGCCACGGCCCGCGCCGCATCGAGTCCGCCCTCAAGTCCGGCCAGTCGGTCCTGGTGCAGGTCACCAAGGACCCGATCGGCCACAAGGGCGCCCGCCTGACCAGCCAGGTCTCCCTCCCGGGCCGCTACCTCGTGTACGTCCCCGAGGGCTCGATGACCGGCATCAGCCGCAAGCTCCCGGACACCGAGCGCGCCCGTCTGAAGACCATCCTCAAGAAGATCGTCCCCGAGGACGCGGGCGTCATCGTGCGCACCGCCGCCGAGGGCGCGAGCGAGGACGAGCTGCGCCGCGACGTCGAGCGCCTGCAGGCGCAGTGGGCCGACATCCGGAAGAAGGCCGACCAGATCTCGACGTCCGCGCCGAGCCTGCTCTACGGCGAGCCGGACATGACCGTCCGTGTCGTCCGCGACATCTTCAACGAGGACTTCTCCAAGGTCATCGTGAGCGGCGACGACGCCTGGGAGACCATCCACGGCTACGTCTCGCACGTCGCGCCGGACCTGGCCGACCGCCTCCAGCGGTGGACCAGCGAGGTCGACGTCTTCGCCACCTACCGGATCGACGAGCAGCTGATGAAGGCGCTCGACCGGAAGGTCTGGCTGCCGTCCGGCGGCTCGCTGGTGATCGACAAGACCGAGGCGATGATCGTCGTCGACGTCAACACCGGCAAGTTCACCGGCCAGGGCGGCAACCTGGAGGAGACCGTCACCAGGAACAACCTGGAGGCGGCCGAGGAGATCGTGCGCCAGCTGCGGCTGCGCGACCTCGGCGGCATCGTCGTCATCGACTTCATCGACATGGTCCTGGAGTCCAACCGCGACCTGGTGCTCCGCCGCCTCCTGGAGTGCCTGGGCCGTGACCGGACCAAGCACCAGGTGGCCGAGGTCACCTCGCTCGGCCTGGTGCAGATGACCCGCAAGCGGGTCGGCCAGGGTCTCCTGGAGTCCTTCTCCGAGACCTGCGTCCACTGCAACGGCCGCGGTGTCATCGTCCACATGGAGCAGCCGGCCACCCACGGCGGCGGCGGTGGCGGCAAGCGCTCGAAGAAGCGCGGCCGCGGCGGCGACGGGCACGACCACGCCCACGACACGCACGAGGCAGAGGTCCACGCGGAGGCCGAGACCGAGGCCGAGGTCGCGGCCGAGCTGGCCGCCCCGGTGGCCGTGCCGGTCCCGATCGCCCCGGACGAGGAGCTGTACGGCAGCGTCGCCGAGGCCGAGGCCGCCGCGACCCGTGGCCGCGGCCGCCGTCGCGTCACCCGCAAGGTGACCGCGCCGGTGACCCCGACCGCCGCCCCGGCCCCGACGCCGATCGCGGAGCCCGAGCCGGAGCCCGTCGTGGCGGAGACCGCGCCGGAGCCGGTCGCGGAGGCCGTGGAGGAGGCCGTGGCGCCCGCGCCGCGTGCCCGCCGCCGCGCCACCCGCCGGGCGACCTCCCCGGTCGTCGCGACCGGCGAGCCGGCCGCCGAGGCCGAGGTCGTCGTCGCGGTGACGGAGCCGGAGGCCGTACGGGAGCCGGTCGTCGAGACCGCGCCCGAGCCGGTCGCCGAGCCCGCCGCCGAGGAGGCCCCCGCGGCCGCCGCGCCGCGCGCCCGCCGCCGGGTGGTCCGCAAGGCCACCGCCCCGGCCGGTGCCCCCGCGGGCGCCGAGGCCGCCGAGATCGTGGTGGCCGCGGCCGCCCCGGCCGAGGAGCCGCAGGCGGACGCCGAGCCGGTCGCCGAGGAGACCGAGGCCGCCCCGGCGGCCAAGAAGGCCGCCCGGAAGACCGCGAAGAAGGCCACCGCCAAGAAGGCCGCCACGAAGAAGACGGCGGCCAAGAAGACGGCGGCGAAGAAGACCGTCGCCAAGAAGGTCACGGCCAAGAAGACCGCGGCCCCGGCCCAGGACTGAGCCGGTCCCGCCCCGGTGGCCCCTCCCGAGGGGGGCCACCGGGGCGGTCCGCACCCGCACGGGCGAATTTGACCCTCTGTGGCAGGCGCCCGTAACCTAGACCGTCGGCGTGTCTATGACGCGCCGCGCCTCTGAGCACCCCCCTCCCGTTCGCCGGGAGAGGCCGCTCGTCCGATCCGGATCGCCGTGGGCCCCCGGGCCCGCGCTTGGGCGGCTGGCGTCAGAGGTCCCCATTACCGAGTGAGAGAGAGATCCGCGTGTACGCCATCGTGCGCAGCGGTGGTCGCCAGCACAAGGTTGCTGTCGGCGACATCGTTGAGGTTGACAAGATTTCCACCGCCAAGCCCGGCGACACGGTCGAGCTCTCGACCCTGCTCGTCGTCGACGGCGACGCCGTGACCAGCGACCCGTGGGTCCTGGCGGGCATCAAGGTCCAGGCCGAGGTCGTGGACCACACCAAGGGCGCCAAGATCGACATCCTGCGCTACAAGAACAAGACCGGCTACCGCCGTCGCCAGGGTCACCGTCAGCAGTACACGGCGATCAAGGTCACGTCCATCCCGACGGCCGCGAAGTAAAGAGGGACTGAGCAATGGCACACAAGAAGGGCGCATCGTCCACCCGGAACGGTCGCGATTCCAACGCCCAGCGGCTCGGCGTGAAGCGCTTCGGCGGTCAGGTCGTCAACGCCGGTGAGATCCTGGTCCGCCAGCGCGGCACCCACTTCCACCCGGGCTCGGGTGTCGGTCGCGGTGGCGACGACACGCTGTTCGCCCTGCAGGCCGGTTCGGTGCAGTTCGGCACCTTCCGTGGCCGCAAGGTCGTGAACATCGTCCCGGTCGCCTGATCGGACGCTTTGCGGAGGCGGACCTCACTTCCCGGCAGGGAAGCAGGTCCGCCTTTCGCGTGTTACTAGATAGACAATCCCGTACATAGCTTTCTGGAGGCACAGAACCATGACCACCTTCGTGGACCGCGTCGAGCTGCACGTCGCCGCGGGTAACGGGGGCCACGGCTGCGCCTCCGTCCATCGCGAGAAGTTCAAGCCGCTCGGCGGCCCGGACGGCGGCAACGGCGGCCGTGGCGGCGACGTGATCCTGGTCGTCGACCAGTCGGTCACCACCCTGCTCGAGTACCACCACTCGCCGCACCGCAAGGCCACCAACGGCAAGCCCGGCGAGGGCGGCAACCGCGCCGGCAAGGACGGCCAGGACCTCGTCCTGTACGTGCCCGACGGCACCGTCGTCCTCGACGCGAAGGGCGAGGTCCTCGCGGACCTCGTCGGCCACGGCACGACGTACGTCGCCGCCGAGGGCGGCCGCGGCGGCCTCGGCAACGCGGCGCTCTCCTCCGCCCGCCGCAAGGCCCCCGGCTTCGCGCTGCTCGGCGTGCCCGGCGACCTCCAGGACATCGTCCTGGAGCTGAAGACCGTCGCCGACGTGGCGCTCGTCGGCTACCCCAGCGCCGGCAAGTCCTCGCTGATCTCCGTCCTCTCGGCCGCCAAGCCGAAGATCGCGGACTACCCCTTCACCACCCTGGTCCCGAACCTCGGCGTGGTGACGGCCGGCTCGACCGTCTACACGATCGCCGACGTCCCCGGCCTCATCCCCGGCGCCAGCCAGGGTCGCGGCCTCGGTCTGGAGTTCCTGCGCCACGTCGAGCGCTGCTCGGTCCTCGTCCACGTCCTCGACACGGCGACGCTGGAGTCCGACCGCGACCCGGCCAGCGACCTCGACATCATCGAGGAGGAGCTGAAGCAGTACGGCGGCCTCGAGGACCGTCCGCGCATCGTCGTCCTCAACAAGATCGACATCCCGGACGGCCAGGACCTCGCGGACATGATCCGCCCGGACCTGGAGGAGCGCGGCTACCGCGTCTTCGAGGTCTCCGCGGTCGCCCGCACGGGCCTGAAGGAGCTCTCCTTCGCCCTCGCCGAGATCGTCGCGCAGGCGCGCGCCGCGAAGCCGAAGGAGGAGGCGACCCGGATCGTCATCCGCCCGAAGGCCGTCGACGACGCCGGCTTCACCGTCACGTACGACGAGCACGAGGACGTCTACCGGGTGCGCGGCGAGAAGCCGGAGCGCTGGGTCCGCCAGACCGACTTCAACAACGACGAGGCCGTCGGATACCTGGCCGACCGCCTCAACCGCCTCGGTGTCGAGGACGCGCTGATGAAGGCCGGCGCCCGCGCCGGCGACGGCGTCGCCATCGGCGCCGAGGAGAACGCGGTCGTCTTCGACTGGGAGCCCACCCTCATGGCCGGCGCCGAGATGCTCGGCCGCCGAGGCGAGGACCACCGCTTCGACGCCCCCCGTCCCGCCGCCCAGCGCCGCCGCGACCGCGACGCGGAGCGCGACGACGCGGACCGCGAGTACGACGAGTTCGACCCGTTCTAGCGGGCGCTCCCACGGGTGCGGAAACCCCCGGCGGCCCTGGCCGCCGGGGGTTTCCCGTTGTCCGGGGCGGCGGTGCGGCCCGCCCCGGGCCGTCCCACCATCGGGTGAGATTCGGGGGCGTACGGAGGCGGGGAGGGGCGGTCGGTCCGAGGGGGTCGCCGACCGGGGCGCGGGGTGGTCGAAGGGGCCGCCGGCGGGGACGTACGCCGAGGTCAGGGGCGTACCGGTGGACAGGCCGCGGGGGTGGCCGGCGCGCCGGGAGAAGGGGCGGAGGGCCATCGGATTCCCACCCGCGGGACGCCTCGGCACCGACTTGCCTTCGCTGGGGGGCCTTGCCACTATGTGGCGCCCCGACTGTCAACCCCCAGAACGGAAGCCGGGATTGTCGTGAGTGACGCCTTGCTGCCCTACGCGGTGGGTGCCGCGAAACGAGCCCGGCGGGTGGCGGTGCGGATGCGCCGCCGGGTCGAGCGGCTGCACACCGCACCGGCGTTCGGCGGGGGGATCCCGCCCCGGCCCGCGCTCCGCCCGCTCCACCTCTCCGTCCTCGGCGGGCGCACCCTCAACGTCGCCCTGCTCGTGCCCCCCGCCACCGACGTCGCCTCGGCCCGGCTCGAACTCGTCCGCGGCGGACGCACCCACCGGCTGCCGCTCGCACTCGAACCGCACACCGGCGGCGCCCTCCTGCTCACCGCGACCACCGCCCTCCGCTTCACGGACGCGCCCGCCGACCGCGCCGCCGGAGCCGGCGACGACGCCGGCCAGGCAGGCCCCGGCCGCCTCGGCCCCGCCCTCACCGCCGGGCTGTGGCGCGTCGGCACCGTCCTCACCCGCCCCGACGGGCAGGAGGTGCGCACCGGCGTCGCCGCCGTGGCGCTCCCCGCGACCGACGGGCCCGTCGCCCCCGTCTCGCCCGACCCGGCGGGCGGCGCCCACTTCCGGCTGATGCGCTCGGTCGACGGCTTCTCGGTCCTCAAGGTCCGCGCCCCCGCCCACCAGGCCGAACTCGACACCTTCGCCCTGCGCTGGGACCGGATCACGGTCCGCGGCCGGGTCGTCGCCCCGCAGGCACCGCCCGCCGCGTACACCGCCCAGGCCGTCCGGCGCGGCGGCGGCGCCGTCGTGCAGGCCCCGCTGGAGTGGGACGGCGACGCCTTCGCCTTCGACCTGCCGCTGGCCGGCATGGTCTCCGGCCGCAAGGCCCTGCGCTGGGACATCCAGCTCCAGCAGGGACGCACCGGTCTCAGGATCGGCCGTCGGCTCACCGACCTGCGCCGGCGCGACCAGGTGATCCGCACCTCGTTCCGGATCATCGCCCTGGAAGACGGCTCGCTCCTCCGAGTGCATGCCTACATCACCTCGGCCGGGGCGCTCGCCGTCTCCTGCGTCGGGTTCGAAGGCGCCCCCGACGGCGCGGAGGGACGCGCATGAAGATCACCATCCTGCTCACCTGGGGCGACGCCATGGGCGGCACCGAGATGGCCGCCTACACCCAGGCGGCCCAGCTGATGCCGCGTCACGAGGTGGAGATCCTCAGCGTGTTCAGGACGGAGGAGGAGCCGTTCCTGCCGGAGGCGAAGGGGGTGACCGTCCGCTACCTGGTGGACCGCACCGGCCGCTCGCCGCGCCCGGTCCGCCCCTCCACGCTCACCGCGGCGGAGTGCGCGGCCCTCGCCAAGCTGCCCAGCGAGCTGATCGAGTCCGCCTGGGAGCCCACCTTCGACCGGCTCTCCGACATCGAGATGACCGCCGCCCTGTCCGGGCTCGACGCCGACGTCCTGGTCACCACGACCCCCGCCCTGATGGCCGCCGCGGTCGGTCTCGCCCCCGCCCGGGTCGCCGTCGTCCACCAGGAGCACCGGGTCTCCCAGCTGCGCGGCGCCACCGGCGAACCGCTCCTCACCCACGCCCCCCGGCTGGACGCCCTGGTCTCGCTCACCGAGCTGACCACCGACTGGTTCGCCGAGTCGCTCGGCACCGCCGCCCCGCGCCTCGCCACCATCCCCAACGCCATGCCCGAGGGGTACCGGCCGCGCTCCGACCTCGGCTCGAAGACCGTCGTGGTGGCCGGCCGCCTGGTCCCGGAGAAGCAGCTCGACCACGCGATCCAGGCATTCGCCGACGTCGCCGGCGAGCACCCCGGCTGGACGCTGCGGATCTTCGGCGACGGCCCCCAGCTGGCCGCCCTGCGCCGGCTCGTCGAGGGCCTCGGCGTGCACGACCGGGTCGAACTCGTGGGCCGCAGCCGCCGGATGGCCGAGGAGTGGGCCACGGCGGCGATCTGCCTGATGCCCTCGCGCGTCGAGTCCTTCGGCCTGGTGATGCTGGAGGCGTTCACCGCGGGCGTCCCCGTCGTCGCGTACGACACCCTCACCGGCCCCTCCCAGATCGTCCGCCACGAGGTGGACGGCCTGCTGGTGCCCGCCGACGACATCGGCTCGCTCGGCGCGGCCCTCTCCCGGCTGATGGGCGACGACGCGCTGCGCGCCGGCTACGGCGCCGCCGCCCGCGCCGGCGCCCGCGAGCGCTTCGCCCCGGAGGTCGTCACAGCCCGCTGGGACGAGCTGTTCACCGCGCTCCACGCCGAGGGCCCGGCCACCCGCGCCGCCGCCCGCGCCGACCGCGCCGCCCACCGGGTCGCCGCCGGCGGCAGCCGCAGCTTCGCCGTCTCCGCGCCGATCAGCAAGCTCTCGCCCTCCACCGACGAACAGAAGGCCCGCGAGGTCATCCTCCAGGCCAAGGACCCCAGGTCCCTGGTCCGTTCGGCCGGGCGGCTCGCCGAGGTCCGCGACGACGTGCCGTCCTGGCGCATGGGCGAGATCAACCTGGAGCTGACCGCGCAGGCCCTGGAGCGGCACGGCGTCCCCTTCGTCCTCCTCCACGACCCCACGACCGTCAGCCACCGCCTCGCCGTCAAGGAGCCCGACCGGGAGCGCGCCCTGCGCGCCCTCGGCACCGAGCTCCACGGCCGGCCGGTCTACGCCGAACTCGTCGCCCCCCGGACCGCCGCCCCCGGCGCCCGGCTCGCCGAGACCCTCACCCACGCCCCCGAGGTCGCCGGCGTCCGGATCTTCAAGCCGCTCGTCAGCGACAGCCGGACCCTGCGGTACGGGCCGGTGTACGGCTGCGGCGTCGAGTTCTGGGCCGAGGAGGAGGGCGGCACCGGCTGGTACGCCGCCCCCCGCGGCACCACCCTCGTCGGCCCCCGGCTGCCCTCCCTCGACGGGGACGCCCGGATCTCCGTCGCCGGCCGCGCGTACCCGACCCTGGACGTCTTCACCAGGAAGCTCATGTGGAACGTCGACTTCCCCGTCGACGCCGTCTACACCTGGGTCGACGACACCGACCCCGCGTGGCGGGCCAAGCGCGACGCCGCCCGCCGGGAGCAGGGGCTCGCCACCGACGACGCCCAGTCGGGCGACGTCCGCTTCCGCAACCGCGACGAGCTCCGCTACTCGCTGCGCTCCCTCGCCGCGCACGCCCCCTGGATCCGGCGGATCTTCCTCGTCACCGACGACCAGACGCCGTCCTGGCTGGACACCGACCACCCCGACATCAGGATCGTCAGCCACCGCGAGCTGTTCGCCGACCCGGAGTGGCTGCCCAGCTTCAACTCGCACGCCATCGAGTCCCAGCTGCACCGCGTCGAGGACCTCGCCGAGCACTTCCTCTACATCAACGACGACGTGTTCTTCGGCCGCCCGCTCGCGCCGAACAAATTCTTCCAGTCGAACGGCAACTCGCTCTTCTTCCGCTCGCCCACCGCCGTCCCGCCCGGCGAGGTCACCGAGGAGACCGAGGGCTACTTCGTCGCCGCCAAGAACAACCAGGCGCTCCTGGAGGAAGCCTTCGGCCGGATCGCCACCCACGGCTTCCTGCACACCCCGCACCCGCTGCGCCGCAGCGTCCTGGCGGAGATCGCCGAGCGCTGGCCCGAGGAGACCGCGCGGACCGCCGCGACCCCGTTCCGCGGCCGGACCGACCTGTCGATCACCTCCTCGCTCCACCACCACTACGGCTATCTGACGGGCAAGGCGTCGCCCGGCGGCATCTCCGCCGCGTACACCAACATCGGCGACTACAAGCACCACGTGGCGCTCAGCCGCCTCCTCGCGGCCCGCCACCGTGACGTCATCTGCGTCGGCGAGTCCGCGGAGGCGGAGGTGCCGCTGGACGAGCAGGACCGGGTGCTGCGCGCCTTCCTGGAGGCGTACTTCCCGGTGCGGTCGCCGTACGAGAAGGACTGACGGGCCCGGACACGCGTGAGGGGGGCGCCCGGGTCCGGGCGCCCCCCTCACGCGTACCGCTACCGCTTCTCGTACGGGCTCGGGACCGGGAAGTACGCCTCCAGGAACGGGGTGATGAGGTCCTTCTGCCCGCCCGCGTCCTGCTCCGTCGAGACCGTGTCGTTGACGCAGAAGACCGCCCGGTCGCGCTGGGCGAGGAGCCGGCCGAGCCGGGTCTCCGTCCACGGGTGGGTCAGGTCCAGGTACGCGTACGGCAGGTCGGTCGAGGGGACCGCGCGGCCGGTGTGGAAGGCGTAGTAGTGGTGCAGGGAGGAGGCGATCGAGATGTCGTCGACGCTGCGGAAGCGGTTCGCCTCGGTGCGCCGGTACTCGGCGGCGAACTCGGTCTCGATCTCGGCCAGCACGCTGCGCCGCAGCGGGTGCGGCATGTGCTTCATCTTCTGCACCAGGACCGAGCCGTACCGCTGCTCGATCAGCCGGCGGTTGTTCTTGCCGGCGGCGGCCACCGGAGGGTCGTCCATGCTCCGCTCGCCCAGCGGCACCAGCGCGGGGGAGGGGAAGAACTTGGTGAGCCCGCTGGCGTGGAAGAAGTCCCGCGGGGTCACCTCGCGGCTGAGCATCACGTCGTCGTTGAGGTAGAGGAAGTGCTCGGCGAGCCCGTCGATGTGGTGCAGCTGCGACTCGATCGCGTGCGAGTTGAAGGTCGGCAGCACCTCGGGGGAGCGGAAGATCTCCTTGTGCGAGACCACCCGCAGGCCGGGGACGGTGATGTCCAGCCAGGGCGGCGTCTGGTCGTCGGTGACCAGGAAGACCGTCCGCACCCAGGGCGCGTAGAGGTGCAGCGAGCGCAGCGAGTAGCGCAGCTCGTCGCGGCTGAGGAAGCGCGCCGCGTTGGCCGCCTCCGCGTGGTACGCCTCGCCGGCGTACTCCGCGCGCCGCCGCAGCCACTCCGGGTCCGAGCCGTCCACCCAGGTGTAGACGACGTCGACGGGGAAGGTGACCTGGTCGCTGCGGACGACGGCCGTCTCGGCGCGGGCCGGCACGAGCGGGGCGCCGTCGGGGGTGGTCCGGGCACCGGGCCGGACGTCCGTGAAGTCGGTGAAGCAGGACTCCGGGGCCTCCACCAGCCGGCCCTGGCGGGGGAGGCAGGCGGTGATCCGGCCGGGGCGGGGCGCGGTCAGCTCCCCGCCCTCCTCGCGCCAGAACTCCACGTCGCAGCCGTACGGCTCGCCCAGCTTGAGCTGGTGGGTGGGGTCGGCGCGGTACCAGGTCAGCCGCAGGACGGCGGCGGCGCGCAGCCGGTGCCAGGTGGCCGCGGCGAAACCGGGCTGGGAGCCGCGGCCCGCCCGGCCGTTCCCGCCGACCGGGGTCGCGTAGCCGGGCTCCCGCTCGCAGGCGGCGGCGAGGGCGGCGAGCACGGCGGCCCGGTCCTCCTCGCGCACGGCCACCGCGGAGGAGGTGTCCGACTTGCCCGGGACGCAGAAGTGCGGGACGCCGGCCGCGGCGAGCGCGCCGAGCACCGCCTCCAGATTGGCCCGGCGGGCCCGGAGCGGGGTGACCCCCTCGGCGACCAGCGCCACCTTCGGCTCCCGGCCGACGCTGATCACCGTGCGGTCCGGGCCGGCGGTGAGCGCCGCGTACCGCCGCGCCAGCCGGTTCAGACGGAGGCGCTCGGCGGCGGCCGTCCCGCCGGCGATGCGCAGCTTCACGCGGCGGCGCACATCGGCGTCCACCTGCGCGACGACGGCACGTCGTACGCGGTCCGGAACGGCTCGGCGGTAGACCCCCAGCAGCCGGGGTGACTCGGGATTTCGCACTGCTGTTTACTCCTCGAACACGTACATATGCGGAGAGTGAGCAGCACCAGTATGCAGCCTTCCGAGGCCACCCCCGGGGCGCTCGAACACCGCCCACGCGCCCCCCTGGGCCCCGGCGCGCCGGCGTCGGGACGCAGGCGTTTCGACGTCACGGCGGGCAGCAGGTACGGTGTGCTTCCGCGGTGGATTTCCCGCGGTGCCCAGCGACAAGGGATGTGGGGAGAGCATGACGTACCTGATCACCGGCGGTGCCGGATACATCGGCGCGCACGTGGTCCGGGCCATGACGGCGGCGGGCGAGCGGGTCGTCGTCCTCGACGACCTGTCGACCGGATACGCGCACCGGGTCCCGGAGGGCGTGCCGCTGGTCGTCGGATCCACCCTCGACCGCGAGCTGCTCGACCGGACGCTCGCCGAGCACGGCGTCACCGGCGTCGTCCACCTCGCCGCGAAGAAGCAGGTCGGCGAGTCCGTCGAACTGCCGCTGCACTACTACCGCGAGAACGTCGTCGGCCTCACCGTCCTCCTGGAGGCGGTCGCCGCGGCCGGCGTGCGCAACTTCCTCTTCTCCTCCTCCGCCGCCGTCTACGGCATGCCGGACGTCGACCTCGTCACCGAGGAGACCCTCTGCGCCCCGCTCAGCCCGTACGGCGAGACCAAGCTCGCGGGCGAGTGGCTGGTCCGCGCGGCCGGCCAGGCGCACGGCATCGCCACCGCCTGCCTGCGCTACTTCAACGTGGCCGGCGCGGCCACCCCCGAGCTCGCCGACACCGGCGTCTTCAACCTGGTCCCGATGGTCTTCGAGCGGCTCGACGCCGGTGAGGCGCCCCGCGTCTTCGGCGACGACTACGCCACCCCGGACGGCACCTGCATCCGCGACTACATCCACGTCGAGGACCTCGCCGACGCGCACCTGGTCGCCGCCCGCAAGCTCACCGAGTGGGCCGAGGCCGGCGAGCCGCGCGACCTCACCGTCAACATCGGCCGCGGCGAGGGCGTCTCCGTCACCGAGATGGTCGCGCTGATCAACGAGATCACCGAGCACACCACCGAGCCCGTCGTCACCCCGCGCCGCCCCGGCGACCCGGCCCGTGTCGTCGCCTCCGCCGACCGCATCGCCGCCGAGCTGGGCTGGAAGGCCCGGTACGACGTCCGCGACATGATCGGCTCCGCCTGGGCCGGCTGGACCGCCCGCCGCGGCGCGGCCGTCTGAGACCCGAAGCACGGCGAACGGCCCCCTCGTACACCGCGTACGAGGGGGCCGTTCGCCGTGCGGGCGTCGCCCCCGCGGCACGCGCCGTTCACCTCTCGGCGATCTGATGGGCCCATGCGAGACCAGCTCGGCCAGATCATCCGCTTCGGCGTGGTGGGCGGGATCAACACCGGCACCTTCTTCGGCTGCTACCTGCTGCTCCACCCCTGGATGCCGTACTTCGCCGCGTACACCCTCGCCTTCCTGCTCAGCATGGTGGGCTCCTTCTTCCTCAACACGTACTTCACCTACCGCACCCGCCCCACCTGGAAGAAGTTCGCCCTCTTCCCCCTCACCAACGTCACCAACTACGTGGTGCAGAGCGCCGGCCTGTACGCGCTCGTCAGCTGGGCCGGAATGGACGACCGGATCGCGCCACTCGTGGCCGCCGTCGTCGCCATCCCCTTCACCTACGTGATCTCCCGCCGGATCCTCGTCAGCCGGGGTCCCGCCCCGGAGGCGGCCGGGGCGCCGGAGCGCGGGGGAGCGGCGGAGCCGGCCGGGGCGCCGGAGGGCGGGGGCCAGGAGCGGGGCGGGCCGGAGGGCGGCGGTCCGGAGGCCGGCGGTCCGGAGGGCGGAATGGAGGAGCGGCGGCCGTCCCGGCTCGCGTAGATTGCCCCTCGCGACCGTGCCGGGAGCGCACGGCGTCAGAACAGCGAGTGAGGACGGCGCAGGTGGCGACGGAGATGGCGACGGTGCAGCAGGACAAGAACCGACAGGACGCGGCTCCGCAGACCTCGACCCCGCCGTCCGTGACCCGCCCGTTCGTCACCGAGGCGCGCCGCATCGTCGTCAAGGTCGGCTCCTCCTCCCTCACCACCGCCGCCGGCGGCCTCGACGCCGACCGGGTCGACGCCCTCGTCGACGTCCTCGCCAAGGTCCGCAGCGGCGGCGAGAAGGAGATCGTCCTGGTCTCCTCCGGCGCCATCGCCGCCGGCCTCGCCCCGCTCGGCCTCACCCGGCGCCCCAAGGACCTGGCCCGCCAGCAGGCCGCCGCCAGCGTCGGCCAGGGCCTCCTCGTCGCCCGCTACACCGCCTCCTTCGCCCGCTACGGCGTCCGCGTCGGCCAGGTGCTGCTCACCACCGACGACACCAGCCGGCGCGCCCACTACCGCAACGCCTACCGCACCCTCGACCAGCTCCTCGCCATGGGCGCGCTGCCGGTCGTCAACGAGAACGACACCGTCGCCACCGACGAGATCCGCTTCGGCGACAACGACCGGCTTGCCGCCCTCGTCGCCCACCTCGTCCGCGCCGACCTCCTCGTCCTCCTCTCCGACGTCGACGGCCTCTACGACGGCGACCCCGCCAAGCCCGGCACCTCCCGGATCGCCGAGGTCGGCGGCCCGCAGGACATCGCCCACGTCGAGATCGGCTCCGCGGGCAAGGCCGGCGTCGGCACCGGCGGCATGGTCACCAAGGTCGAGGCCGCCCGGATCGCCGCCGCCGCCGGCATCCCCGTCGTCCTCACCTCCGCCAGCCGCGCCGCCGACGCCCTCGCCGGCCGCGACACCGGCACGTACTTCCAGCGCACCGGCCGCCGCTCCGCCGACCGCCTCCTCTGGCTCGCCCACGCCTCCACCCCCCAGGGCTCCCTCGCCCTGGACGACGGGGCCGTCCGGGCCGTCGTCGAGGGCAAGAAGTCGCTGCTCGCCGCCGGTGTCGCCGCCGTCGAGGGCGACTTCGTCGCCGGCGACCCGGTCGAGCTCCGCGACGGCACCGGCCGCCCCGTCGCCCGCGGCCTCGTCAACTTCGACGCCAAGGAACTCCCCCGGATGCTCGGCCGCTCCACGCACGAACTCGCCAGGGAGCTCGGCCCCGAGTACGAGCGCGAGGTCGTCCACCGCGACGACCTCGTCGTCCTCGGCTGACACCGGCCGGGGCCCGACCGGGTCCCGGTCCCACTTCGGCTGGAACCGAGTGCGGAAGCCCTTGCGAAACTGCCGCCGAAACGGCTGAAACTCCTGCCATCCGGAAGGGACCTTTACCAAAACCGCCCCATGCGACGGCTCGGACTGGTCAACTTTGTCTCGGGGGTAACGAGCAACGCGGGGTACAGCACCACACGCATCACACAGGAGGCCGCCGGTGAGACGAGCGCGCCCAGGGGCACTGCCCCGCGGGACGGCCGAACGCGCCCTGACGAGTGTCGAGGCCGGAGCCGACTTCGACGCGGCACAGGACAGGGCCACGGAAGGCGAGGGCACAGCAGCCGGGACGGTCACACGGGACGGCGGCGCGGGGGAGCGCCCCCTGTCCAAGCTGTGGCACGTCACCCTCAGCGTGTCCGGCGTCGAGTCACCGCTGAAGGAGGTGCGGCGCGGGCTCGAACAACTGGCCCACGACCACCCCTTCCTGCTGACCAGCCGCTACGCCAACGACCACGCCGAGATCCGGTACTGGGAGGAGGCCCGCGACCTGCACGACGCGGCCGCCGTCGCCCTGCGCCTCTGGGGCGAGCACCGGCAGACGGCGAAGCTCCCCCCGTGGGAGATCGTCGGCCTGGAGGTCATCGACCGGGAGACCTACCACCAGCGGATCGCGGAGGGCTACGGCCCGCCGCCCGCCGCCCCGGTCGGAGTCCACCCCTACTGACCGGCCGGGGGGCCGGATCCTGACGGGCCGGACCCCCGCCGTCCGTACGGTGGCACGGGCGCGTCTCGCACTGCGGGATGCGCCCGTCGTACATACGGGATCGGCCCGTTCGTACCAGTACCCTGCGGGCATGACCTCGCTCACGCCCCTCGACAACCTGACCCCGGTCACCCGGGCCGCCTACCGGGCCCGTGGCGCCGCCGCACAGATCGCGCCACTGCCGCGCTCGGCCAAGGACGAAGCCCTCCTCGCGATCGCGGACGCCCTCGAAGTCCGCACCGCGGAGATCGTCGAGGCCAACGCCGAGGACATCGCCAAGGCCCGTGAGGCCGGCACCAGCGAGTCGATCATCGACCGGCTCACCCTGACCCCGGAGCGGGTCCGCGCCATCGCCGCCGACGTCCGCGACGTCGCCGCCCTGCCCGACCCGGTCGGCGAGGTCGTCCGCGGCTCGACCCTCCCCAACGGCCTCGACCTCCGCCAGGTCCGCGTCCCCCTCGGCGTCGTCGGCATCATCTACGAGGCCCGGCCCAACGTCACCGTGGACGCCGCCGCCCTCTGCCTCAAGGCCGGCAACGCCGTCCTGCTCCGCGGCTCCTCCTCCGCCTACGCCTCCAACACCGCCCTCGTCACGGTCCTCCGCGACGCCGTCGGCGGCGCCGGCCTGCCCGCCGACGCCATCCAGCTGGTCCCCGGCGAGTCCCGCGACTCCGTCCGCGAGCTGATGCGCGCCCGCGGCCTCGTCGACGTCCTCATCCCGCGCGGCGGCGCCTCCCTCATCCGCACGGTTGTCGAGGAGTCCACCGTCCCGGTCATCGAGACCGGCACCGGCAACTGCCACGTCTACGTCGACGCCGAGGCCGACCTCGACATGGCCGTGGACATCCTGATCAACTCCAAGGCCCAGCGGGTCAGCGTCTGCAACGCCGCCGAGACCCTCCTCGTCCACCAGGACATCGCCGCCGCCTTCCTGCCCCGCGCCCTCGACGCGCTGGCCGGGGCCGGCGTCACCGTCCACGCCGACGAGCGGGTCCTCGCCCAGGCCGAGGGCACCAAGGCCACCGTCGTCCCGGCCACCACCGAGGACTGGGAGACCGAGTACCTCTCCCACGACATCGCCGCCGCCGTGGTCGACTCCCTCGACAAGGCCGTCGAACACATCCGCATGTGGACCTCCGGCCACACCGAGGCCATCGTCACCACCTCGCAGGCCGCGGCCCGCCGCTTCACCCAGCTGGTCGACTCCACCACGGTGGCCGTGAACGCCTCCACCCGCTTCACGGACGGCGGGCAGTTCGGCTTCGGCGCGGAGATCGGCATCTCCACCCAGAAGCTCCACGCCCGCGGCCCCATGGGCCTTCCGGAGCTCACCTCCACCAAGTACATCGTCACCGGCGACGGTCACATCCGGTAACACCACCTCGCACACCTCCTTTCGGTACGGGCGGGGAGACTTCGCACTCTCCCTGCCCAAAACCACGTCTCCGGTCTACTCTGAAACCGTGCCGGACGACGTGGGGGGCAGGCCGTCCCCGAACGGCTGGGAGCCCGACGACGAGCGCGGAGGCGCCGACGAGGGCCGCTGGGACGTGGTCTTCGACGAGGAGTTCGTCAGGGCCGCCGCGGTCCACGAGCCGTCCGCCGTCGAACGCCTCCTCGAAGCCGCCCAGGCCCGCGCCGAGGCCGAGTCCGCCCGGGCCCGCGCCCTCCGCGGCGCCGGCGACGAGGACCTCTACGACGAAGGCCGCGACCCCGTCGGCCTCATCTACGAGCCCGACGACATCGGCGACGACGCCAGCCCCTACGGCCGCCACGGCGGCGCCCTGCGCCCCTACCGGGGCAGCGCCCGCTGGCACCGGCCCGTCGCCTGGCTCCTCGCCCTCCTGATGGGCATCGGCATGGTGGCCCTCGCCTTCACCGCCGTCTACCGCGGAGCCGCCGCCAACCGGCAGGACCAGGTCCCCCCGGCCTCCACCGGCGTCGACCAGCCCAAGCCGGCCCCGCCCGCCGCCTCCCCGGCCGCCGCGCCCCCGGCTCCGGTGCTCACCGGCACCCCGGCCACCGCCGCCGCCCCGCCGTCCACCGGCCACCCGGCGACCACCGGCCGGACGGCCCCGACGGCCTCCGTCCCGCCCCGCACACCCTGACACCACCCGAACGGCCGCCCGCTCCGCCGCGGCCACCACCCGGACGGCGGAAAACTTCCGAACTTGTCGTGTACCTGGGCGTTTACCGAAGCCCCCGCCGACCTACCCTGAAGGTATGGCAGGGCGTGGCGACCCGCCTGAGGGGACTCCCGAGGGGCTCCCCGGCGGTGAGGACGAGTACCGAGCCGTCGTCTTCGACGAGGCGTTCGTCCGCGCTGCCCACCTCCAGGAGTTCTCGGCCAGCGAACGGATGGGCGAGCACGCGCTCGCCGTCCGCAACCGCCCCGGCCCCGCCGGCCGCCGCGGCTCCGGCCAGGCCCTCCTGCTCGTCCTGCTGACCCTCCTCGCCTTCGGCACGGCCGTCTATCTCGGCCTGCGCAACCCCTACCAGCCGCCGCCCGACCAGCGCGCCGAGCCGCTCCGCACCACCGTCGTCCCGCTCGCCCCGCGGAGCCCCGTCCCCGGTGGAGACCCCGCCGGGCTCTTCGCCCGCAGCCCCGCCGCCGAGTACCGCACCGGCGCCGCCGGCATCAACCTCCCCGTCGCCGCCCGCACCACCCACTTCGCCGAGGGCCAGGTCGTCACGGCCCTCAGCATCGCCAAGGACTACCTCGTCGCCTCCTCCCTGGAGCCCGACGTCCTCGCCGGCCAGACCGTCCGGCCCGCGCGCCTGCTGCTCGACCCCGACCAGCTCGCCCAGTTCGACCGCAGCGTCGCCTCGTCCGCCGACGACGGTCGGCACGCCGTCGCCGCCTGGGTGGTCCGCTTCGACCCCGCGCGGATCGCCCTCGCCGAACCCGCGCCCCGTGTCCAGGGAACCCTCCGCTTCGCCGAGAGCACCCCGGACACCCTGGACGTCACCGCCGACCACACGTTCACCTACGCGCTGCGCCCCGCCGCCCAGGGCAACGGCGCCACCGAGGCATCCCTCTTCACGGTCCACCGCACCCTGCACTTCCGCTTCGACCGCGAGGACCTGCGCATGCACCGGGCCGAGCTGCTGACCAGCATCGTCGAGGCCGGACCGCAGGCGTGCGGCACCGACGCCGAAGGCGGGCTCAGGCCGCTCCTGGCCGGCGCCGAGGTCCCGGCGGAGGAGGGACCCGCCCTCACCGATCCCTACGCCTCCGGCCGCCCCGCGGCCCCCGCGCTCTGCGGGGCCCTCGCCCCGGCCGCCCAGCCCAAGCCCTGACGCACCGGGGCCGGGCGCCGGCTACTCCCCGGAATCCCTGCCGGAGTCCTTCCCGGAGTCCTTGCCGGAGTCCTTCCCGGGCTCCTTCGGGGCTCCGCCGCCGAACACCGTCCGCAGCCTTCCGCCCAGGTCGCCCGCGAGGTCACCGGCCCCGCCGGCTATGTCGCCGACGAGCTTGATCAGCGGATCCTTGCTGTCCTTCACCGTCTGCGCGTAGTGCCCGGCCGACTCCCGGAAGGAGTCCGTGACCGAGGTGTCCTTGTCCTCCGAGCGCTTCGGGTAGTGGCCGTCCATCAGCCGCTGGTGGTCGCGGCTCTCCGACCACTTCTTCAGCTCGGCCGCCCGCACCGTGGTGAACGGGTGCGAGCGCGGCAGCACGTTGAGGATCTTCAGGACCGAGTCCCGCAGGTCGCCGGCCTTCTCGTACTCGTCCGCCTGGGCGAGGAACGCGTCCACGTTCATCTCGTGCAGGTGGTTGCCGCCGGCGAGCTTCATCAGTCCCCGCATCGAGGCGTGGAGGTCCTGTCCCACCAGCAGCCCAGCCCGGTCGGCCGACAGCTCCGACTTGCGGAACCACTCGCGCAGCGCGGTCACGATCGCCATCACGGCCATGTTCCCCAGCGGGATCCAGGCCACCTTCAGCGCCACGTTCGTGAGGAAGAGCAGCACCGTCCGGTAGACCGCGTGCCCCGACAGGGCGTGACCGACCTCGTGGCCGACCACCGCCCGCATCTCCTCCTCGTCGAGCAGCTCGACGAGCCCCGTGGTCACCACGATCACGGGCTCGTCCATGCCCACGCACATCGCGTTCGGCACCGGGTTCTGCGTCACGTACATCGGCGGGACCTTGTCCAGGTCGAGGATGTAACAGGCGTCCCGCAGCATGTCGTTGAGGTGCGAGAACTGCGCGTCGCTCACCCGGACGGAGTCGGAGAGGTAGAGCAGGCGCAGACTGCGCTCGGGCAGCAGTCCGCTGAGCGCCTTGAACACCGTGTCGAACCCGCTCAGCTTCCGCAGCGCCACCAGCGCCGAACGGTCCGCAGGGTGCTCGTAGGCCCGCGAGGAGATGCCCGGGAACCGCTTGCGCCGCCTGCTCGGCACCCCGCCCTGGTGGTTCCCGCCGTGGTTGTCGGTCATGAACGCCCCCTGCCCATGTGATACGAGTCGGTACTCGTCCCCCTGACACGACCCACCCTAGGCGAGGGCGCTACCGTGTGCCGGGAGCCTGTGGACAACTCGGGCCCTGTGGACAACGAGGGAGCACGACCGCATGCCGGACACCGCCGCAGCCCACGCCGCCCTCACCGGGATCGCCGCAGCCGCGCAGCAGGGTCCGGGCGACACGCTCCGCATCGTCCTGCTGGTCTCCATGGTCGGCGGCGCCCTCCTCGCCTGGTTCCTGCTCCGCGGCTACGGCGGCGGGAGCACGGACGGAACGGCGGACGGAACGACGGACGGGACCGCGGACGGAAGGACGGACGAGCCCGCGGACGCGGACGGGACCCCCGGCCGGACCGGCGGCGAGACCCCGGACCGGCCCGTCGGCCCCTCCGCCCGAGGGGCGTCCGGAGACGCCGAGGACGCCAACGCCTGAGTCGGCGTGAGACAGCCGGGACCGCCCGCATACGATGTGCGCGAAGTCTCCGCTCCCACCCCCGATCGGATAGGTCTGCCGAAGATGAGCCTCCACAGCACCGCCGCCAACCTCGTCACGCTTGCTTCCGAGGGCGCCGAGCACGGTGGCAACCACGACAGCCTCAGCCCGTACGTCACGGGCGGCGGCGCCTTCGTCGTTCTGATGCTGCTGCTCTGGATCACCACCCGCTTCAACCGCGACCGCTGAGCCGGACGCCGACCGGGAGGCCGCTGAGCCGGCGTCCGTCGCCGTGCCAGTAGGCTCTGCACGCATGGGAGAGCAGGAAGTGCCTACTGGCGGCAGCGGCAAGCGCCGCCTCGGCGTGATGGGCGGGACGTTCGACCCGATCCACCACGGACACCTGGTGGCGGCCAGCGAGGTCGCCGCCCTGTTCCACCTGGACGAGGTGGTGTTCGTACCGACCGGTGAACCGTGGCAGAAGAGCCACAAGGCCGTGTCGCCCGCCGAGGACCGCTACCTCATGACGGTCATCGCCACCGCCTCCAACCCGCAGTTCTCGGTCAGCCGCATCGACATCGACCGCGGCGGCGCGACGTACACCATCGACACCCTGCGGGAACTGCGCTCGCTCAACAGCGACGCCGACCTGTTCTTCATCACCGGGGCCGACGCGCTCTCGCAGATCCTCACCTGGCGCGACGCGGAGGAGTTCTTCTCCCTCGCCCACTTCATCGGCGTCACCCGGCCGGGCCACGACCTCACCGACGACGGCCTGCCCAAGGGCGGAGTCTCCCTCGTCGAGGTCCCGGCCCTCGCCATCTCGTCCACCGACTGCCGCGCACGGGTCGCGAAGGGCGACCCCGTCTGGTATCTGGTCCCGGACGGCGTGGTCCGCTACATCGACAAGCGCCAGCTGTACCGCGGCGAGTGAGTCCCGGGGAGGGGCACCGGTGAACGATCAGCAGAACCCGTACGACCCGTACTATCCGCAGCCGCAGATCATCGGCTACGACGCGTACGGGCAGCCGGTGTACCAGCAGGCCCAGGCCCCGCAGCAGCCCGCGTACGACCCGTACGCCGGACAGCAGCAGGCGTACGGCCACGACCCCTACGCCCAGCCCCAGCAGCCTCACGCCCCGCAGCAGCCCCAGGGACCCCAGCAGCCCGTCTACGACCCCTACGCGGGCCGGCAGGGGCAGGGGGGCTACGCCCAGCCCGCCTACGACCCGTACGACACCTACGGCGGGGCCGGGCAGCAGTGGCAGGCCGCCGAGCCCGCCGCGCCCGTCGCCGCGGCCCCGGCCGGTGTCCCCGGCCAGCGGCCCGCCCCCGAGCCGCCCGCCGCTCCGCAGACGCCCCGGCGGCCCGCACCCGCCGCCGACGGCGGCACCGACGCGGACAAGGAGTACCGCACCGAGCAGTTCTCCTTCATCGAGGAGCCCGACGAGGACTCCGAGGACGTCATCGACTGGCTCAAGTTCACCGAGAGCCGGTCGGAGCGCCGCGAGGAGGCCCGCCGCCGCGGCCGCAACCGGGTGATCGCCCTGGTCGTCGTCCTCGTCCTCGCCGCCGTCGGCGGCGTCGGCTACCTGTGGTCGGCCGGCCTGCTCCCCGGCACCGGCGACGCCGAGCAGCAGCGGCAGACCGCGGGCACCGGCCCGCAGCAGCGCGCCACGATCGTCCTCCACCTCCACGACACCCAGGGCGGCGGCACCTCCACCGCCCTCCTCGTCGACAACTCCACCACCAAGCAGGGCACCACCGTCCTGCTGCCCAACGCGCTCGCCGTCGCCGACACCGAGGGCGCCGCCACCACCCTCGGCAAGTCCGTCGAGGAGGACGGCTCCAGCGGCACCCGCGATGCCCTCGACACCCTCCTCGGTACCAAGATCGCCGGAACCTGGCGCCTGGACACGCCCTACCTGGAGAACCTCGTCGAGTACCTCGGCGGCATCGAGGTCGACACCGACTCCGCCGTCCCCGACCCCAAGGGCAAGAAGGGCGCCGACCCGCTCGTCGTCAAGGGCGAGAAGCAGACCCTCAACGGCCGCGCCGCCGTCGCCTACGCCGTCCACCGGGCCTCCGGCGAGCCCGAGATCAAGCAGCTCCAGCGCTTCGGCCAGGTCGTCGACGGCATGCTGCGCAAGATGCCCAGCGACGCGGCGAACGCCACCACCGCCATCGAGTACCTCCAGCAGATCGCCGACCCGTCCCTCCCCGAGAAGGACCTCGCGGCCTCCCTCGCCAAGCTCGCCGACCACGCCAAGACCGGCGCCCACAAGACGGCGCTGCTCCCCGTCGGCCAGGACGGCGTGCTCACCGAGGGCGCCGGCGACAGCGTGGTCAAGGAGATCCTCGGAGGCAAGGTCACCGCCGTCGACGCCGGCGGAGTGCCGCGGGTCTCGATCAAGGACGGAACCGGCGAGGACGCCGTCGAGGCGGCCAAGATCGTCCTGATCAACGGCGGCTACGCCTTCGTCGGCGGGAACAAGGTCGACAGCCAGGCGAAGTCCGAGGTCGTCTACGGCGACGACGCCCAGAAGGCCACGGCCGTCGAGGTCGCCAAGACCCTCGGTCTGCCCGACGACGCGGTCGCCAAGGGCAAGCCCGCCGGCACCGCCGCGGTCACCGTCGTCCTCGGCCGGGACTACGAGATTCCGGGCGCTCCGTAATCGTTGACGGGGTCGTCGGCGGTCCGTGAGACCCTGGAGGGGTACTGGACCGCCGACGAAAGCCTGCTTGTGACCGCCACGGATCGCTCCATCGAGCTCGTCAACGCCGCCGCCCAGGCGGCGGCCGACCGGCTCGCTCACGACATCATCGCGTACGACGTCAGCGACGTGCTGTCGATCACCGACGCCTTCCTGCTCGCCTCCGCGCCCAACGACCGCCAGGTCAAGTCGATCGTCGACGAGATCGAGGAGCGGCTCCAGAAGGAGCTCGGCGCCAAGCCGGTGCGCCGCGAGGGCGATCGCGACGCCCGCTGGATCCTCCTCGACTACGTCGACATCGTCGTCCACGTGCAGCACAGCGAGGAGCGTGTCTTCTACGCCCTCGAGCGGCTGTGGAAGGACTGCCCCGAGCTGCCGCTCCCCGAGGACGCCGTCAAGACCCGCGGCAAGGCGGCCGAGCACGCCGCCCTGACCGGCGCCGACACGGCGGTGGACGGTGAGCTGAGCTGAGCGCCGCCAAGGGCGGCACCGGCCGCCGTATCGTCCTGTGGCGCCACGGCCAGACCTCCTGGAACCTGGAGCGCCGCTTCCAGGGCTCGACCGACATCGGGCTCACGGAAGCCGGCATCCACCAGGCCCGCCGGTCCGCCCGGCTGCTCGCCGCCCTGCGCCCCGACGCGATCGTCGCCTCCGACCTGAAGCGGACGGCGGCCACCGCCGCCGAGCTGGCCGCGCTCACGGGGCTCACCGTCGCCCACGACGCCGCGCTGCGCGAGACGTACGCGGGGGAGTGGCAGGGACTCACGCACGACGAGATCGTCGCGCGGTACGGCGAGCAGTACGCCGCCTGGAAGCGCGGCGAGCCCGTGCGCCGGGGCGGCGGCGAGCTGGAGACCGAGGTGGCCGACCGGGCCGCCCCGGTGATCCTGGAGCACGCCGACAAGCTCCCGCAGGACGGCACCCTGGTCGTGGTCAGCCACGGCGGCACCATCCGGACCGCCATCGGCCGGCTCCTCGGTCTGGAGCCGCACCACTGGGAGAGCCTGGGAGGCGTCTCCAACTGCTCCTGGTCCGTCCTCGGCCAGGGTGCGCGCGGCTGGCGCCTGCTGGAGCACAACGCCGGCTCGCTGCCCGAGCCGGTCCTCGGCGACGACACCTGACACCCCGGGCCGGGCCCCGGCGGCCCGGATTTCACTTTCCGGCAGGTCACAGGCTAAAGTTCTTCTTGTTCGCAGCGCTGAGCGTGAAGAACACGAGGGGCTATAGCTCAGTTGGTAGAGCGCTTGCATGGCATGCAAGAGGTCAGGAGTTCAATTCTCCTTAGCTCCACAGTCACCGGATCCCGTCCCCCAGCAAGGGGGGCGGGATCTGTCGTTTTGTCACTTCTGGGCGGCCGCCCCGCCATGGCAGAATCGGACGGCCGGAGGGGGATCAGGTCCGGACGGGAGGGTGGCCTTTGGGTGCGCACAGGCGGAAGTGCGACTGGTGCGGCAGCGGCACGCCCATCGTGCGGGACATGGACCCCGTCAACCCCGACTACCAGTACTGGTGCGAGGAGTGCGCGCGGGCGCTGATCATAAAAGGCGACCCGATCGAGACCTACCGCGAGCTCGAGGGGGAGCCGATCTACGGCCGGCTCCTCGACGAGCACTGCACCCTCAAGCGGTTCTACTCCTTCGCCACGGCCTGAGGCTCGCGCGCCACGACGGTCTCGCGGCGAGGCCCCGGGATGCGCGGCGTGCGCCTCGTCCGCCACACCACCAGCGCGTAGCCGGCGAAGACCGCCGTCGCCGTGAGCGGGTAGACCGCCGACAGCAGCATCTGGCCCGCGTTCTGGTCGAGTTCGGGACGGCCCGGGTCGTGCGGCACCCACCACAGCGCGAACGAGGCGAAGGCCAGCCCCACCGCGCCCGTCGCCTGCCACGCCGGGGGTACCACCCGGGCCACCGGGCCGAAGGAGGGCGTGGCGCGGTCGTGCAGCAGGATCAGCAGCGGCACGCACCAGACCCAGTGGTGGGACCAGGAGATCGGGGAGACCATCAGCGCCGCGAACGCGGTGACGACCACGGCCACCGCCCTGTCGCCGCGCACCGCGGCCCGGACCGCGAGCGCCATCGCCGCGCCGCCCAGCAGCACCGCCGCCGCCAGCCACCACAGGCCGGGCTCGTCCGTGTGCATCAGCCGGGCGAGGACGCCGCTGAGGGACTGGTTGGCGGTCTCCTCCTTGTGCCCGACCCGGCCCGTCTCGAACAGCGTCCGCGTCCAGAAGGTCTTCGAGTCCGCGGGCAGCGCCACCACCATGGCCAGCGTCGTGACCAGGAAGGCCCCGGTCGCGGTCAGCGCGGTGCGCAGCCACTGGTTCATCCCCCGGTCGCGGCGCCACAGCAGCAGGCCGGCGGCGAGGAGCAGCACCACGAAGAGGCCCGGTGTGAGTTTCACCGCGGTCGCCAGGCCGATGCCCAGGCCGGCCCACCGGTTCCCCTCGCGGCGCGTGAAGTCCCACAGCACGGCCACCGCGACCAGCAGGTTGATCTGCCCGTACCGCAGCGTCGTCCACACCGGCTCGCACCAGACCACGACCGCCGCGACCCACAGTGTCGTACGCCACAGGTCGGCCCGCCGCTCGGGCGTGGCCGGCGCCGGGCGGACCAGCCGGAGCGAGAGCCGCACCAGGGCCACCACGAGCAGCAGGTTCCCGGCCGTGGAGAGCGTCCGCATGAGCGGCACGTCCACCAGGGTCAGCGGCAGGAACAGCACGGCGGCGAACGGCGGATAGGTCATCGCCAGGTTCGCCGAGGTGGCGCGCATCGCGTACAGGTCGCCGCCGGCCCGCAGCGTCTCGGCCTCGGCCCGGTAGACCATCACGTCGAGCATGTTCACGTGGGCGACGCGCTGCGCCACCCAGAAGGCCGCGAACGAGAACAGGCAGACCGCCGCGGCGGCGACCAGGGGCCACGGCCGGGCGCGGGACGGGGAAGGTGCGGAGGGGGACACAGGGGGCGACCCTACCCGGAGCCTCCGACAGCGCCCGGGAAACGGATTTGGAGTTCTGCCCGGCGGACGGTTACTGTTCTGTCCGTCGCCGCGAGGAAGACCCGAGAGGGAACCGGGCGGGGACGATCTTGAGGGGCTATAGCTCAGTTGGTAGAGCGCCTGCATGGCATGCAGGAGGTCAGGAGTTCAATTCTCCTTAGCTCCACAGAAGGCAGACGGGCCATCCACACCGGATGGCTCTCAGCGCTTCTGCGGTAAACTGATCGCCGCACAACTTGACACGGGGCTATAGCTCAGTTGGTAGAGCGCCTGCATGGCATGCAGGAGGTCAGGAGTTCAATTCTCCTTAGCTCCACAGAAGACAAGCGGGTCATCCACACCGGATGGCCCGCTTCGTCGTTCCCGCCGCCGGTGGACATCGATGCGGCCCGTGCGGGCGCTGCGGTACCCTGGCGCCATGCGTGCCGTACGCCTCCTGCTTATCGAGCCGCGCTGACCAGTCCCGACGGGCGGAAGAGACCCCCTCGGAGTCGGCGCGGCGTCCCCTCCTGTGCGAGGGGATTTTTCATTTCGTGGCAGTTCGTGGCAGTGGGCAGAGACGATCGATGGAGCTTCTAGGACCATGACCGAGATCAACACGGCCGCCGAGTCGGCGGCCCCGCATCGCTACACGGCGGCCATGGCCGCCGACATCGAGGCACGCTGGCAGGACGTCTGGGACGCCGAGGGCACCTACGAGGCGCCGAACCCCTCCGGTGACCTGGCGGGCGATCCCGAGCTCGCCGCCCGGCCCAAGAAGTTCATCATGGACATGTTCCCGTACCCCTCGGGTGCGGGCCTCCACGTCGGCCACCCGCTCGGCTACATCGCCACGGACGTCTTCGCCCGCCACGCGCGCATGAGCGGCCACAACGTGCTCCACACCCTCGGCTTCGACGCCTTCGGCCTGCCCGCCGAGCAGTACGCGGTGCAGACCGGCACGCACCCGCGCGTGTCCACCGAGGCCAACATGGAGAACATGAAGGCCCAGCTGCGCCGGCTGGGCCTGGGCCACGACAAGCGGCGGTCGTTCGCCACGATCGACCCCGAGTACTACAAGTGGACCCAGTGGATCTTCCTGCAGATCTACAACTCCTGGTACGACACCGAGGCCGCCAAGGCCCGCCCGATCGCCGAGCTGATCGAGCAGTTCGAGAACGGCACCCGTGAGATTCCGGGCGCCACGCGCGCGTGGGGCGAGCTGTCCGCCGCCGAGCGCGCCGACGTCCTGGGCGAGTACCGCCTGGCGTACGCCTCCGACGCGCCGGTCAACTGGTGTCCCGGCCTGGGCACCGTCCTCGCCAACGAGGAGGTCACCGCCGACGGCCGCTCCGAGCGCGGCAACTTCCCGGTCTTCAAGGCCAAGCTGCGCCAGTGGAACATGCGCATCACCGCCTACGCGGACCGCCTGCTGGACGACCTCGACGGCCTGGACTGGCCCGAGGCCATCAAGCTGCAGCAGCGCAACTGGATCGGCCGCTCCGAGGGCGCCCGCGTCGACTTCCAGGTCGGCGACACCGGCGCCATCACCGTCTTCACCACCCGCCAGGACACCCTGTTCGGCGCCACCTACATGGTCCTGGCGCCGGAGCACGACCTGGTCGAGAAGATCGTCCCGGCCGAGTGGCCCGAGGGCACCCACGCCGTGTGGACCGGCGGGCACGCCACCCCCGCCGAGGCCGTCGACGCCTACCGCAAGCAGGCCGCCTCCAAGTCCGACGTCGAGCGGCAGGCCGACGCCAAGGAGAAGACCGGCGTCTTCACCGGCGCGTACGCGACCAACCCGGTCAGCGGCGAGCGGGTCCCCGTCTTCATCGCCGACTACGTCCTCATGGGCTACGGCACCGGCGCCATCATGGCCGTCCCCGCGCACGACGGGCGCGACTTCGCCTTCGCGCGCGCCTTCGAGCTGCCGATGCGCTGCGTCGTCGAGCCGAGCGACGACCGCGGCACCGACCCGTCCACCTGGGACGACGCCTTCGGCTCGTACGAGGCGAAGCTGGTCCACTCCGCCAACGACGAGATCTCCCTGGACGGCCTGGGCGTCGTCGAGGCCAAGGCGAAGATCACCGACTGGCTGGCCGATCGCGGCATCGGCGAGGGCACCGTCAACTTCCGCCTCCGCGACTGGCTGTTCAGCCGCCAGCGGTACTGGGGCGAGCCCTTCCCGATCGTCTACGACGAGGACAGCGTCGCCCACGCGCTGCCCGAGTCGATGCTCCCGCTGGAGCTGCCCGAGGTCGAGGACTACTCGCCGCGGACCTTCGACCCGGACGACGCCGACACCCAGCCCGAGACCCCGCTCTCCCGCAACGAGGAGTGGGTCAACGTCACCCTCGACCTGGGCGACGGGCCGAAGAAGTACCGCCGCGAGACCAACACCATGCCCAACTGGGCCGGTTCCTGCTGGTACGAGCTGCGCTACCTGGACCCGCACAACGACGAGAAGCTCGTCGACCCGGCCATCGAGCAGTACTGGATGGGCCCGCGCGAGTCCATGCCCACCGGCGGTGTCGACCTGTACGTCGGCGGCGCCGAGCACGCCGTGCTCCACCTGCTGTACGCCCGCTTCTGGTCCAAGGTCCTCTTCGACCTGGGCCACATCTCCTCGGCCGAGCCCTTCCACAAGCTCTACAACCAGGGCATGATCCAGGCGTTCGTCTACCGCGACGCCCGCGGCATCGCGGTGCCGGCCGCCGAGGTCGAGGAGCGCGACGGCGCGTACTGGTACGAGGGCGAGAAGGTCAGCCGCGTCCTCGGCAAGATGGGCAAGTCCCTGAAGAACGCCGTGACGCCGGACGAGATCTGCGTCGAGTACGGCGCCGACACCCTGCGCCTGTACGAGATGGCGATGGGCCCGCTGGACGTCTCCCGCCCGTGGGACACCCGCGCGGTGGTCGGCCAGTACCGCCTGCTCCAGCGGCTGTGGCGCAACATCGTCGACGAGGCGACCGGCGAGGTCACCGTCGCCGACACCGCCCCCGACGACGACACCCTGCGCGCCCTGCACAAGGCGATTGACGGCGTCTCCCAGGACATGGCCGGGATGCGCTTCAACACGGCGATCGCCAAGATCACCGAGCTGAACAACCACCTCACCAAGGGCGGCGCCGCGGTCTCCCGCCCGGTCGCCGAGCAGCTGGTCCTGCTGGTCGCCCCGCTCGCCCCGCACATCGCGGAGGAGCTGTGGCGCCGCCTGGGCCACAGCGACTCGGTCGTCCACCAGGACTTCCCGGTCGCCGACCCGGCGTACGTCGTCGACGAGACCGTGACCTGCGTCGTGCAGATCAAGGGCAAGGTCAGGGCCCGCCTGGAGGTCTCGCCGTCGATCTCCGACGCCGACCTGGAGGCGCTGGCGCTGGGCGACCCGCACGTCGTGGCGGCCCTCGGCGGCGCCGAGATCCGCAAGGTGATCGTGCGCGCGCCGAAGCTGGTGAACATCGTGGCCTGAGTGCCACGAGGGACCCAGGGGTTTCCCCTACGGGCAGGTTGGGGGTTCCGATGGAACCTCCGGCCTGCCCGTTCCGTTTACCGTGGAAGAACCACAGCCGTGGGACGCCGACGGAGACTGAGGAGCCGCCCACATGGAAGCCACGATTGTCACGATCCTGGCGCTGCTCTTCCTCGCGTTCGTGGCGCTCGGGGTCTACGCGACGGTGAAGGTCGCCAAGGCGGCCAAGCGCGGCGTCGACCGCACCCTCGACCAGGCCCGCCGGACCGTCGAGGACACGACCCTGCGGGCCAAGAGCTTCGGCCAGGCCGGCGTCGCCGCCGAGCTGGCCAAGCTGCGGCTCTCCCTGCGCACCTCGATGCGGGCCACCCAGGACGCGCTCCAGGCGGGCGCCGTCGAGGACGCCTCGCTGCGCGAGTCGCTCGACCTCTTCGCCCGGCTCAGCGCGCACGGCCGTGAGCTGGACGAGGACCTCAAGCGCCTGGAGCGGGAGCCGGACAAGGCGTACGTGGCCGGGCAGCTGCCCGCGCTCACCGAGCGGACCGAGCGGATCACGGGCTCCGCCGACGCGCTGCGCCAGGCCGCCCGCGACCGGGCCCTGCGGTTCGCCGAGGACGACCTCGACACGCTGAGCGCCCAGATCGACGTCGAGACGGGCGCGCTGCGCCACTGGACCACCACCGGCCGGGAGACGACCGGACCGGAGGCCGAGCAGACGGCCTGGTACGAGTCGGCCCCGACGCCGCACGGGCAGCCGCAGGCCGGCGAGACGCCGCAGGCGATCACCGCGCCCGACCCCCGGACGACCGCGTACCCGTGGGAGAAGACCGCCCGTCCGGAGTCCGCGGGCTGACCGCCCGGGGCCGGTCGGCGGGCCGGCCGTTCCGGCCTCTTGGCGGGGCCGGGCGGAGTCTGTCGGCCGACCGACTGTTTCCGGGTCCGCCGGCTCGTCGTCCGCTGCCCTCGGCTTGTCGTTCGGGGCCCGCGGCTCGCCGTGTCGCGTCCGCCGGCCGGCCGGTCGTGGGCGCCGAAAGGGTTCCTGTGGGATCGTCGGACCGGCTGTGACCGGGGCCGGGCTGCCGAGCGGCGGTCGCGGCGGGTAACCTCCCGCTCATGTCCCGGCATGTCGCGATCGTCACCGATTCAACGGCCTACCTGCCACCCCAGACGATGGAGCGGCACGCCATCACCGCGGTCCCGCTGACCGTCGTCATCGGCGACCGCGCCCTCCTGGAGGGCACCGAGATCTCCGCCAGATCGCTCGCCGAAGCACTGCAGAAGCGGCGGTCCGTCACCACCTCCCGGCCCAGTCCCGAGGTCTTCGCCGCCACCTACCGCGAGGCCGCGGAGGCGGGCGCGTGCGGGATCGTCTCCCTCCACCTCTCCGCCGAGGTCTCCGGCACCTACGACGCCGCCGTCCTCGCGGCGAAGGACGCCCCCGTCCCCGTACGGGTCGTGGACACGCGCATGATCGGCATGGCCCTCGGCTTCTGCGCCCTCGCGGCGGCGGAGGTCATCGAGGCAGGCGGCTCGCTCGACGAGGCGGTCGCGGCGGCCGAGAAGCGCGCCGGGAACACCTCCGCCTACTTCTACGTCGACACGCTCGACTACCTGCGCCGGGGTGGCCGCATCGGAACCGCGCAGGCGCTGCTCGGCTCCGCGCTCGCGGTGAAGCCGCTCCTCGAACTCGAAGGCGGCCGCATCGAGCTGCGGGAGAAGGTGCGGACCGCCTCCAAGGCGATCGCGCGGCTGGAGGAGCTCGCGGTGGAGCAGGCCGGCTCAGGCCCCGTGGACATCGCCGTCCACCACCTCTCCGCGCCCGAGCGGGCCGACGCGCTGGCCGAACGGCTCAGGGAGCGGGTGCCGGGCATCGCCGACCTGCACGTCAGCGAGGTCGGCGCGGTCATCGGCGCGCACACGGGGCCCGGGCTGCTCGCGGTGGTCGTCTCGCCACGCTGAGCGCGGCCTTCTCACCCTTGTGGGTGAGGGAGTTGTCCACAGGAGCGTCGCCCTCCACGGAAGTCGGAGGGCGACGGCACGGGGCCGCGACGGACCCTACCGTCGCAGACATGGATCTTCGTGTGGTTTCCTCGCGCCCTTCGTCCTCTGTGCGTTCTTCGACTTCCTCGACTTCTTCGACTTCTTCGAGTTCATCGCGCTCTTCGAGTTCATCGTCTTCTTCGGCGTCTGCGCGTTCCTCGTCGCCCTCGTCGGCCTCGTCGCCCTCGGTGTCCGCGTCGTCGTCACGGGCCGGGACCGGGGCCAGGAGCGGGTCGCCCGGTTCCCCGGGGCCTCGTCGGGGTGCGCCGTCGGGGCGGGCCCGGCGGCGGGCGCGGGTGAGGCGGGTGCTCGCGCCGCCGGGCCGGGCCGGGGGAGAGGTGGGGGTCGTACGGGAGCGGGGGGACGCGCTGTTCCCTCCTGTCGTGCCGGTGTCGGCGGTGGTCGGGGAGCCGGCGGTCGCCGAGGAACCGGAGGTCCGTGGGCCCGTCGGGCGGGCGGGGGCCGCCGGCGCGGGGGAGCGGGCGTGGCGGGCGGCGGTGCGGGAGCGGTTGCCGCTGTGGGTGCAGACGCGGTGCGGGCTGGAGCCGCGGTCGCTGGCGGCGCTCGCCGTCGTCCTGGTGGTGGCCGCGTGCGCCGCCGGGGGCTTCTTCTGGGCGGGGCGGCCCGAGCCGGTGCGCGCGCCGGAGGTGGTGCGTGCCGCTCCGGGGGCGGCTTCTCCTGCGGCGTCCTCGGTGTCCTCCGTGTCCTCGGTGTCCTCCGCGGGGCCGGGGGAGGCGTCCGCCCCGGCGGAGGTGGTCGTCGACGTGGGAGGGAAGGTCCGCAGGCCGGGGGTGCTGACCCTGCCGGCCGGGTCGAGGGTCGCGGACGCGCTCAAGGCCGCCGGAGGAGTGCGGGCGGGCGCGGATCTGACGGGGCTCAACCGGGCCAGGGTCCTGTTCGACGGCGAGCAGGTGCTCGTCGGGGTGCCGGGGGCGGTGGTCGGTGGCGGGTCCGGCGGTGGCGGGCCGGGGCCGGGTGGGGCGGGCGGGAGCGGTGTGCCGCTGAGCCTCAACACGGCGACGGCCGAGCAGTTCGACGGGCTGCCGGGGGTGGGGCCGGTGCTCGCCCGGCGGATCGTCGACCACCGTGCGGAGCACGGCGGGTTCCGCGCGGTCGAGGAGCTGCGCGAGGTCGACGGGATCGGCGAGCGGCGTTACGCGGACCTCCAGCCGCTGGTGCGGCCGTGACCCGGGGCGATCCGGTGGCGGACGGGCTCCGTGAGGAGGAGGCGCACCGGGAGGAGCCGGCCGATCTGCGGCTCGTCCCGCCCGCGCTGGCCGCCTGGGCGGCCGCCGCCGCGGCGCTGGGCGTGGCCGGCTGGTGGACGGTCGCGGCTGTCGGGCTCTGCCTCGCCGGAGCGGCGGCGCTGCTGGCGCCGGAGGTGGCGCGGCGGCTGACCGGGGGACGGGATCCCGTGCCCGAGGCAGGCGCGGAGCGCGACCCCGGACCCGCCGGTGGGCCGGGGAGGAGCGGCGCGAGGGCGCCCGGGTGGCGGCTGCGGGCCACCGCGTGGGCGGGGGTGCTGCTGTGCGCCGCGGCGGGCGCGGCCTCGGCGGGGCTGCACGCGGCGGATCTGCGGCGGGGCCCGGTGCCCGTGCTGGCCCAGGAGTACGGCAGGGCCTGGGCGGAGGTGAGGGTGACCTCGGACCCGAGGCTCACCCGGCCCCGTGTGAGCGGGCGGGCGATGGTGCCGGTGTCGGTGGTGATGGACGCCGAGGTGGTGCGGGTGGAGCGGGCGGGCGGCACGGCCGTGCGGACCCGGGCGCCGGTGCTGCTGATCGTGCCGCCGGGGGAGGGGCGTGACGCGTGGCTGCGACTGCTGCCGTCCACCCGGCTCCGGGTCGGTGCCCGCTTCGCACCGCCGAGGGAGCCGGGGGATCCGTACGCGGCCGTGCTCAAGCCCGGGTCGGGGGCTCCGTGGATCGTGGGGGCGCCGAGCGCGCTCCAGCGGAACGCCGGGGAACTGCGGGCCGGACTGCGCGCGGCGACCGACGGGCTCGCCCCGGACGCGCGGGCGCTGCTGCCCGGCCTGGTCGTCGGGGACACCTCCCGGATCGGCACCGAGCTGCGGGACGCCTTCGCGGCCACCGACCTCACGCACCTGCTGGCCGTGAGCGGGAGCAACCTCTCGATCGTGCTGCTCCTGCTCGTCGGACGTCCGGGGCGGGCGCGGCAGGCGGAGCGCGGCGGGCTCGCGCCGCGGGTCGGGCTCTCGCTGCGGGGGACCGCGCTGGCGGGGGCGGGGCTCACGCTGGCGTTCGTGGTCGTGTGCCGGCCCGAGCCGAGCGTGCTGCGGGCGGCGGCCTGCGGGCTGGTCGCGCTGCTGGCGATCGCCACCGGCCGCAGGAGGTCGCTGATCCCGGCACTGGCCGCGGTGGTGCTGCTCCTGGTGCTGTACGACCCGTGGCTGGCGCGGAGTTACGGGTTCCTGCTGTCCGTGCTGGCCACCGGGGCGCTGCTGGTGGTGGCGCCGGGGTGGAGCGACGCGCTGCGGCGGCGCGGGGTGCCGGGGCGGCTCGCGGAGGCGCTGGCCGCGGCGCTCGCCGCGCAGGCGGTGACGGCGCCGGTCGTGGTGGTCTTCGCGGGCCGGACGAGTCTGGTCGCGATCCCGGCGAACCTCTTCGCGGAGCTGGCGGTGGCGCCGGCGACGGTGTTCGGCTTCCTGGCACTCGCGGTGGCGCCGGTGTGGGCGGCGGGCGCGGGAGCGGCGGCGTGGGTGGCGGGGTGGCCCGCCGGGTGGATCGCGGGCGTGGCCCGGGCCGGCGCGGAGCTGCCGGGGGCGGAGCTGGCGTGGCCCGGCGGCTGGTGGGGCGGGGCGACGCTGGCGCTCGTCACGGGCGCGGTGGTGGCCGGGGTGCGGCGGCTGCGGCACCGGACCTGGCCGATCGTCGCGGTGGTCGTGCTGCTGGTGCTCGTGGTGGCGCGGCCGGTGCCGCTGGTGCGCTGGGTGACCGGATGGCCGCCGCCGGGCTGGGTGTTCGCGATGTGCCAGGTGGGGCAGGGCGATGCCACGGTGCTCGCGGCGGGCGAGGGCGCGGGGGTGGTCGTGGACGCCGGGCCGGATCCGGCGGCGGTGGACCGCTGTCTGCGTGAACTGGAGGTGAGACAGGTGCCGTTGCTGGTGCTGACCCACTTCCACGCCGACCATGTGGCCGGGCTGCCGGGGGTGCTGAAAGGCCGGACCGTCGGGGCCGTCCAGGTCACGGGGCTCGACGAGCCGCCCGGGCAGGCGGAGTTCGTCCGGCGGGTGGCGGGTGCGGCGGGGGTGCCGGTGGTGCGGGCGGAGCCGGGGGAGCGGCGGCGGGCCGGGGCGCTGGAGTGGCGGGTGCTGTGGCCGCAGGCCGGGCCGGGGCCGTCGGACGGAGGGGCGAACGACTCCAGCGTCACGCTGCTGGTCCGGGGCCCGGGCGGGGTGAGCGTGCTGCTCCTCGGCGATCTGGAGCCGCCGGCGCAGCGGGCCCTGTGGCGGGCGCACCCGGAGCTGGGCGCGGTGGACGTGCTGAAGGTGGCGCATCACGGGTCCGCGCACCAGGATCCGGGGCTGACCGCGGCGGTGCGGCCACGGCTGGCCCTGGTGTCGGCGGGGCGGGACAACCCGTACGGCCATCCGTCGCCGCGGACGCTCGCCGCGCTGCGGGCCGGCGGGGCGCGGGTGCTGCGGACCGACCGGGACGGAGCGATCGCCGTGGCGGGCGCGGGGAGCGGCCTGGTGGCCGTGGCACGGGGGTGGTGAGGAGCGAAACGCTTCTAAAGAAGTGCTTGTAAAGAAGTCTTTCTATAGATAGCTTTACATCATGCCGGAGAACAGCGCACCGCAGCCCGAGGGCGAGAAGGCCCACAGTGTCGAGCTGACCGACCCCCGGGCCCTGCGGGCCTACGCCCACCCCCTGCGGATGACCCTCGTCGGACTGCTGCGCCGGCACGGGCCCTTCACTGCCACCCGGGCCGCCGAACTGACCGGCGAATCGGTGGCCAGCTGCTCGTACCACCTCCGGATACTCGCCAAGTACGGGCTCGTGGAGGAGGCGCCCGGCGGGCGCGGCAGGGAGAAGCCCTGGCAGGCCACCGCCAAGTACACCGAGTGGCCCAACCACAGCGAGGACCCCGCGATCGCCCAGGCGACCGACGCGCTGAGCGTGGCCGCCGCCGAGCTCTACTTCTCCCGGTTCGCGCGGGCCTTCTCCCTCCGGACGGACGTGCCGAAGGAGTGGCGGGAGGCCGAGGTGTTCGGGGACACCCTGGTGTACCTCACCCCCGAGGAGCTCGCCTCCCTCAAGGAGCGGATCGACGAGCTGTTCCTCCCCTACGAGGCCCGTCAGGACGACCCCGCGCTCCGGCCCCCCGGCGCGCAGCCCGTCAGCTTCCTGAAGATCGCCTACCTGGACGCCGACGGCGACACGGTCGACAGCGGCACCGCCGGCGCCGGCGACGCAGGCACCGACAGCAGCACCGACAGCGAGAAGGAGTGACAGGGATGGCCCTCACCGCACGGGTTCCGGCGCTGCTGCGCGAGCGGACCTTCCGCCGTTACTGGATGGGGCAGACCGTCTCGCTCGTCGGCGACCAGATATCCCTGATGGCCCTGCCGCTCGCCGCCGTGCTGATCCTCGGGGCCGACGCCGCCCAGATGGGCTGGCTCAAGACCCTCGAACTCCTGCCGGCCCTGCTGCTCAACCTGCCCTTCGGCGCCTGGGTCGACCGCCGGGCCGACCGCCGCCGGATCATGATCGCCACGGATCTGGGGCGGGCCGCGCTGCTCCTCACCCTGCCCGTCGCCTACGCCCTCGACATGCTGACGCTCGTTCAGCTCTACGTCGTCGCCCTCGGGGTGGGCGCCCTGTCGGTGCTCTTCGAGGTCTGCAACTCCACGATCTTCGCTTCCCTCGTCCCCACCACGAGCTTCGTGCAGGCCAACTCGCTGGTGAACGGCAGCCGTTCGATGGCCTGGCTCGCCGGGCCCAGCATCGGCGGCGTTCTGGTGCAGGTGTTCACCGCCCCCCTGGCGCTGCTGGTGGATGCCCTGACCTACCTGGTGTCGGCCGGCTACCTGGCCAAGATCCGGCCGGTCGAGCCCGCTCCGGCGCCCGTGGCCAAGGGGCACTTCAGCGAGGGGATGCGCTGGGTGCTGAGGGAGCCGTCGATGCGGGCGCTCTTCGCCGCCTCCGGCACGGTCCAGTTCTTCAACTACATGTTCCACACCCTCTTCGTCCTCTACGTGACCAAGGACCTCGGCCTCGGCGCGGGGCTGCTCGGCCTGGTGCTCGGCACCGGTGCCGTCGGCGGCCTGCTCGGAGCGGCGTGCAGCGGGATGGTCGTCCGCCGGATCGGCATCGGCGGCTCGCTCGTCGCCGGCTTCCTCGGCTTCACCCTGCCGCTGGTGCTCATCCCCGCCGCGGACGGGCCGCTGCCGCTCGTGGTGGGTGTGCTCTTCGCCGCCGAGTTCCTGTCCTGCGCCGGCGTGATGATCGTCGACGTGGCCGCCGGTTCCTTCCAGATGGCCCTCATCCCCGACACCATGCGGGCCCGGGTCATGGGTGCCTTCCGTACCCTCAACCACGGCTTCCGTCCGATCGGCGCCCTCGTCGGCGGCGTGCTGGGCGCCTCCATAGGCGTCCGCCCCACCCTGTGGATCGCCACCGTGGGCGCGGTCTTCGCGGTCCTGTGGCTGCTGCCCTCGCCGCTCCCGCGGATGCGTGAACTGCCCACCCAGGAACGGGAACCGGCCACCACCACCCCCTGACGCCGGGCGAGCGGGCAGACTGCCCCCATGACCGATCATGAAAAGGCCGCGGGGCTGCCGGACGCCGCCGTGGACCAGTACCTGGAGCGCATCGGCGCCGCACGGCCGGACCGGGCGGACGCCGGGGCGCTGCGGGAGCTGCATCTGCGGCACCTGCTGACCGTGCCCTTCGAGAACCTGTCCATCCACCTCGGGGAGGACATCGTCCTCGACGAGAAGGCGCTGGTCGACAAGGTGGCCGTGGCCCGGCGGGGCGGGTTCTGCTACGAGCTGAACAGCGCCTTCGCCGCGCTGCTCCGGGCGCTCGGCTACCGGGTCGAGCTGCTCCAGGCGCGGGTGCACGGCCCGGACGGACGGGTGGGGATCCCGTACGACCACATGGCCCTGCTGGTGGAGACCGAGGACGGAGGCCGCCTGCTGGCGGACGTGGGCTTCGGGGACCACAGCCACCATCCGCTCGCCTTCGACGAGCGGGGGGAGCAGGCCGACCCCTCGGGAGTCTTCGTGATCGTCGAGGTCCCGGGGGCGGACGGGGACCTCGACGTGGTGCGGGACGGCAAGCCGCAGTACCGGCTGGAGCCGCGGCCGCGGGTGCTGGCGGACTTCACGGCCGGCGCCTGGTACCACCGGACCTCGCCGGAGTCGCACTTCACCCGCGGTGTGATCTGCTCCCTGCTCACCGAGGACGGCCGGGTCAGCATCGGCGGCCGGAAGCTGTACCGGACCGCGGCCGGCGAGCGCGCGGAGCGGGAGCTGGGCACGGACGAGGAGCTGCGCGAGGCGTACCGGGAGCATTTCGGCATCGTGCTCGACGAGCTGCCGGTCGTACCGGGGGCGGAGAAGCGGAATCCATAATTCGGACTCGCCGGTAATAAGGGCGCGTTTGCCTCGAACATCCCATGGATGATCGAATGTGGACTCGTTGCATAGTGAACGAGTCGCACGGGGGTGCGTGGAGGATGTTCGGTGGTCTCTTCGGGAAGCGCGGGAGCGGCGTCGCCGCCGGCCGGGGCGGTGCCCTCGCCGGGGTGACCGTGCCGGCCTCGGCCGGGGTGTTGAGCTGCCGGGTCCTCGACCCCGTGCACGAGCCGCTGCGGCAGGCGGAGTTCGCGCTCACCGACGCGGCCGGACGCAAGGTGCTGGGAGGGGAGACCGATCCGTACGGCACCCTCCTCGCCACGGTCCCGGCCGGCGAGTACCGGATCGCCGTCACCTCCGACGGGTACACCCCGCACCACGCCACCGCCGTGGTGGACCAGGGCGCCCACGCCGACCTCGGGGACGTCCAGCTCCAGGTCGCGCCGCAGCCGCCGCTGCCCGAGCCGGGCGACTGGGAGATCGACCCCGCCCACTCCCAGATCGGCTTCACCGCCCGGCACATCGGACTGGCCCGGATCCACGGACGGTTCAACAGCTTCGCCGGCGCGGTACGGATCGCCGACCGCGTGGAGCAGTCCGCGATGCACGTCGTCATCGACGCCGCCTCCATCGACACCGGCGTCCAGATGCGCGACGACCACCTGCGGTCCGGCGACTTCCTCGACATCGGCGTCCACCCGACCATCGAGTTCTTCAGCGAGCGCTTCGCCCACCGCGGCGGCACCCGCTGGAACGTCACCGGCGCGCTCAGCCTCCACGGGGTGAGCCGCACGGTCACGCTGGACACCCAGTACCTCGGCCTCGGCAGCGGTCTGGAGGGCGAGACCCGCTGCGCCTGCCGCGCCACCACCGAACTCCACCGCGAGGACTTCACGCTCACCTGGCAGACCCTGCTCGCGCGGGGCATCGCGGCCGTCGGCTCCAGCATCTCCATCGACCTGGACATCCAGATCGTGCCGAAGGCCGCCGGCTAGGCCGCCTCTCGGATCCTGCCGGGCCCGCGGCGGCCCGGAGGCGCGAGCCAGGTCAGGGGGCGGTCAGGGGGCCTCCAGCCAGCCCTCGTACTCGGCGGCGAAGGAGTCCAGCGCCGACGGGTCGAGCCGGCCCTCCGGGTCCTCGACCACCACCAGCCACTGGGCGTCCTCGGCGTCGTCCTCGCCGGCCAGCGCGTCGCGGACCAGCTGCGGCTCCTCGGCCACCCCGAAGCGGCCGGACAGCTCCTCGGCCACCTCCTCGGCGGCGTCGCGGTCGGGGAGCACCAGTACGTGTCGTTCACTCACCCGGCCATTCTCGCCCGGCCGCCGGAGCCTCGCCGGGGTCCCCTGTCGGTGGGCCGTGGGATGCTGGATCGCGATGGCCACCAGAAAGACTTCCAGCGACGACCTCCTCGGCCCCGTCACGCTCGCCGTGGGCCAGGAGGACCTGCTCCTCGACCGTGCCGTCCGGGAGGTGGTGGCGGCCGCCCGCGCCGCCGACGCCGACACGGACGTGCGGGACCTCGCCCCCGAACAGATCCAGCCCGGGTCCCTCGCCGAGCTCACCAGTCCCTCGCTCTTCGCCGAGCGCAAGGTGCTGATCGTGCGCAACGCGCAGGACCTCTCGGCGGAGAGCGTCAAGGACGTCAAGGGATACCTCGACGCGCCCGTCGAGGACATCACGCTCGTCCTCCTCCACGCCGGCGGCGCCAAGGGCAAGGGACTGCTCGACGCGGCGCGCAAGGCGGGAGCGCGGGAGGTGGCCTGCCCCAGGACCACGAAGCCCGCGGAGCGGCTGACCTTCGTCCGGCAGGAGTTCCGGACGCTCGGGCGGTCCGCCACGCCCGAGGCGTGCCAGGCGCTCGTCGACTCCATCGGCAGCGACCTGCGGGAGCTGGCCTCCGCCGTCACCCAGCTGACGGCGGACGTCGACGGGACCATCGACGAGGCGGTCGTCGGCCGGTACTACACGGGCCGGGCCGAGGCGTCGTCCTTCAACGTGGCCGACCGTGCCGTGGAGGGACGGGCGGCGGAGGCGCTGGAGGCGCTGCGCTGGTCGCTGTCCACCGGCGTCGCGCCCGTCCTCATCACCAGCGCCCTCGCCCAGGGTGTCCGGGCCATCGGCAAGCTCTCGTCCGCCCGCGGCGGGCGGCCCGCCGACCTCGCGCGCGAGCTGGGCATGCCGCCGTGGAAGATCGACCGGGTCCGGCAGCAGATGCGGGGCTGGACCCCGGACGGCGTCGCCATGGCCCTGAGGGCCGTCGCGGAGGCCGACGCGGGGGTGAAGGGCGGAGGGGACGATCCCGAGTACGCCCTGGAGAAGGCGGTCGTCGCGGTGGCGCGGGCGGCCAGGATGCGGCGCACCTGACGACGCGCCCCGCCGGTGCGGCGGGGCGTTCGCTTCGGCCCGGGCGGTCCGTCCTCGTCAGCGCCGGCGGCGCAGGTGCCGCGGGAAGCGGAGCCCGGAGCCGCGACGGCGGGTGCGCGGCGCGGCCGTGCGGCCGGTGCGGGGGCCGGCCGGGTACGGGGAGTGCCAGGGGCCGTCGGGGGAGAGGAGCGGCGCCTTGCGGGTCGCCTGGGCCTGGATCTCCACGTAGGACTCGTGGGCGGTGACGCGGAACGCCTCGTCGTGGGCGGCCATCGCCGCCGCCACGGCCGCGCCGGCGCCGCCGCGGCGACGCGCCACCACCGCCAGACGGGTCAGCAGCGCCAGGACCCCGGCGATCGAGGCACCGATCACGAGCAGCGGCAGGAATGCGGCCATGCCGGTGAGCCTAGGCCCGGCGCCGGGCGTGGACCGAGGCCCCGGACGCCCGCATCGGTGGAAAGCCCCCGGACGCCCGGCGGCGGGCACGGCTCAGGCCCCGCACACCCGGCGTCGGGCAGGGCGCAGGTCCCGTCTGTCCGGACGCGGGCATGGCGAAGGCCCCGGGCGGTCCTGGGGAAGGAACGGCCGGGGCCTTCGTCGTTCTGCTCTGTGGTCCCGTACACGCGTGGCGAACGCGTCTCGCGTACGGACCGGGTGGCCGGGCGGGAGCGGTAGAGAGGGTCCGCTGGGTCCCGTGCGGCCGGGGTACAGCCTGAGATCAGAAGATCCGGACTCAGCCCTGGAGGGAGGAAACCTTGATCGCCAGCGCCGACTTCTTGTTGGCGGCGGCGTTCTTGTGGATGACACCCTTCGAGACAGCCTTGTCGAGCTGACGCGCGGCGGCACGGGAGGCCACGGTGGCCTTCTCGAGGTCGCCGGCGGCGACAGCCTCGCGGGCCTTGCGGATCGCGGTCTTGAGCGACGACTTGACGGCCTTGTTGCGCAGGCGCGCCTTCTCGTTGGTCTTGTTCCGCTTGATCTGGGACTTGATGTTCGCCACTGAAAGAGCCTTTACAGGTTCGATGTTTCTTCAGGTATGTGCCACGCAGCTGAGAGGGCATACGAGACACAGCTGTCCACGGTATCAGGCGCCCTCCCGGCCACCCAAACGAGGCCCGGGAACGCCCGAACCGGACGCCCGGCCGTGGGCATGGGACGATGGGGGCTACGTATCCGTTCCGAACACCGCCCCGAGACGAGAACCCTGCGTGCCCGCGACTCCTACCAACGTGCCCGAGCCGAGCCGTACCGACCCGGCTCTGATCCGCAACTTCTGCATCATCGCGCACATCGACCACGGCAAGTCCACGCTCGCCGACCGGATGCTCCAGCTGACCGGTGTGGTCGACCAGCGGCAGATGCGCGCCCAGTACCTCGACCGGATGGACATCGAGCGTGAGCGCGGCATCACGATCAAGTCCCAGGCGGTCCGGCTGCCCTGGGCCCCCACCGAGGGGCCGGAGCAGGGACGTACGCACATCCTCAACATGATCGACACCCCCGGGCACGTCGACTTCACGTACGAGGTCTCGCGGTCGCTGGCCGCCTGCGAGGGCACGATCCTGCTGGTCGACGCGGCCCAGGGCATCGAGGCGCAGACCCTCGCCAACCTCTACCTGGCGATGGAGAACGACCTCACCATCGTCCCGGTCCTCAACAAGATCGACCTGCCGGCCGCCCAGCCGGAGAAGTTCTCCGAGGAGCTGGCAAACCTCATCGGCTGCCAGCCGGAGGACGTCCTCAAGGTCTCCGCGAAGACCGGCATGGGCGTCGAGGCGCTGCTGGACCGCGTGGTCCGGGACGTCCCGGCCCCGGTGGGCGTCGCCGACGCCCCCGCCCGCGCGATGATCTTCGACTCCGTGTACGACTCGTACCGGGGCGTCGTGACGTACGTCCGTGTCGTCGACGGGCAGCTCAACAAGCGCGAGCGCATCAAGATGATGTCGACCGGCGCCACCCACGAGCTCCTGGAGATCGGTGTCTCCTCCCCGGAGATGACGCCGTCCGACGGTCTCGGCGTCGGCGAGGTGGGCTACCTCATCACCGGTGTGAAGGACGTCCGCCAGTCCAAGGTCGGTGACACGATCACCTCCCTGAACAAGGGCGCCACCGAGGCCCTCGGCGGGTACAAGGACCCGAAGCCGATGGTCTTCTCGGGCCTCTACCCGCTGGACGGCTCGGAGTACCCGGACCTCCGCGAGGCCCTCGACAAGCTCCAGCTCAACGACGCCGCGCTGGTCTACGAGCCGGAGACCTCCGCCGCCCTCGGCTTCGGCTTCCGCGTCGGCTTCCTGGGTCTGCTCCACCTCGACGTGATCCGCGAGCGGCTGGAGCGCGAGTTCGGCCTCGACCTGATCGCCACCGCCCCCAACGTGGTCTACCGCGTGGTCATGGAGGACGGCAGCGAGCACACGGTCACCAACCCGAGCGAGTTCCCCGAGGGCAAGATCGACGACGTGTACGAGCCCGTCGTGCGCGCCACGATCCTCGCCCCGAGCGAGTTCATCGGCGCGATCATGGAGCTCTGCCAGACCCGTCGCGGCACGCTGATCGGCATGGACTACCTCTCCGAGGACCGGGTCGAGATCCGCTACACCCTGCCCCTCGCCGAGATCGTCTTCGACTTCTTCGACCAGCTGAAGTCCAAGACGCGCGGCTACGCCTCCCTCGACTACGAGCCCACCGGCGAGCAGGCGTCCAGCCTGGTCAAGGTCGACATCCTGCTGCACGGCGACAAGGTCGACGCGTTCTCCGCCGTCACCCACAAGGACGCCGCCTACGCGTACGGCGTGCGGCTCGTCGCCAAGCTGCGCGAGCTCATCCCGCGGCAGGCGTTCGAGGTGCCGATCCAGGCGGCCATCGGCTCCCGGGTCATCGCCCGCGAGACCATCCGCGCCATCCGGAAGGACGTCCTCGCCAAGTGCTACGGCGGTGACATCTCCCGTAAGCGGAAGCTGCTGGAGAAGCAGAAGGAAGGCAAGAAGCGGATGAAGATGGTCGGCTCCGTGGAGGTCCCGCAGGAGGCGTTCATCGCCGTCCTGTCGAGCGACGAATCCGGCGGCAAGGCCAAGAAGTAGTCAGCTCGGCCGACATGTACGGGTCCGTGTGCCACCGGCGCACGGACCCGTTCGTTATCCACAGGCCCTTACGTACCGGGCGACGGCGCTCTAATCTGAAGCCCCCCGAAGGTTACTCGCGAGTTAGTTACGTGTGCGCAGCCGTGCGCGCCGCCCCCACTCGCACCGAGTCGTAGTTGCACCGACCACCGCACCGCCAAGAGGCACTGCCGCCGCCCGGAGGACGACGTGAGCGACAACCAGACCCAGATCGACAACCGGCCGCCCTCCGTCGCGGCGCTCTTCCTCGAACGGGTCGAGCGCACCCCCGACGCGGAGGCGTACCGCCATCCGGTGCCCGCCGCCTCCGGCGCGGGACCGGACGACTGGAAGTCGCTCAGCTGGGGCGAGGCCGCACAGCGCGTCTTCGCCATCGCCGCCGGTCTGATCGACCTCGGCGTCCAGCCCGAGGAGCGGGTCGCCCTCGCCTCCGCCACCCGGGTCGAGTGGATCCTCGCCGACCTCGGCGTGATGTGCGCCGGCGCCGCCACCACCACGGTCTACCCGCAGACCAACGCCGACGAGTCCGCCTTCATCCTCGCGGACTCCGAGTCGAAGGTGCTCATCGCCGAGGACGCCGCCCAGCTCGCCAAGGCGGTCGAGCGCCGCGCCGACCTGCCCGGCCTCCACCACGTGATCGTCGTCGACGCCGAGGGGGCGGACACCTCCGAGGAGTGGGTCCTCACCCTCGCCGAGCTGGAGGCGCGCGGCGCCGCCTACCTGGAGAAGCACCCCGAGGCGGTCAAGGAGCGGGTCTCCGCGATCACCGCCGAGCAGCTCGCCACCCTCATCTACACCTCGGGCACCACCGGCCGCCCCAAGGGCGTCCGCCTGCCGCACGACAACTGGTCGTACATGGCCAAGGCGATCGCCGCCACCGGCCTCGTCACCCGGGACGACGTCCAGTACCTGTGGCTGCCGCTCGCCCACGTCTTCGGCAAGGTCCTCACCTCCGGTCAGATCGAGGTCGGCCACGTCACCGCCGTCGACGGCCGCGTCGACAAGATCATCGAGAACCTGCCGGTGGTCCAGCCGACCTACATGGCCGCCGTCCCCCGCATCTTCGAGAAGGTCTACAACGGGGTCGCCGCCAAGGCCCGCGCCGGCGGCGGCGCCAAGTACAAGATCTTCCAGTGGGCCGCCGGCGTCGCCCGCGAGTACGCCAAGGCCACCCAGGACAACTTCCGCCGCACCGGCACCGCCTCCGCGCCCTTCGGCCTCACCGCCAAGCACAAGGTCGCCGACGCCCTCGTCTACGCCAAGATCCGCGAGGCGTTCGGCGGCCGGCTGCGCGCCTGCGTCTCCGGCTCCGCCGCCCTCGCCCCCGAGATCGGCTACTTCTTCGCCGGCGCCGGCATCCACGTCCTGGAGGGGTACGGCCTCACCGAGTCCTCCGCCGCCTCCTTCGTGAACCCCGGCGAGGCGTACCGCACCGGCACCGTCGGCAAGCCGCTCCCCGGCACCGAGGTCCGCATCGCCGACGACGGCGAGATCCTGCTCCGCGGCCCCGGCATCATGGAGGGCTACCACGGCCTCCCCGAGAAGACCGCCGAGGTCCTGGAGGCCGACGGCTGGTTCCACACCGGCGACATCGGCGAGCTCTCCGCCGACGGCTACCTGAAGATCACGGACCGCAAGAAGGACCTGATCAAGACGTCCGGCGGCAAGTACATCGCCCCGGCCGAGGTCGAGGGCCACTTCAAGGCCGTCTGCCCGTTCGTCTCCAACATCCTCGTCCACGGCGCCGACCGGAACTACTGCACCGCGCTCATCGCCCTCGACGAGCCCGCCCTCCTCGGCTGGGCCGCCGAGCACGGCCTCGCCGGCAAGACCTACGCCGAGGTCGTCGCCGCCCCGCAGACCGAGACGATGGTCCAGGGCTACGTGGACCGCCTCAATGAGGGCCTCCAGCGCTGGCAGACGATCAAGAAGTTCCGGCTGCTCCCGCGCGACCTCGACATCGAACACGGCGAGCTCACGCCCTCGCTCAAGCTGAAGCGCCCGGTCGTCGAGCGCACCTACAAGGAGCTCATCGACGACATGTACGCCGGGTCGCGCGAGGTCTGATCCGCCGGCGCCCCCGGCGGCGGACGCCCACCGCGGGCGGTGCGGGACAATGGACCCCATGCCTTCCGTACTGCCCGATGGTGAGCCCATGCCCGAGGACGGGGCGCTGCCCGCGCGCGCCCTGGAAGGGGCCGGGGAGCGGCCGCTCGGTTTCTATCTGCACGTGCCGTACTGCGCCACGCGGTGCGGCTACTGCGACTTCAACACGTACACCGCGAGCGAGCTGCGCGGTGCCGGCGGCGTGCTCGCCTCGCGGGACAACTACGCGGGGCAGGTCGTCGAGGAGGTCCGGCTGGCCCGGAAGGTGCTCGGCGACGACCCGCGGCCGGTGCGGACCGTCTTCGTCGGCGGCGGTACGCCGACGCTGCTGGCCGCCGGCGACCTCGTCCGGATGCTGGGGGCGATCCGGGACGAGTTCGGGCTCGCCGAGGACGCCGAGGTCACGACCGAGGCGAACCCGGAGTCCGTGGACCCGGCGTATCTGGAGGAGCTGCGGGCCGGCGGCTTCAACCGGATCTCCTTCGGCATGCAGAGCGCCCGGCCGCACGTGCTGAAGATCCTCGACCGGACCCATACGCCCGGCCGGCCGGAGGCGTGCGTCGCGGAGGCGCGGGCCGCCGGGTTCGACCACGTGAACCTGGACCTGATCTACGGCACCCCCGGCGAGTCCGACGACGACTGGCGGGCCTCCCTGGACGCGGCCATCGGGGCCGGACCCGACCACGTCAGCGCCTACGCGCTGATCGTCGAGGAGGGGACGCAGCTCGCGCGGCGGATCCGGCGCGGGGAGGTGCCGATGACCGACGACGACGTGCACGCGGACCGGTACCTGATCGCCGACGAGGCGTTCGAGAAGGCCGGGTTCTCCTGGTACGAGGTGTCCAACTGGGCCACCTCCGACGCCGGGCGCTGCCTCCACAACGAGCTGTACTGGCGCGGCGCCGACTGGTGGGGCGCCGGACCCGGCGCCCACTCGCACGTGGGCGGGGTGCGCTGGTGGAACGTCAAGCACCCCGGCGCGTACGCCGCCGCGCTCGGGGCCGGGAGGTCGCCGGGCGCCGGCCGTGAGCTGCTGTCCGGCGAGGACCGCCGGGTCGAGCGGATCCTGCTGGAGCTGCGGCTGCGCGAGGGAGTCGAGCTGGGGCTGCTGAAGCCCGCGGGGCTCGACGCCTCGCGCAGGGCGCTGGCCGACGGGCTGCTCGACGCGGAGCCGTACGCCGCCGGGCGGGCCGTGCTGACGCTGCGGGGGCGGTTGCTCGCCGACGCGGTGGTGCGGGACCTGGTGGACTGACGGAGGCGGGTCCGGGCGGCGGCGCGGCCCGTGCGCCCTCCCGTCGCGCCCGCCCGTGCCCCGCGGCAGAGGCGCGGCAGGAGTGCGGCCGGGGCGACTACGCCACCGTCACGTGGTCGATCAGGCGCTCCACCGCGCCCAGCAGGGCCGGCTCCAGGTCCTTGTAGGACGTGACCCGCTTCAGGATCGCCTGCCAGACCGCGCCCGTGTTGTCGGAGGGCCAGCCCAGGGCCCGGCAGGTGCCCGTCTTCCAGTCCTGGCCGCGGGGGACCTCCGGCCAGGCCCGGATGCCGAGGACGGACGGCTTCACCGCCTGCCAGACGTCGATGTACGGGTGGCCGACCACCAGGACGTCGGGCGAGGTGATCCCGGCGGCGATGCGGGACTCCTTGGAGCCGGGGACCAGGTGGTCGACGAGGACGCCGAGGCGGGCGTCCGGGCCCGGGGCGAACTCGGCGACGATCTCCGGGAGGTGGTCGACGCCCTCCAGGTACTCCACCACCACGCCCTCGACGCGCAGGTCGTCGCCCCAGACCCGCTCGACCAGCTCGGCGTCGTGGCGGCCCTCCACGTAGATGCGGCTCGCCCGCGCCACCCGGGCGCGCGCGCCGGGGACGGCGATCGAGCCCGAGGCCGTACGGGCCGGGCGGGCCGGTCCGCCGGACACGGGGCGCACCAGGGTCACCACGCGGCCCTCCAGGAGGAAGCCGCGCGGGTCCAGCGGGAAGACCCGGTGCTTGCCGAAGCGGTCCTCCAGCGTCACCGTGCCCGCCTCGCAGCGGATCACGGCCCCGCAGAAACCGGTCGAGACCTCCTCCACCACCAGGTCCGGTTCGGCCGGGACCTCGGGGGCGGGGGCCTGCTTCTTCCAGGAGGGCGTCAGGTCCGGGTCGTAGCTGCGCATTCCGGGGACGCTACGACACCTGGAAGCGGCGTGCCAGTTCATCGCGCTGGCGTCGGACGAAGGCCGCGTCGACGACCGCGCCGTGGCCCGGGACGTACTGGGCGTCCTCGCCGCCGAGGGCGAGGAGGCGGTCGAGGGCGTCGGGCCAGCGGCCGCCGATCGCGTCGGGGCCCGCCTGCGGTTCGCCGGACTCCTCGACCAGGTCGCCGCAGAAGACGGTCTCGCGCTCGCCCGGGACCAGGAGGACCAGGTCGTGGCCGGTGTGGCCGGGACCCACGTTGGCGAGGAGGACCTGCCGGCCGCCGAGGTCGAGCGTCCACTCGCCGGTGACGGTGGAGCGCGGGGCCACCAGCGCCTCCGTCGCCGCGGCCGCGGCCCGCTCGTCGGCCCCGTGGCGTACCGCGTCCGTGTACAGCTCCGCGCGGGTCCGGTCGGAGGCGAGGAGGTCGTCGGTGCCGACCGCGCCGAAGACCTCCGCGCCGGCGAAGGCGGCGGTGCCGAGGACGTGGTCGAAGTGGGGGTGGCCGAGTGCGATGTGCGTCACGCGCCGGCCGCCGGTGATCGCCTCCGCCTGGGCCCGGATCGCGGCGCCCTCGGCGAGCGAGGAGCCGGTGTCGTACAGCAGCACCGCCCGTTCTCCCACGACCAGTCCGGTCGTCGCGTCCCAGCCGGGGAGCCGTCTGCGGCCGACCCCGTCCGCGAGCCGTTCCCACCCCTGAGCCGCCCAGACCGCCTCGTCGATGTGCATGGGGCCGACGCTAGCGGGTCCGCCTCCTTGCCAGGAGCGACGGGCCCGGCCGTACACTGGCCGGGGGATTCCTGGCACTCGGACAGGGTGAGTGCCAAAAGCGGAGCAACCGGAACGGCTGGAGCGGGAGGTGTGCGCGTGCTGAGCGAACGCAGACTCGAGGTGCTGCGCGCCATCGTCCAGGACTATGTCGGGACGGAGGAACCGGTCGGTTCCAAGGCGCTCACCGAGCGTCACAAGCTCGGCGTGTCGCCCGCCACCGTGCGCAACGACATGGCGGTGCTGGAGGAGGAGGGGTACATCGCCCAGCCCCACACCAGCGCGGGCCGGATCCCCACGGACAAGGGCTACCGGCTCTTCGTGGACCGGCTGGCCGGCGTCAAGCCGCTCTCGACCCCCGAGCGGCGCGCCATCCACAACTTCCTCGACGGCGCCGTGGACCTCGACGACGTCGTGGGCCGCACGGTGCGGCTGCTCGCGCAGCTGACCCGGCAGGTCGCCGTCGTCCAGTACCCGTCGCTGACCCGCTCCTCCATCCGGCACGTCGAGCTGCTGTCGCTGGCCCCGGCCCGGCTGATGCTCGTGCTGATCACGGACACCGGGCGGGTCGAGCAGCGGGTGATCGACTGCCCCGCGCCCTTCGGCGAGACCTCCCTCGCCGATCTGCGGGCCCGGCTCCTCAGCCGGGTCGGCGGCCGTCGCTTCGCCGACGTGCCGCAGCTGGTGCAGGACCTCCCCGAGTCCTTCGAGGAACCCGAGGACCGCGCCACGGTCTCGACCGTGCTGGCGACCCTCCTGGAGACGCTCGTGGAGGAGCACGAGGAGCGGCTGATGATCGGCGGCACCGCCAATCTCACCCGCTTCGGACACGACTTCCCCCTGACGATCAGGCCCGTCCTGGAGGCGCTCGAGGAGCAGGTCGTGCTCCTCAAGCTGCTCGGCGAGGTCAAGGAATCGGGCATGACCGTACGCATCGGGCACGAGAACGCCTACGAGGGACTGAACTCCACGTCCGTCGTCTCGGTCGGCTACGGTTCGGGCGGCGAGGCAGTCGCCAAACTCGGCGTGGTCGGACCGACCCGCATGGACTACCCCGGAACGATGGGAGCGGTACGCGCAGTGGCACGTTACGTCGGACAGATCCTGGCGGAGTCGTAAGTGGCCACGGACTACTACGCCACACTCGGCGTACGCCGCGACGCGTCCCAGGACGAGATCAAGAAGGCTTTCCGCCGCCTCGCCCGCGAGCTTCACCCGGACGTCAATCCGGACCCGAAGACGCAGGAGCGGTTCAAGGAGATCAACGCCGCCTACGAGGTCCTGTCGGACCCGCAGAAGAAGCAGGTCTACGACCTCGGCGGCGACCCCCTCTCCGCCTCCGGCGGCGGGGGCGCGGGCGGGTTCGGGGCCGGTGGCTTCGGCAACTTCTCCGACATCATGGACGCCTTCTTCGGCACGGCCTCGCAGCGCGGCCCGCGCTCGCGGACCCGCCGCGGCCAGGACGCCATGATCCGCCTGGAGATCGACCTCAACGAGGCGGCCTTCGGCACCACCAAGGACATCCAGGTCGACACGGCCGTCGTCTGCACCACCTGTTCGGGTGAGGGTGCCGCCCCCGGCACCTCCGCGCAGACCTGTGACATGTGCCGCGGCCGCGGCGAGGTCTCGCAGGTCACCCGGTCGTTCCTCGGCCAGGTCATGACCTCCCGGCCCTGCCCGCAGTGCCAGGGCTTCGGCACGGTCGTCCCGACCCCGTGCCCCGAGTGCGCGGGCGACGGCCGGGTCCGGTCGCGCCGCACGCTGACGGTGAAGATCCCGGCCGGTGTCGACAACGGCACCCGGATCCAGCTCGCGGGCGAGGGCGAGGTCGGCCCTGGCGGCGGCCCCGCCGGCGACCTGTACGTCGAGATCCAGGAGACCCCGCACGAGGTCTTCCAGCGGCGCGGCGACGACCTGCACTGCACGGTCACCCTGCCGATGACGGCGGCCGCGCTCGGCACGAAGGTGCAGCTCCAGACGCTCGACGGCCTGGAGGAGATCGACATCCGCCCGGGCACGCAGTCGGGCCAGTCGGTTCCGCTGCACGGCCGGGGCATCACGCACCTGCGGGGCAACGGCCGCGGCGACCTGATCGTCCACGTCGAGGTGCAGACCCCGACCAAGCTCGACCCCGAGCAGGAGCGCCTCCTGCGCGAACTGGCCAAGCTGCGCGGCGAGGAGCGGCCCACGGGCCAGTTCCAGCCCGGTCAGCAGGGTCTGTTCTCGCGGCTGAAGGACGCGTTCAACGGGCGTACGTGACCGGTGCGTGAGAGGGGCGGCACTCTGAGTGCCGCCCCTTTCCCGTCTCCGGGGAGGGGCATGACACGATGCCCATATGTCCACCACCGCACTGAACGATCTCTTCCGGTACCCGATCGTGCAGGCCCCCATGGCGGGTGGCGCTTCCCGTCCCGCGCTCGTCGGAGCCGTCGGTGAGGCGGGCGCGCTCGGCTTCCTCGCCGCCGGGTACAAGACGGCCGGCAGCCTCTACCAGGAGATCAAGCAGGTCCGTGGACTGACCGGACACCCCTTCGGCGTCAACGTCTTCATGCCCCAGACCGGCCCCTCGGTCGACCCCGCGGCCATCGAGGTCTACCGCCACCAGCTCGCCGGCGAGGCCGGCTGGTACGCGACCCCGCTCGGCGAGACCGACGACTGCCGCGACGACGGGTACGAGTCCAAGCTGGCGATCCTCCTGGAGGACCCGGTCCCCGTCGTCTCCTTCACCTTCGGCTGCCCGAAGCCCGAGACCCTTGAGGCGTTCGCCCGCGCCGGCACGTACACGATCGTCACGGTCACCTCCGCCGAGGAGGCCCGCGCGGCCCAGGCGGCCGGCGCCGCCGCGCTGTGCGTCCAGGGCGTCGAGGCCGGCGGCCACCAGGGCACCTACCGCGACGACCCGGCCGAGGAGCAGCCCGGCACCGGTCTGCTCGCCCTGCTCACCCAGGTCCGGGAGGCCACGGCGCTGCCGCTGGTCGCCGCCGGGGGCCTGATGCGCGGCGCGCAGATCGCGGCGGTGCTCGCCGCCGGGGCGGCCGCCGCGCAGCTCGGCACCGCCTTCCTCGTCTGTCCCGAGTCCGGCGCCGACCCGCTGCACAAGCGGGCCCTGACCGACCCGCTCTTCACCCGCACCGCCCTCACCCGGGCGTTCTCCGGCCGTCCGGCCCGCGGGCTCGTCAACCGCTTCATGCGCGAGCACGGCCCGTACGCCCCCGCCGGCTACCCCGAGATCCACCACCTCACCGCCCCGCTGCGGAAGGCCGCGGCCGGCGCCGGCGACGCCCAGGGCATGGCCCTGTGGGCGGGCCAGGGCCACCGGCTGGCCCGCGAGCTGCCCGCGGGGGAGCTGGTCGAGGTGCTCGCCGCCGAACTCGACACCGCCCTCACCGACCTCGCCGACCCGGCCCTCAGGAGTGCCTCATGACCGCCCCCGTCTTCGTCGTCGACGCCGTCCCCGGCGCCGGCACCTTCGTCCTGGAGGGGCCCGAGGGGCGGCACGCCGTCTCCGTGAAGCGGCTCCAGGCCGGCGAGGAGCTCGTCCTCACCGACGGGCGGGGCCGCTGGGCGGAGTGCGTGGTGCGGGAGGCCGAGGGCAAGGACCGGCTGACCGTGGAGGTGACGGCGGACCACGACGACCCCGCCGAGGAGCCGCGGATCACCGTCGTCCAGGCCCTGCCCAAGGGGGACCGGGGCGAGCTCGCCGTGGAGACCATGACGGAGACCGGCGTCGACGCGATCGTGCCGTGGGCGGCCTCCCGCTGCATCACCCAGTGGCGCGGCGACCGCGGCCTCAAGGCGCTCGCCAAGTGGCGCTCCACCGCCCGCGAGGCCGGCAAGCAGTCCCGCCGCACCCGCTTCCCCGAGGTCGCGGAGCTCATGACCACCAAGCAGGTCGCCGCGCTCCTCGCCACCGCGGACTTCGCGGCCGTGCTGCACGAGGACCGCGACCACCCCAGCGGCGCCCTCGCCACCGCCGAACTCCCCGCGAAGGGTTCGATCGTGCTGGTCGTCGGCCCCGAGGGCGGGGTCTCCCCGGAGGAGCTGGCCGCCTTCGAGGCCGCCGGGGCGACGCCGCACCGGCTCGGCCGCAGCGTCCTGCGCACCTCCACGGCGGGTACCGCGGCCACCGCCCTCGTCCTCGGCCGCACCGGCCGCTGGGGCTGAACCACCGCCGGCGGGGGACCCGCTGTCCGGGCGCCGCGGGTCTTTTCTAGGCTGACCCGTATGGCCGACGAGTCCCCCCTCCTCCGCAGTCTGCGCGCCGCGGTCGCCGCCGCGCCCGGCGACGTGCCCCTGCGCCTCCACTTCGCCGAACTCCTCCTCGCGGAGGGACGGAACGACGAGGCCGTCGCGGAGGCCGCCGCCGCCCTCCAGCACGCGCCCGGCGACGCCGGCGCCCGGGCGCTGATGCTCCGCGCCATGGGCATGCCGCCGGCGCCCGAACCCCCGGCCGCACGGCCCGAGGCTCCGGCCGTACGACCCGAGCCCCCGGCCGCAGGCCCCGAGACGCCGGAGCGGGCGCCGGAGCAGGCGCCGCCGCCCGCTTCCGCGCGGCCCGGGCCGAACCCCTCGTTCGACTGGGCCGCCGCCGAGGAGCAGGTGTCGGACCTGGTCGGGCCGCGGTTCCTGGAGGAGCCGCAGGCCGAGGGAGGGGACGGGATCGCCGGGGACGCCGCCGCCTGGGACGTGGACGCGCCCGGCGCCGTACGCCTCGCCGACGTCGGCGGCATGACGGACGTCAAGGACCGGCTCGAAGCCGCCTTCCTGGCCCCCATGCGCAACCCCGAACTCCGCCGCCTCTACGGCAAGTCGCTCCGCGGCGGGCTCCTCCTCTACGGTCCGCCCGGCTGCGGCAAGACCTTCATCGCCCGGGCCGTCGCCGGTGAACTCGGCGCGAACTTCCTCACCGTCTCGCTCTCCGACGTCCTCGACATGTGGATCGGGGCCTCCGAGAAGAACATCCACGACATCTTCGAGACCGCCCGCCGGCAGGCCCCCTGCGTGGTCTTCCTCGACGAGCTGGACGCCCTCGGCGGCAAGCGCTCCCGCACCCACAACAACGGGCTCCGCAACGTCGTCAACCAGCTGCTCACCGAACTCGACGGCATCGCCTCCGGCGCCGGCAACGAGGGGATCTTCGTCCTCGCCGCCACCAACGTGCCCTGGGACGTCGACCTCGCCCTGCGCCGCCCCGGCCGGCTCGACCGCACCCTGCTCGTGCTGCCGCCGGACGCCCCCGCCCGCGAGGCGATCCTCCGCTACCACCTGCGCGACCGGCCCATCGAGGCCGTCGACCTCGGCAAGCTCGTCAAGGTCACCGAGGACTTCTCCGGCGCCGACCTCGCCCACCTGTGCGAGACCGCCGCCGAGACCGCCCTCCTCGACTCCGCCCGCACCGGTTCCGTCCGGCTCATCACCACCAAGGACCTGCTCGGCGCCGCCAAGCAGATCCGGCCCTCCACCGAGCCCTGGTTCGCGGCCGCCCGGAACGTCGCCATGTTCGCCAACGAGGGCGGTCTCTACGACGACCTCCTCGCCTACCTGAAGCGGAAGCGCAAGCTGTGACCACGCCCACCGCACTCGCCCGGGCCGAGGCGCTGTACGAGGCCGGCCGGTACGAGCAGGCCGGGGAGCTCGCCGCCCGGCACCTCGCCGACGACCCCGAGGACGCCGACGCGCTCACCCTGCTCGCCCGCTGCCTGCACCGGGCGGGCGACCACCCGGCCGCCCTCGTCGCCGTCGAGCGGGCCCTGCGCGCCGAGCCCGACCTGGTGATGGCGCACCTGATGCGCACCCAGATCCTGCTCTCCCTCAAGCGGTACGGGGAGGCCGAGGCCGCCGCCCACCGCACGGTCGAGCTGGCCCCGCAGTTCTGGGGCAGCCACTACGCCCTCGGCACCGCGCTCGCCGAGACCGCGGAGGCCGGCGGCGGCCGCGACCGGGCCCGCCGCGCCGCCTCCTACGAGGCCGCCAGGACGGCCGTCGCCCTCGGCCCGGAGGAGGACGCCGCCCACTTCCTCGTCGGCCTCACCGCCCAGCGGCGCGGCGACCACGACACCGCCCGGCGGGCGTACGAGACGACGCTGCGGCTCAACCCGCAGAGCAGCGAGGCCCACAACAACCTCTCCCTGCTGAAGCTGCGCCGCCGCTGGTTCCGGCGCGGTGCCTGGACCCAGGCCGCCGAGGGCTTCGTCGCCTCCGCCGCGCTCGACCTCGACGACCGCAAGGCCCGCTACAACCTGGAGGCGATGGCCTGGGGGACCGCCGCCGGCGCCCGCTGGGTCGCCCTGATCGGCTTCCTCGCCTCCGTGTTCGGCTCCGCCCCGGTCCGGACCGGGGCGACCGGCGCCGAGGCGATCGTGCCCTTCGTCATCGGGGCCGCCGTCCTCGCCGGCTCCTGGGCCGGCTGGGCCGTGTGGATGGGCCGCCGGGTGCCGCCCCGGCTGCGCCGCCCGATGCTGCTGGTCGCCCGCAACTGCCGGCCGGTGCTCGCGATGGCCGCCGCCGTCGGGCTCCTCGGCCTGTACTCGGCGGTCACCATGGCGCTGTGGAGCTTCGAGACCGGGATCGTCGGGGCGCTCGGGACACCGCTCTTCTGGGCCGTGGTCATCACGTACTGGGTGAGCCGCTCGGCCCTCAACCGGCGGATGCCCAAGGACTGACCGGGGCCGCCGGATAGCATGCGCAGGTACTGACCACCCGAGGGCGAGGAGGCCCGGAGCATGGCCGGAGAGCCGCAGAGCGACTGCCTGTTCTGCAAGATCGTGGCGGGGGAGGTGCCGGCGACGCTCGTCCGCGAGACCGAGACCACGCTGGCCTTCCGCGACATCAACCCGCAGGCGCCCACCCACGTGCTCGTCATCCCGCGCCTCCACTACCCGGACGCCGCCTCGCTCGCCGCCGCGGCGCCGAGCGTCGCCGCCGACGTGCTGCGCGAGGCCGGAGAGGTCGCCGAGCAGGAGAAGGTCGACGGCAGCGGCTACCGGATCATCCTCAACACCGGCGCCGGCGCCGGCCAGACCGTCTTCCACGCGCACGCGCACGTGCTGGGCGGCCGCGGCCTCAACTGGCCCCCCGGATAGCCACGTGTCCGTCCGCGAACTGGTCGTCCTCGGCACCGCCAGCCAGGTCCCGACCCGCCACCGCAACCACAACGGGTACCTGCTGCGCTGGGACGGTCACGGCCTCCTCTTCGACCCCGGCGAGGGCACCCAGCGCCAGATGCTGCGGGCCGGGGTCGCCGCGCACGACCTGCACCGGATCTGCGTCACGCACTTCCACGGCGACCACTCGCTGGGCCTGGCCGGGGTGATCCAGCGGATCAACCTCGACCAGGTCCCGCACCAGGTCACCGCCCACTACCCGGCGAGCGGGCAGCACTTCTTCGAGCGGCTGCGGTACGCCACCGCCTACCGCGAGTCCGTCGAGCTGACCGAGGCCCCGGTGGCGGACGACGGCGTCCTCGCCGTCACCGGCGCCTTCACCCTGGAGGCCCGCCGGCTCTCCCACCCCGTCGAGTCCTTCGGCTACCGGCTCACCGAGCCCGACGGGCGCCGGCTGCTGCCCGGGCGGCTCGCCGCGCACGGCATCAAGGGCCCCGACGTGGGCCGCCTCCAGCGCGAGGGCCGGCTCGGCGGGGTCGGTCTGGACGAGGTCAGCGAGGTCCGGCGCGGCCAGCGCTTCGCCTTCGTCATGGACACCCGCCTCTGCGACGGCGTGCACGCCCTCGCGGAGGGCGCCGACATGCTCGTCATCGAGTCGACCTTCCTCGACGAGGACGTCCGGCTCGCCGAGGACCACGGCCACCTGACCGCCGGGCAGGCCGCCGCCGTCGCCCGCGACGCCGGCGTCCGGCACCTCGTCCTCACCCACTTCTCGCAGCGCTACTCCGACCCCTCGGAGTTCGAACGGCAGGCCCGGGCCGCCGGATTCGAGGGCGAGCTGAGCATTGCCCAGGACCTGATGAGGGTCCCCGTACCGAAACGAACGTGAACATGCCCGTCCCCAAGGCCGAACTCCACCTCCACATCGAAGGCACCCTCGAACCCGAGCTGGCCTTCGCCCTCGCCGCCCGCAACGGCGTCACCCTGCCGTACGCGGACACCGAGGAGCTGCGCGCCGCCTACCGCTTCGGCGACCTCCAGTCCTTCCTGGACCTCTACTACGCCCTGATGGCGGTCCTGCGCACCCCCGAGGACTTCACCGCGCTCGCCGACGCCTACCTGGAGCGGGCCGCCGCCCAGGGTGTCCGGCACGCCGAGATCTTCTTCGACCCGCAGGCGCACACCTCGCGGGGCGTCCCGATCGGCACCGTGATCGAGGGGCTCACCGCCTCCCTCGACCGGGCCGAGGAGCGGTACGGGATCTCCACCCGGCTCATCCTGTGCTTCCTGCGCGACGAGTCCGCCGAGTCGGCGCTCGCCACCCTGGAGGCCGCGGAGCCGTACCTGGACCGGATCACCGGCGTCGGCCTCGACTCGGCCGAGGCCGGCCACCCGCCGGCCAAGTTCCGCGCGGTGTACGAGGAGGCCGCCCGGCTCGGCCTGCGCCGGGTCGCGCACGCCGGAGAGGAGGGCCCCGCGGCGTACGTCCGGGAGGCCCTCGACGTCCTCGGCGTCGAACGGATCGACCACGGCCTGCGCTGCATGGAGGACCCGGAGCTCGTCGAGCGGCTCGCCCGCGAGCGGATCCCGCTCACCCTCTGCCCGCTGTCGAACGTGCGGCTCCGGGTGATCGACACCCTCGCCGACCACCCGTTGCGCGCCATGATGGACGCCGGCCTCCTGGTCACCGTCAACTCCGACGACCCGGCCTACTTCGGCGGCTACGCCGGCGACAACTACGACGCCGTCCGCGACGCCCTGGCCCTCGGCCCGGAGCAGCTGCGGACCCTCGCCCGGCACTCCTTCGAAGCCTCCTTCCTGGAGGACGACGAGCCCCGCCGCGCCCGCTACCTGGCCGAGGTGGAGGCGTACGCCTTCTGACGCGCGGGCCCCGTCCCGCCGTGGCGGGACGGGGGTGTCAGCCCCGGCCCGACGGGCGGGCCAGGCGGAAGGCGGACCGGGCCGGCCCGCGGCGGGCGGGCCCCGGGATCGGGGCGATCTCCTGCTCGGGGGCGCCGACCTGGGGGAGGAGCGCCGTCGTCGCCGGGGCCGCGCCCGCGACGAACGCGGCGGGGGCGCCGCCGCGGCGGCGGATGGACCCGGGGACCAGGGGACGGCCGGAGGCGTGCCGGGCCACCGCGGTCATCGGGGCGGCCACCAGCAGGAGGAGGGCGGCCAGGACCACGCCCATGCCCGGATAGCCGGCCGCCTCCGAGAGGACGCTGCCGGCCAGCGGGCCGCAGGCCGTGCCGAGCGAGGACGCCGACCCGACCAGGACGGCCCAGCGGCCGCGCGGGTCGAGGGAGGCGGCGAGGCCGAGGACGTACGAGAGGACCACCGGGTAGACGGCGTTCCACAGGATCTCGCCGGTCGCGAAGGAGGCCAGCCCTTCGGCGGCCGAACCGAGCAGGACGCAGGCCGCGATCAGGACCGTGCCGACGCCGATCGGCACCGCGCGGCCGAGCCGCGAGCCGAGCGCCCCGGCGGCCGTCACACCGGCCAGGCCCGCGCCGAGCGCCAGCGCGAAGACGGCGCCGACGGTGACCTCGGAGAGCCCCGCCTGACCGGTGCCGATCCGGCCGCTCACACCCCAGAGCGCGTTCTGGGCGAGGGACCAGCACAGGAGGCAGCCGGCGAGCACGGCGCCCGCCCGCCGGTGGGGGAGCGGGCCCGCGGTCTCCGGGGCGGGAGCGCCCCGGTGCGCGCGCGTGGCGGCCGGCAGCCGGCCCGTCACCGGCCACACCAGGACCGCCGCGCCCGCGAGCGCCAGGAGCGGCGGGGAGTGGCCGCCGCCGAGCCGCGGCAGCGTCAGGTACAGGGCGCCGGCCGCCGCCGACACCGACAGCAGGCCCAGCGTGGACGCCCGCTGCGGATCCGGCTGCCCGGCGATCCCGGAGGCCGCCACCGCCGTCGCCGTGCCCGAGCCGAAGCCGCCGAGGACCACCCCCGCGACCACCAGCGGCAGGGTGCCGGTCGCGGCGGCGGAGCCGTACCCCAGGGCCATGGCGAGCAGTCCGAGCCGGGCGGCCCGGCGCGGGCCGATCCGTTCCACGCGCGCGGCGAGCGTGAAACCGGCGGCGGCGGAGCCGAGCAGCAGCACCGAGCCCACCAGGCCGGCCTGGGACGGGCCGAGGCCGAGTCCGGCGGCGAGCCGGCCGACGACGGTCGGCAGCAGGTACGGGGCGAGATAACCGGCCGTGAAGAGGGCGACGAGGGCGGCGAGGGCCCCCCGGGCGCGCGGGCGCGACGGCATGGGCGTTCCAGGAACTGAACGGGGGAATGAGACGGCGCCCGGTGATCCACGGGGTCGCGGCACCATGTGTATCAAGCAACCGAATGGGCGGAGAAGGTGCTCTCCCCCGATTCGTCCTGTGAGACGGGACACAATCGGTTTGGGGAAGGCGGTCCGGGGTAACCGACGGCGATCCGTCGCGTCACCGCCGTCACCCCCACCCCATCGGGCACACTGTCCGGATCGGCACCCGGTGCCGATCCCGCCGCACCACGACCGGGGAGTTTCGCCGTGAGCACAGCCAGCGGAGACCAGAGCGGAGACCAGGGCGCGGACCCGCGCGGAGACCAGGGCGCGGACCCGCGCGGAGACCGGCGCGGAGCGCCGCACGCCGAGCCGGCCGCCGGACGGCCCGCCGACCAGCACGGGGCCGCGCACGGCCCGCGGCCCCGCCAGGAGCCCGGCATCGACCCGCTGGAGACCGTCCGCGAGCCCGCCGACCCGGCCTGCGACGTCTTCCTCACCGGCACGGTCTTCCTCGACATCATCTTCACCGGCCTCGACAGCGCCCCCGTCCGCGGCACCGAGTCCTGGGCCCGCGGCATGGGCTCCAGCCCCGGCGGCGTCGCCAACATGGCCACCGCCCTCGCCCGCCTCGGCCTGCGCACCTCCCTCGCCGCCGCCTTCGGCGACGACCACTACGGCGAGTACTGCTGGGACGCCCTCGCACAGGGCGAGGGCATCGACCTCTCGCTCTCCCGCACCGTCGAGGGCTGGCACTCCCCGGTCACCGTCTCCATGGCCTACGAGGGAGAGCGCACGATGGTCTCCCACGGCCACGAGGCCCCCCACCCCGACGGGGCCGCCGTCCACCCGCCGCTCGCCCGCGCCGCCGTCGCCTCCCTCGCCCCCGGCCGCACCGAGGAATGGGTCGCCCGCGCCGCCCGCGACGGCGCCCGGGTCTTCGCCGACGTCGGCTGGGACGAGACCGGCCGCTGGGACCTGGCCGGCCTGACCGACCTGGAGCACTGCGAGGCGTTCCTGCCCAACGCCGCCGAGGCGATGCGCTACACCCGCACCGACTGCCCCCGCGCCGCCGCCCGCGCCCTCGCCGACAAGGTCCGCTACGCCGTGGTCACCCTCGGCGCCGAGGGCGCCTACGCGGTCGACGGCGCCACCGGCGAGACCGCCGAGGTCCCCGCCATCCGCGTCGAGGCCCTCGACCCCACCGGCGCCGGCGACGTCTTCGTCGCGGGCTTCGTCACCGGCACCCTCGCCGACTGGCCGCTGGCCGACCGGCTCGCCTTCGCCGGCCTCACCGCCGCCCTCTCCGTCCAGGAGTTCGGCGGCTCCCTCTCCGCCCCCACCTGGACCGAGATCGCCGCCTGGTGGCAGCACGTCCAGCACGACGACCGCCAGGACCCCGAGGCGCTGCGGGCCCGCTACGCCTTCCTGGAGGACCTCCTGCCGGCCCCCGCCCGCCCCTGGCCGCCCCGGCGGGCGGTGCCCACCATCGGCTTCCGGGCGGCCGTCCCGTAAACCGCTTCGGGCTCACCGGTACCAGGTCGTAGGCTGGGTGCGAGAGGTTGTCGAGCAGCGAGAACCCCGCAGCAGGAGGTATGCGCAGGCCAGAGTGCCGGCCCATGACGCAGACACCCACAGCCCCCAACGGAACGCCGGGCGAGGCCCGCGCCCACTTCGCGGTGCCCGCCAAGCACCCCATGGTGACCGTCCTCGGTTCCGGCGACTCCCTGCTCCGCGTGATCGAGCAGGCGTTCCCCCGGGCGGACATCCACGTCCGGGGCAATCAGGTCAGCGCGGTCGGCGACCCCGCGGAAGTCGCCCTCGTCCAGCGCCTGTTCGACGAGATGATGCTGGTGCTCCGCACCGGTCAGCCGATGACGGAGGACGCAGTGGAACGCTCCATCGCCATGCTCAAGGCGAGCGACGACGGCGCAGGCGCCGACGAGACCCCGGCCGAGGTGCTCACCCAGAACATCCTCTCCAGCCGGGGCCGCACCATCCGTCCCAAGACCCTCAACCAGAAGCGGTACGTCGACGCGATCGACAAGCACACGATCGTCTTCGGCATCGGTCCCGCCGGCACCGGCAAGACCTACCTGGCGATGGCCAAGGCGGTCCAGGCCCTGCAGTCCAAGCAGGTCACCCGGATCATCCTGACCCGCCCGGCGGTCGAGGCCGGCGAGCGGCTCGGCTTCCTGCCCGGCACGCTCTACGAGAAGATCGACCCGTACCTGCGCCCGCTCTACGACGCCCTGCACGACATGCTCGACCCGGACTCCATCCCCAAGCTGATGGCGAGCGGGACGATCGAGGTCGCGCCGCTGGCGTACATGCGGGGCCGGACGCTCAACGACGCGTTCATCATCCTCGACGAGGCGCAGAACACGAACCCCGAGCAGATGAAGATGTTCCTCACCCGCCTCGGCTTCGACTCGAAGATCGTCATCACCGGTGACGTCACCCAGGTCGATCTGCCGAACGGCACGAAGAGCGGTCTGCGGCAGGTCCGGGACATCCTCGACGGGGTTCCCGACGTCCACTTCTCGACGCTCACGTCCCAGGATGTCGTCCGGCACAAGCTCGTCGGCCGTATCGTCGACGCGTACGAGAAGTACGACAGCGCCAACGAGCAGCGCACCGGCCGCAACGGGAAGTAGAAGCACCGCACATGTCGATCGACGTCAACAACGAGTCCGGCACCGAGGTCGACGAGCAGGCGATCCTGGACATCGCCCGCTACGCCCTCGGCCGCATGCGCATCCACCCGCTCTCCGAACTCTCGGTGATCGTGGTGGACGCGGAGGCGATGGAGCAGCTCCACATCCAGTGGATGGACCTCCCCGGACCGACGGACGTCATGTCCTTCCCGATGGACGAGCTGCGCCCGCCGGCCAAGGACGACGAGGAGCCCCCGCAGGGGCTCCTCGGCGACATCGTGCTCTGCCCCGAGGTCGCCAAGAAGCAGGGCGAGGACGCCGAGACCGGCCACTCCATGGACGAGGAGCTCCAGCTGCTCACCGTCCACGGCGTCCTCCACCTCCTCGGCTACGACCACGAGGAGCCCGACGAGAAGGCCGAGATGTTCGGCCTCCAGGCGGCCATCGTCGACGGATGGCGCGCCGAGAAGGGCCTCACCGGCCCGTCCCCGGCCCCGACCGTCAACTGACGCCGCGCGCCCGATGAGCATCCAGCTGATCCTCGGCGCGGTCGCCCTGGTCGTCGTCGCCTGGCTCGCCGCCTGCGCCGAGGCCGGGCTCGCCCGCGTCTCCAGCTTCCGGGCCGCCGAGGCCGTCCGCTCCGGGCGGCGCGGCGCCGAGAAGCTCGCCCAGGTCGCCGCCGACCCCACCCGCTACCTCAACGTGGCGCTGCTCGTCCGCGTCGCCTGCGAGATGGCGGCCGGCGTCCTCGTCACCTACGCCTGCCTGGAGTACTTCCCGGAGACCTGGGAGGCGCTCCTCGTCGCCATCGCCGTGATGGTCCTGGTCAGCTACGTGGCTGTCGGCGTCTCGCCGCGCACCATCGGCCGCCAGCACCCGCTGAACACCGCGACCGCCGCCGCGTACGTCCTCCTGCCGCTGGCCCGGATCATGGGCCCCATCCCGCAGCTGCTGATCCTCATCGGCAACGCGCTCACCCCCGGCAAGGGCTTCCGCAAGGGCCCCTTCGCCTCCGAGGCCGAGCTGCGGGCGATGGTGGACCTCGCCGAGCAGGAGTCGCTGATCGAGGACGACGAGCGCCGCATGGTGCACTCGGTCTTCGAGCTCGGCGACACCCTGGTCCGCGAGGTGATGGTGCCGCGCACCGACCTCATCTGCATCGAGCGGTACAAGACCGTCCGGCAGGCCCTCACGCTCGCGCTGCGCTCCGGCTTCTCCCGCATCCCGGTGACGGGGGAGAACGAGGACGACATCGTCGGGATCGTGTACCTGAAGGACCTGGTCCGCAAGACGCACATCAACCGCGACGCCGAGGCCGACCTGGTCTCCACCGCGATGCGCGCGGCGGCCTTCGTCCCCGACACCAAGAACGCCGGCGACCTGCTGCGCGAGATGCAGCAGGAGCGCAACCACGTCGCCGTCGTCATCGACGAGTACGGCGGCACGGCCGGCATCGTCACCATCGAGGACATCCTGGAGGAGATCGTCGGCGAGATCACCGACGAGTACGACCGGGAGCTGCCGCCCGTCCAGGAGCTCGGCGACGACCGCCACCGGGTCACCGCCCGCCTCGACATCGGCGACCTGGGCGAGCTGTACGGCTTCGGCCCCGACGAGTTCGACGACGAGGACGTGGAGACCGTCGGCGGGCTGCTCGCCAAGGCCCTCGGCCGCGTCCCGATCGCCGGCGCCTCGGCCGTCGTCACCCTGCCGGACGGACGGGAGCTGCGGCTGACCGCCGAGGCCCCGGCCGGCCGCCGGAACAAGATCGTCACCGTGCTCGTCGAGCCGGTCGCCCCGGCCGGAGCGGAGGGGAAGGGACAGGAATGACCCCGGACCGGCTGCGCGCTTTCTGCCTGGAGTTCAACGACGCCACCGAGGAGTTCCCCTTCGGGCCCGAGACCTCGGTCTTCAAGGTGGCGGGGAAGCTGTTCGCGCTCTCCTGGCTCGACGGCGAGCCGCTGCGGGTCAACCTGAAGTGCGATCCGGAGGACGCCGTCCGGCTCCGCGAGGAGTACCCGGCGATCACCCCCGGCTACCACATGAACAAGCGCCACTGGAACACGGTCGAGGTGGCCGGGCTCCCGGACCGGATGGTCCGGGAGCTCATCGAGGACTCGTACGACCTGGTCGTCGCCGGCCTGCCGAAGGCGGTACGGCTCCGGCTCGACCGGCCGTAGCTCACCGGGAGCGCCGCAGGCCCAGGGCGACCAGGACCGCCGCGACCAGCACGATCGCCGCGTCCAGGCCGATCACCGTGCGCACCCCGTCGTACAGGCCGTCGCCGGTGGTGGCGAGGACGCCCAGCATCGGGATGCCGACGGTGAGGCCGACCTGCTGGGTGGTGGTCACCAGACCGGTCGCGAGGCCCTGTTCCTCGTTCCGTACGCCCGACGTGACCGTCAGGCCGTACGAGATGATCGCGCCGAGGTGGAACATCGAGGCGAGGGTGACCGCGACGGTCGCCACCACCACGCCCCCGTGCTCGCCGATCGCGAGCAGCCCCGCCGTGAGGACCCCCTGCCCGGCGAGACCGGCGACCAGGGTCCCGCGGGCGCCGAACCGTCCGACCACCCGGGGCGTGAGCGTCCCGGCGAGGACCGAGAAGACGCCCTGGACGCCGAAGACGACGCCGGTGGCGAAGGCCGACAGGCCCAGCGTCTCCTGGAGGTACAGGGTCAGGACGAAGATGATCGTCGACATCATCGAGAAGGTGACGAGGCCGCCGAGGTTGCCGAAGGCGACCGTGCGCCGGCGCAGCATCGGCAGCGAGACCAGCGGCGCCGGGTGCCGCGACTCGACGATCACGAAGGCGGTCAGCAGCAGCACCCCCGCGGTCAGGGAGACGAGCACGTCGGCGCCGCCGAAGCCGCGCTCGGCGGCGGTGGTGAGGGCGTAGATCAGGGCGAGCAGGCCGCCGGTGACGGTGATCGCGCCGGGCACGTCGAGCCGGGGCCGGTCGGGGGTGCGGGACTCGGTGAGCAGCCCGGGGGCGAGCGGCAGCACGACCAGCGCGAAGACGGCGAGCAGGCCCATGGTGGAGCGCCAGCCGAGGGCGTCGGTCATCACGCCGCCGAGGACCATGCCGATGGTGAAGCCGAGCGACATCAGGGTGCCGGAGATGCCGAGCGCCCGGTCGCGCAGCGGGCCCTCCGGGAAGGAGGTGGTGAGCAGCGACATGCCGGTGGGCACGATCGCGGCGGCCCCGACGCCCTGGAGGGCGCGGCCGGCGAGGAAGGAGGCCGGGTCCCAGGCGACGGTGGCGAGCACGGAGGCGGCGGCGAAGAGGGCGAGGCCGCCGAGGAAGAGCCGCTTGCGGCCGTACAGGTCGCCGATCCGGCCGAAGAGCAGCAGGAAGCCGCCCGAGGGGAGGGCGAAGGCCGTGACCGCCCACTGGAGGGCGGAGTGGTCGAGGCCGAGGTCGGCGCCGAGGACGGGCAGGGCGACGTTGAGGACGGAGAAGTCGAGCGCCACGATGAACTGGGCGGCGCAGAGCACGAAGAGGACGAGCCGGGCCCGTCCGGCGAGGGCCGGGGGAGCGGGGGCCGGGGTCTTTCCGGGGGCGGGGGTGACGGTTGCCATGGCGTCCACTCTCGGCGCGCGGGAACAACCGCGGGGAGCGGGAACTTATCCTGTTGCCCGCACCACCAGGCAAGCCAGGGGGAGGAAGCTCACGTGGCGACGGCGAGCGAGAGCGACGCGTCCAAACGGCACCGACTGGGCGAACTGCGCGAGTTCCTGATGAGCCGTCGGGCCCGGGTCGGCCCGGCCGAGGCGGGGCTGCCGGACGGCGGCCGGCGCCGGACGCCCGGGCTGCGCCGCGAGGAGGTCGCCGTCCTCGCCGGGGTCGGGGTCAGCTGGTACCAGTGGCTGGAGCAGGGCCGCGACATCACCGTCTCCCCGCAGGTGCTGGACTCGGTCGCGCGGGTGCTCAGGCTGAGCCCGGCCGAGCGGCGCCACCTGTACGTCCTGGCGGCGCTGAACCCGCCGGCCCTCGAACCCGACCCGGAGGACCGGGACATGTGCCACGGGCTGCGGCGGCTGATCGACGCGTGGACGCCGTTCCCGGCGCACATCATGGACGTGTACTGGAACACCGTGATGTACAACGACGCGGCCGCCGCCGTGTTCGGGCTGCGCCCGGACGTCAGCCGGAACTGCCTGATCGACTTCTTCACCGACGAGCAGTACCGGGCCCGGATGCGGAGCTGGGAGGAGCTGGCGCCGAAGGTCGTGGCGCAGTTCCGGTCGGCCTGCTCGGAGTGCCCCGACGACGAGGGCTTCCGCGCGGTGGTCGAGGAGGCGAAGGCGGCGAGCGCCGAGTTCGCGGAGCTGTGGGAGCGCCGGGACATCCGGCCGGGCGGCCAGAACCGCAAGGAGATGGACCACCCGGTGGCCGGTCTGCTCGTCATGGAGGCCACCCAGCTGCGGGTGCCGGCCAGACCGGACCTGGTGATCGTGCTGCACACCCCGATGCCGGAGGCCGACACGGCCGCGAAGCTGGAGCGGTTGGTCTCCCCGGAGGGCCGGCGGGGGGCGATGTACCCGCTGGCGGGCTGATCGGGCACTCCGACCTATGCTCGGTCCATGACACTCAGCAGTGAGCACGGCGACCTCGGCGCCGAGGACCTCAAGATCATCACGCTGGCGCGGAGCGCCCGCGCCCGCAACGGCGTGCCCGAGGGCGCGGCCGTGCGGGACGAGACCGGCCGCACCTATGTGGCGGGCACGGTGGAGCTGGAGTCGCTGAAGCTGAGCGCCCTGCGGACGGCCGTGGCGATGGCTGTGGCGAGCGGCGCGCGGTCGCTGGAGGCGGCGGCCGTGGTGTCCGCCGCCGAGGCCGCGTCCGACGAGGACCGGGCGGCCGTGCGGGACCTGGGCGGGCCGGAGACGCCGGTGCTGCTCGCGGGTCCGGACGGGGTGCTGCGCGCGGCGGTCACCGCGGGCTGAGCGCCGTACGGAGAGGGGAGGGGTCCGGCCGCGGCCGGACCCTTGCGCGTTTGTGAAGGATCTCCGCGACTTCTCTTGCCTTCCCATGCCGTCTGCGCGTCAATAGGCGGCGGACGGTCCGACGGACCGTCAGATCTCCGCCATTCCACGCAGTGCCCGCACCCCTGCGTTCGTCATCGGAAGGGGTACGAACTCGCCATGAGAAGAAGCACCTTGGGGGCGGCCGGAGCACTCGCCGCGGGCCTCGCCGCCGCCTCGCTCGCCTTCGCCCCCACGGCTTCCGCCGCGGTGTCGCCGGGCACGGCGACGGCCACCTACGACTGCGGTACCTGGGGTGGCGGCACCGCCACGCTCACCATGACCCACTCCGGGAGCACGGCCCAGGTCTCGATCACCGCCCCCGTCACCACGCCGATCGCGGTCGGCGCGGACACGATCACCTCCACGCTGATCCTGGACAACACCACGGGTCCGGACCGGACCTTCACCGGCAAGAAGAACCCGGCCATCCCGGCCGGCGGCAGCGCGAAGCTCGGTCCGCTGACCGCCACCAACGTGGTGGCCGGCGACAAGCTCAACTCGTACTTCGCCGGCGTCGCCCTCAAGCTGGTCATCTTCGGTGTCACGGTGAACTGCGACGCGGTCACGTCGCAGTCCCCGGGCCCCTTCGTCATCAGCTGATCCACCGCTCCCTCCACGACCGGTGCCGCCGCGGGCGGCACCGGTCTCCGGCGTGCCCCGACATTCCGGAGAAGTCGGCAGATCGGCTGATCTTGACACGATCTGATGGGTCATCAGTCGATGGCTTCCGTCGCCATTGACTTCTTTCGGCCCCCAGCCGTCAATGGCGCCCTCTCGACCCTCAGGAGGGGGCACTCACATGGCATTCACCCGAACCCGGGCGGCCGCCCGAAGACGGCGCTGGACCGCCGTCCTCGGCGCCACCGCCCTCGCGTTCGCGGCAGGCGGCGCGCTCGCCGCCCCGGCGCACGCGATCGGCGCCGGGCAGTCGGTGGAATTTCCCACCCGCTGCGTCCCGCCGCCCATCGCCGGCATCCCGCCCATCGAGGGCACCACCACCGCCGTGATCTCGGTCGACAACGCCAGCCCCAAGGTCGGCGACACCGTCAGCGTGACCTACTCGATCACCAAGCCGGCCGCGTCGAACCCGGTGGACCTCGCGCTCCCGGCCGACATCCTCACCCCGACCGGCAAGGTCGTCCTCGGCGGCGCGCAGACCGGCGCGGTGAACGTCACCGGCCCCAAGAAGAACCCGCCGGTCCCCGGCAAGGGCGCCTTCCCGGGCTTCTCCATGACCGGCAGCTTCACGGTCACCCAGGCCGGCGCGATCACCCTCTCGCCGGGCGACTACAACATCCACACCAGCTACATCATGGAGCTGGACACCCCCTGCACGGTGCTCAACCCGCCCGCCCCCGTCTCCCAGACGGTCCAGGCCGGCGACCAGCAAGTGCCCAACGAGCGGACCCTCGAACTCGGCGCCGCCTCCGGCGCCCCCGGCGCCCGGGTCACCGTCACCGGCGCCAAGTTCAGCCCGCTCACCGAGGTGACCGTGGCCGCCAGGGCCGGGGCCGCCGAGACCGCCGACCGGATGACCGTCACCACCGACAGCGAGGGCGGCTTCGTCGCCCGGCTCAAGGTGAACGACCTGGCCACCACCGGGATCGTCGCGTACGAGGGCGGCAGCTGGAACGCGGAGAAGGGCGCCGGCCCCCTCCCGTACCAGGTGATCGACGACACCCCGACCCCGCCGAACAGCCAGAAGATCACCGCCACGGTCAACGCGGGCGAACTGTCCATGACCCAGGCCGGGGACGCCGTCGCGCTCTCCGCGGTCGACTTCGGCCAGGGCGGCGCGGCCACCGGAGCCCTCCAGACGGTGACGGTCAAGGACTTCCGCGGCGGCCCCGCGGGCTGGTCCGTGACCGGCAAGGTCACCGACTTCGCCGGACCGGGCGGCGCCATCGGCGCCGACAAGCTCAGCTGGACCCCGGCCTGCGTCGCCAAGGAGGGCAGCCCCAGCGCCTGCACGGCCGGCTCCGCCGGACCCGTCGGCGCCGGCGCCACCCTCGCCTCCACGGCGAACGGCACGGTCACCGGCGGCGAGTTCACCGTCGACGCCCAGCTCTCGCTGGACGTCCCGGCGTTCACCGCCCCCGGCAGCTACGCGGGCGTGCTCACGCTGACCCTGTCCTGACAGCGGCCGACGGGCCGGCCGGGCGCACCCCCGGCCGGCCCTTCGGCGGCCCCGCACCCACTCCTCCCCACCGCACCCACCCGGGGGTTCCGCACCGTGCGACGCAAGCTGTACGTCCTCCTCCTGAGCGCCGCCCTGCTGCTCCTCGGGGCCCCGGCCGCCCAGGCCGCCGAGAACGGCGAGTGGGCCGTCTACCCGGCCGCCGCCCGACTCGGCGAACGCCCCTACTTCTTCCTCACCGCCGACCCCGGCACCACGCTGCGCGACAAGGTCACCGTCACCAACAAGACCGCCGCCCCGCTCACCTTCCGGCTCTACGGCGCCGACGCCTACAACACCGAACGCGACGGCGGCTTCGCCCTCCGCACCCTGAAGGAGCGGCAGACCGGCGCCGGCGCCTGGATCAAGCCCGGGCGCACCACGGTCACCGTCCCGCCGCGCTCCGCCGTCACCGTCCCCTTCACCCTCACCGTCCCCGCCGACGCCGACCCCGGCGACCACCCCGGCGCCGTCGTCGCCCTCGACGAGCGGATCACCCCCGGCGGCGGCTCCGTCGCCATGGGGATCCAGCGCGCCGTCGGCGCCCGCGTCTACCTCAAGGTCAGCGGCCCGGCCGTGCCCGCGCTCGCCGTCGAGGACGTCACCCTGGAGCAGGACCGGCCGGTCGTCCCCGGCACCCGGGACGGCACCGCCGTCGTCACGTACACGCTCCACAACCGCGGCAACGTCACCCTCAACCCCAGGGTCGCCCTCACCGCCGAAGGACTCTTCGGCCGGACGCTCCTCGACCGCGACCTCGCCCAGGTGCCGTCGGAGCTGCTGCCCCGGCAGCGGATCCGGCTGACCGAGAAGTGGATCGGCTCGCCGCAGCTCGACTGGGGCGAGGTGACCCTCGTGGCCACCGCCGCGGACGTCCGCGAGAGCGCCGGCGTCTCCTTCCTCGCCGTCCCCTGGCTCGTCGCCTCGATGCTGCTCCTGGGGGGCGCCGGCGGCCTCACGGGATGGCGGATCCGGCGCCGCCGGGCCCGTGCGGGGCACTGAGTACGTGACGGGGCCGCTCATCGGGGACAATGGCCCCCATGAGCGTGCGCCGTGATGAGACCGATGAGAACACCGCCCCCCACCGGGCGGGCTTCGCCTGCTTCGTCGGGCGCCCCAACGCGGGCAAGTCCACCCTCACCAACGCTCTGGTCGGACAGAAGGTGGCGATCACCTCCAACCGCCCCCAGACGACCCGGCACACCGTGCGCGGCATCGTGCACCGCCCGGACGCCCAGCTGATCCTGGTCGACACCCCCGGCCTCCACAAGCCGCGCACCCTCCTCGGCGAGCGGCTCAACGACGTCGTCCGCACGACCTGGGCCGAGGTCGACGTGATCGGCTTCTGCCTGCCCGCCGACCAGAAGCTCGGCCCCGGCGACCGCTTCATCGCCAAGGAGCTCGCCGAGATCAAGAAGACGCCCAAGGTCGCCATCGTCACCAAGACCGACCTGGTCGACTCCAAGACCCTCGCCGAGCAGCTGATCGCCATCGACCAGCTCGGCCGGGAGCTCGGCATCGAGTGGGCCGAGATCGTGCCCGTCTCCGCCGTCGGCGACAAGCAGGTCCAGCTCGTCGCCGACCTGCTCATCCCGCTCCTCCCGGAGTCCCCGCCGCTCTACCCGGAGGGCGACCTCACGGACGAGCCGGAGCAGGTCATGGTCGCCGAGCTGATCCGCGAGGCCGCGCTCGAAGGCGTACGGGACGAGCTGCCGCACTCCATCGCGGTCGTCGTCGAGGAGATGATCCCCCGCGAGGGCCGCCCCGCCGACCGGCCGCTGCTCGACATCCACGCCAACGTGTACATCGAGCGCCCCAGCCAGAAGGGCATCATCATCGGCCCCAAGGGCAGCCGCCTGAAGGAGGTCGGGATGAAGTCCCGCAAGCACATCGAGGCCCTCCTCGGCACCCCGGTCTTCCTCGACCTGCACGTCAAGGTCGCCAAGGACTGGCAGCGCGACCCCAAGCAGCTCCGCCGCCTGGGCTTCTAGCGGTGCTCGACCCCGGGACCGAGCGCTTCGTCGACGCGGCGCTCGCCCTGCCCCCCGCCGCCCTGGCCGCCGCCTTCGACCGCATGGTCGAGGAGCGTTCCCAAGGCGGCCGGGAGGCGAGCCTCGCGGCGAGGCCCTCGGCGGCGCAGGACTCGGTGCTCACGCGGCGGGTCCGCGGCGGGCTGCTGGCCCGCGCCGACGAGCTGGACGAGCACCTCACGGGGCTCCTGTCCGACGCCAAGTCCGCCATCTGCATCGCCGGCCGCGCGGTCCTCAAGCGCGGCAGGCTCACCCCGGAGCAGTACGCCCTCCTGGTCACCCCCTTCACCGACCTGGGCGTCCCCGCTCCACCGCATCCGACCGTGGACCCGCCCCGAGACGGCGTGCCAGCATGACGCCGTGACGCAGATCAGCAAGGGGGAGGACCTGCCGGTCCCCGGGCAGCCAGGGCAGGGCGGGCCGGTCCCGCTGGAGCTCCCGCACGGAGCCGTCGGCAAGTCGGCGGGCGCGGGTGCGGGTGCCGGGACGGGCTCCGGTACGGGCCCGGACGCGGACGCCGGTACGGGCTTCGGCACGGGCACGAGTACGGGCTCCGCGGCGGCCGGCTCACCGGCCGGTTCCGGTCCACCGGGAGAGGACGGCGCACCGGGAGAGGACGGCGCACCGCGCCGGGTCGACCGCGCGGTCGGCGGATGGTGGGCGGACCTGATCGCCGCCTCTTCCGCCCCCTCGCCCGCTCCGGCCTCAGCTCCCTCGCCCGCTCCGGCCTCCGATCCGTCGGCCGCTCCGTCGACCGGGAGGGCCGCGCCGGCCGGGATCCTTGACGGCGGAGGGTTCGACGACATCGTGTACGCCGGCAGGGGCGACGCCACGTTCGCCATGGAGGAGGTCCCGCCGCCCGGCTACGTCCTGGTCGAGTACGCCTGGAGGGGGACGGGCTTCTTCATGCTGGACTCCGTCGACTGGAACGGCAGGGACGCCGTCGGACTCGGCGGCTCGCATCCGGCCGGCCGGTTCGCGCGGCGGGTGATGTGGTGCGACACCCTGTACCCGCTGCGCTTCCGCCTCCGGTGCGGCGACCACGACGAGTGGGTGATCGTCGTCCGGCCCGTGACCGGAGTGCGCGAGCTCGGGGCGGGCGCCACGGGGCGGGGGACCGAGGTGCTGCTCCACACCGGACCCGCCGGTGAACTGCGCACCCGGCTCCGCCCGGCGGAGGCCGAGGCGTCCCTGCGCGTCCTGGGCCACAAGCCGCGTCGCCCCGGCGCCCCCGCCCCGTTCCCGGACACGCTGGCGAGCGACCACGCCCGGCGCCCGGAGGACGCCCGGAAGCTGCCCGAGGGGCCGCTGCTCGTCGAGGTCGTGAACGCCGACGGCGACTGGTCGCTCGACGTCGGCCCCGTCCGCCCCCCGGAGGAGAGGAAGTCCGGCTTCTGGGGCCGTCTCTTCGGCCGCTAGCTCACGCGCCCTCCTTGAGGACCCTCGTCACCAGCGTCCGCTGGGCGTCCGTGAGGTGCGGGTCGGCGCACCTCACGGTCCGGCCGTCGACCGTGATCTCGTAGGAGAAGCCGTCCGGGACGACCCGGCCGGGCTCCGGGCCCGCGAGGACGGCGGAGGCCAGGGACTCCCACTCGGGGCCCGTGACCTCCACCTCCGCCGTCCGCTCGATGCCCGCGAAGCCACCGGTGCGCCGCACTCGAATCCGCATGGGCCCTGTCTACCAGCCGGCTCAGTCGGTCGGTACACCCACGGCCGCCCACGCCTTCATGACGGCCTGGATCTCCGCCGCGTCGCCGTACCGGGCCTTCGCCGCCGCCACCGTCGCCGCCGCGAACTCGGCGAAGCGGGTCTCGGGGGCGAGCGCCCCGCCCGTCATCACGTCGTACCAGATCAGCCCGGCGCGCTCCCAGGCGTGCCCGCCGAGCTCGGTCGCCACCAGGTAGAAGGCGTGGTTCGGGATGCCGGAGTTGATGTGCACCCCGCCGTTGTCCCGGCTCGTGCGCACGTAGTCGTCCATGTGGGCGGGCTGCGGGTCCTTGCCGAGCACGTCGTCGTCGTACGCGGTGCCCGGCGCCTTCATCGAGCGCAGCGCCGTCCCCTCCACGCTGGGGTGGAAGAGGCCCTCGCCGATCAGCCAGTCGGCCTGCTCGGCGGTCTGGCCCAGCGCGTGCTGCTTCACCAGCGCGCCGAAGACGTCGGAGACGGACTCGTTGAGCGCGCCGGACTGGCTGAAGTACTCCAGGTTCGCCGTGTACTGCGTGAAGCCGTGGGCCAGCTCGTGCCCGATGACGTCCACGGGGAGGGTGAAGTCGAGGAAGATCTCGTCGTCGCCGTCGCCGAACACCATCTGCTCGCCGTTCCAGAAGGCGTTGCCGTACTTCTCGTCGTAGTGGACGGTCGCGATCAGCGGCAGCCCCGCCCCGTCCATCGAGTCGCGGCCGAAGGCGTCCCGGAAGAGCGCGAAGGTGGCGCCCAGGCCCGCGTACGCCCGGTTGACGGTGGCGTCGGCGGTCGGCTCCTCGCCCTCGTCGCGGACCTTCACGCCGGGCAGGTCGGTGCGGCGCCGCGCGTCGTGGACGGTGCGGCGCGGGGCCGCGGGCTCCGCCGGCGCGCCGGGCGGGGCGGCGGAGGGGCGGGGGAGGACCCGGGCCGTACGGGCCGAGGCGTCGGCGATCAGGGTGCGGCGGGCGGCGGCCGCGACGGCCGGGTTCTCCGAGGCCGCGAGGTGCTCCAGGAGGTGGGGCGGCACGATCGTGCAGAAGGGGGAGGTCATACCGGCAATGTGGCAGGGAGTGACCGGCTTGTCACGAGCGGCGACGAGGATTGGCGAAATGGAGTGATGGGTCACCATTCGGCCTTGACGACACGGCCGTCCCGCATACTGAAACAGGACGTCCGCCTTCCCCGGTCCTCGGCTATGGTGACGCACATCATGCGTTTCGGGCTGCTTCTCCTTAGCTGCCGCGGCGAGGGCCTGTAGTCGTAGGCCGACCCCCTCCCCGCGGGTTTCGGTGCTGCGTTCGACAGTCGGCCGTCCCCCTGGAAGGACCCGAGGAGCCCTACGCAATGTCCCAGTCTCCGTTCGTCAGCCGGCCCACGCCCGTCACCAACGCGACGCACACGCAGCAGCCGTCCGGGATGCCGATCCACAAGTACGGCCGGTACGAGGCCGTCGAGATCCCCGACCGCACCTGGCCCGAGCGGCGCATCACCCAGGCGCCCCGCTGGCTGTCGACCGATCTGCGCGACGGCAACCAGGCCCTGATCGACCCGATGTCCCCGGCCCGCAAGCGCGAGATGTTCGACCTGCTGGTACGCCTGGGCTACAAGGAGATCGAGGTCGGCTTCCCGTCCTCCGGCGAGACCGACTTCGCCTTCGTCCGCTCCATCATCGAAGAGGGCGCGATCCCGGACGACGTCACCATCTCCGTCCTGACCCAGGCCCGCGAGGACCTGATCGAGCGGACGGTGGAGTCCCTGGTCGGCGCCCACCGCGCCACCGTCCACCTGTACAACGCCACCGCGCCGACCTTCCGCCGGGTCGTCTTCCGCGGCTCCAAGGACGACATCAAGCAGATCGCCGTCGACGGCACCCGCCTGGTGATGGAGTACGCCGAGAAGCTGCTGGGTCCGGAGACCACCTTCGGCTACCAGTACAGCCCGGAGATCTTCACCGACACCGAGCTGGACTTCGCCCTGGAGGTCTGCGAGGCCGTCTGCGACGTCTGGCAGCCCGGCCCCGGCCGCGAGATCATCCTCAACCTGCCCGCCACCGTGGAGCGTTCGACCCCCTCCACGCACGCGGACCGCTTCGAGTGGATGTCCCGGAACCTGACCCGGCGCGAGCACGTCTGCCTGTCGGTCCACCCGCACAACGACCGCGGCACCGCCGTCGCCGCCGCCGAGCTGGCCATCATGGCCGGCGCCGACCGCATCGAGGGCTGCCTGTTCGGCCAGGGCGAGCGGACCGGCAACGTCGACCTGGTCACCCTGGGCATGAACCTGTTCAGCCAGGGCGTCGACCCGCAGATCGACTTCTCGCAGATCGACGAGATCCGCCGCACCAGCGAGTACTGCAACCAGATGGAGGTCCACCCGCGCCACCCCTACGCGGGCGACCTGGTCTACACCGCCTTCTCCGGCTCCCACCAGGACGCCATCAAGAAGGGCTTCGACGCCATGGAGGCGGACGCGGCCGCCCAGGGCAGGACCGTCGACGACATCGAGTGGGCCGTCCCGTACCTGCCCATCGACCCCAAGGACGTCGGCCGCTCCTACGAGGCCGTCATCCGGGTCAACTCGCAGTCCGGCAAGGGCGGCATCGCCTACGTCCTGAAGAACGACCACAAGCTGGACCTGCCCCGCCGGATGCAGATCGAGTTCTCCCGGATCATCCAGGCCAAGACCGACGCCGAGGGCGGCGAGGTCACCCCGGCGCAGATCTGGTCCGTCTTCCAGGACGAGTACCTGCCCAACCCGGACAACGCCTGGGGCCGCATCCAGCTGCGCTCCGGCCAGTCCACCTCGGACACGGACGGCACCGACACGCTGCGCGTCGAGGCGGTCGTCGACGGCACCGACACCGTCCTGACCGGCTCCGGCAACGGCCCGATCTCCGCCTTCTTCGACGCCCTGCAGTCGGTCGGCGTGGACGCCCGCCTGCTGGACTACCAGGAGCACACCATGAGCGAGGGCGCCTCCGCGCAGGCCGCCTCGTACATCGAGTGCGCCATCGACGGGCGCGTGCTGTGGGGCATCGGCATCGACGCCAACACCACCCGCGCCTCGCTGAAGGCGGTCATCTCCGCGGTCAACCGCTCGGCGCGCTGACCTCACGCCCGGTACGGCGCCCCGCCCCTCCACGAGGGGGCGGGGCGCCGTCTTTTTGTGAGGTGCGTCACGGTTTCAGGTGCGCTTAAGGAAGATCATTCAGAGATGTCGGAATCAGTGTCATATGGGGTGAGTTGACGGCACATCACGGTGTGACGGATGGTACAGACCACTCCCCACGGGACCCCCACACCTTCCCTCCCCCGCACTCCCTGACCTGGAGTTCCGCATGCGCACGTCCGCTGCCGTGGCCACCGTCCTCGCGGTGACCGGAGCCGCCCTCGCCTGGGCCCCCGCCGCTTCCGCCGACCCCGCCGAATGCACGCCGAATCCGCTCGGCACGGCCGGGCTCTACGCGGAGTTCGTCGAGGGCGACTCGGTCCGGCACTCCGACTCCGAGGGCGCGGTGGCGGTCGGCGGCGACGCGACCTTCGGCGACCCGGCGGCGCCGTCCGGCTTCTCGGTCGGCTACCAGCTCACCCCCGGCGACCTCGGGAAGCTCCCCGGCGGCCACAGCCTCGTCGTCGGCGGCACCCTGACCGCCAACCAGGTCGTCATCACCAAGGGCACCGGCATCGCCGGCAAGGTCGTGAACGCCTCCGGCGGCAAGAACTTCGGCGTCGACGGCCCGATCGCCGAGGGCGCCTCCCCGGTCGACTTCGGCAAGGAGTTCGCGAACCTGCGCGCCCTCTCCTCCGGCTGGGCGGGCGAGAAGCCCAACGGCACCGTCTCCGCCTCCGGCGACGGCCTCTTCCTCACCGGCGCCGACGCCACGCTCAACGTCTTCGCCGTGGACGCCGCCGACCTCCAGAAGGCCCGCGCGATCACCCTGGACGTGCCGGTCGGCGCCTCGACCCTGGTGAACGTGCTCGGCGCCACGTACGACATGAACACCAACGCCACCTACGGCGTCTACTACAAGAACCTCGCCGGCGGGCTGCCCGTCGTCGACGACTACAACGTGCCGGACCAGGCGTACCGCACCATCCGCTCCAAGCTGCTGTGGAACTTCCCGCAGGCCACCACGGTGAAGAAGAACTACACCTCCTGGCCCGGCACGATCCTCGCCCCCGGCGCCACCGTCCACATGGGCGGCCCCGGCGTCGGCCCCGGCCACGTCAACGGCGCCGTGATCGCGAAGAACCTCGTCACCGTGCCCGGCGCCGAGACCCACCAGATGACCTTCGCCGGCTGCCTCCCCGGGAAGACCACCCCCGGCCCGGTCGTCACCCCGGAGACCCCGAAGCCGACCGACACCCCGGTCCCCACCCAGCCGGCCACCACCGAGCCGCCCGCCGCCACCACCTCGGCCCCCGCGCCCGCCACCTCGGCCCCCGGCGCCCCGGAGACCACCCCGCCGGCGTCCGCGGAGACGCCCTCCGGCACCCCCTCCGCGAGCACCGCCCCGGCCGGGACCCCCGAGGAGACCGGACCGGCGCCCGCCCCGTCCGCGACCACTCCGGAGGGTGATCTCGCGACGACCGGTTCGGCCATCGGGCCCGGTGTCATCGGGGCCGCCGTGGGCGCCCTGCTGCTCGGCGGAGGCTTCCTGGCCTTCGCGAAGCGCCGCCGCCGGGCCTGAAACCCCGGTGTCGTGTCTCGGCCATCTCCGGTGCGAAGTACGGACGAGGTGCTGACGCCACATCATGGATGTGGCTAACATCACGCCAACGCACCGGCAGTGCAGCCGGGCCGTTGAGGAGGTGCGCGTGCGTTCTGCCCGGAAAACACGTGGTGGGAAGCTGACCGTCTGCGGCATCCGCACTTCCTGGAACACCATCGGCGACGGCGAGTTCTTCTGCGAGGAGTGCGGCGGCGACCGCGGCTACCGGCGGCGCACCGGCCGCCGCCGGTTCGCCGTCCTCGGCGTCCCGCTGGTGCCCCGGGGCTGTACCGGGCCGGTCGTGGAGTGCGCCGCCTGCCACACCCGCTTCGGCACCGAGGTGCTGGAGCGGCCGACCACCGGCCGCTTCTCCGGGATGCTGCGGGACGCCGTCCACACCGTCGCCCTCGCCGTGCTGGCGGCGGGCGGCACCGGCTCCCGCGAGGTCCTCGACCGGGCCGTGCACGCCGTCCGGTCCGCCGGCTACGCCGACTGCACGGCCGTCCAGCTCGTCGACCTGGTCGAGGCGCTGGAGGCCGACACCGGCCGCTTCATGCCGGAGATCAACCCCGAGGGCGCCCTCCTCGCCATCGAGATCCACGAGGCGGTCGCCCCGCTCACCCCGCACCTGGAGCCCGCCGGACGCGAGGCGCTGCTGCTCCAGGCCGCCCGGATCGCCCTCGCCGACGGCGGCTACAGCCCGGCCGAGCAGGAGGTCCTGGGCACCGTCGGGACGGCGCTCGGCCTCCCGCCCGAGGACGTCCTGCGGCTGCTCGCCTCCGCCCGGACGGTCTCCTGAGCCCGGGCCTCAGGGCACGATGTTCTGGTTGAGCCGGAACACGTTGTCGGGGTCGTAGCGGCGCTTCACCTCGCGCAGCCGGTCGTAGTTCTGCCGGTAGTTCACCCGGACCCGGTCCTGGTCGTCGGTGTCCATGAAGTTCACGTAGCCGCCGGCCTCGGTGTGCGGGCGCAGCGCCCGGTCGTAGGCGCGGGTCCAGGCCACGTTGGCCTCCGTCCCGGACGGGTCGGTCCAGGTCGCGCCGAAGGAGTGCGAGACGTCCGCGTCCCGGTAGGCGAAGGCGGTCTCCTCCGGGCCGGTGCGGTGGCAGGCCCCGTCGATCGGGAAGAGCGCGGTGTCCGACTCCATGGTCGGCATGGTCGCGCCGTACTCGGCGTGCACGGCGGCGGCCCCGGCGGTCAGGCCGGCGCTGAAGTTCCCCTTCCAGTAGTGGAGGAGCCCGGCGGGCAGCTGCTCGTCGAAGAGCGTGTTGATCACCGGGTACGGCATCCGGTCCATGAACCGGCCCACCACCGGCCCCAGCCCGTCCAGCAGGGCCAGGACCTTCCCGTCCCGGTCGCGCGGGCCGCTGAAGCAGGTGAAGGCGGCGCAGATCGGGCGCCCGTGCCAGCGCTCCGGCAGGAACGGTTCCTCGGGGCCGAGGGCCAGCACCAGGATGATGTTCAGCTCCTCGGGCGCGGCGGTGGCCGCCTCGTACCAGGCGCGGATCACCGCGTCGTCCAGCGGATAGCAGGTCAGCCCGCCGAACACGTCCGACAGCGGATGCAGCCGGTAGACGAACTCGGTCACCACCCCGAAGTTCCCGCCGCCGCCGCGCAGCGCCCAGAACAGGTCGGGCCGGCGGTCGGCGTCGCAGGAGACGAGGGTGCCGTCGGCGGTGACGACCTCCGCGCCGGTCAGGTTGTCGCAGCTCAGCCCGTACCGGCGGGCGAGGTGGCCCATGCCGCCGCCCAGGGTCAGTCCGGCGATCCCGGTCGAGGAGATCACCCCGCCGGTGGTGGCGAGCCCGAAGGCGTGGGTGGCGTGGTCGAAGCCGCCCCAGGTGGCGCCGCCGCCGGCCCGGGCCGTCCGGTCCTCCGGGGCGACCCGCACCTCCCGCATCGGGGAGAGGTCCACCACCAGGCCGTCGTCGACCGTGGAGAAGCCGGCGACCGAATGCGACCCGCCGCGCACCGCGAGCGGGAGCCCGTGCTCCCGCGCGTGGCGGACCGCCGCGACCACGTCGCCGGCGTCCACGGCGTGGACGACGACGGCGGGACGGCGGTCGTGCAGGGCGTTGTAGACCCGCCGGGACTCCTCGTACGAGGGGTCGCCGGGGGCGACGACGGTGCCGCGCACGGCACCGCGGAGCGCGTCCAGGGTGTCCGTCGAAGTGGTCATGCTCCCGGTGTACGCGGGCCGGGCCGGCGGCCGCATCGCCCGGACCGCCCATTCCGGGGGCCACCGCCGTGTGGGCCGTTCAGACCAGGCCGTGCGCGTAGGCGTAGGCGGTCGCGGCGGCGCGGGAGGAGACGCCCGCCTTGGCGAAGATGTTGTTGAGGTGCCGGGCGACCGTGTGCTCGCTGATGACGAGGGTCCGGGCGACGCCCTTGTTCGTCGCCCCGCCGGCGACCAGCCGCAGCACCTCGGCCTCCCGGGCGGTCAGCCCGCCCGGCAGCCGGCGCCGGGACGCCGACGTCAGCAGCGCCGCGGCCCGGCGGGCGTCCGGCGCGGCCCCGAGCCGCTCGAAGCCGTCCCGGGCGAAGGCCAGCTCCAGCCGGGCGGCCTCCTGGTCCCCGGCGGCCCGGTCGGCCGCGGCGATCAGCATCCGCACCTGCGCCGCCTCGTACGGCACCCGCAGCCGCAGCCACCCGTCCAGCGCCCGCCGCAGGACGGGCAGCGCCTCCCCGGGGCTCTCGGCCAGGGCCACCGCCCCGGCCGCCGTGTCGGCGAGGGCGCGCAGCAGGGGCACGTCACCGGCCAGGGCGTCGAGCTCCGCCGCCGCGTCCGCCGCGTCCGGCACGGCTCCGGCGGCGAGGGCGACCTCGGCCGAGGCGGCGAGGAGCCGGGCCCGGGCCAGCGGTCCGTGGCGGGCGTCCTGGCAGGCCAGCGCGAGCCGCAGCCCGGCCGCCGCCGCGTCCGCGTGGCCCTGGGCGAGCCGCAGCAGGGCGAGGCCCGGCTGGGGGAGCCGGCCCAGTTCGTGGGCGTGGGCGTAGGAGCGGGCGGCCTCGTCGAGGCGGCCCTGCCGGCGCTGCACGTCTCCGGCGGCGCAGTACGCGGCGGCCGCCGCCTCCAGGCAGTCCACCGGCACCTCGCGGCAGGCCCGCCGGGCCTCGTCCTCGGCGGCCGGCCACTCCCCGACGAGGTCCAGGACCTCGACCCGGTGGGCCCGGCACACCCCGCGGAAGGGGTTCCCGCCGTCGTCCGTCGTGGCGCACCACTCCATCGCGGTACGGGTCCACTCGACGGCCCGGCCGAGGTCGGCGGCCTCCATGCACTGGGTGAGGGCCAGGCAGTACAGCCAGCCGGTGAAGACGCCGCTCAGCTCGCCGGCGGCGGCCGCGCACATCGCCTCGTCGAGGAGGGCGAGACCCTCCGCGCGGCGGCCCTGGGCGAGCAGGGCGGCGGCGGACGCCTGGCGGCTGAGGGCCAGCAGGTCGGGGCTGCCGGAGGCTTCGGCGAGGCGGGTCATGCGGCCGGTGGCGGCCAGCGCGGCGGCCCCGTCCCCGCGGGCGGTGGCCTCCTCGGCGTCGGCCCAGGCGAGGAAGGACTGCTCGGGGCAGGCCGGCAGGCCGTCCAGGTGGTGGCGGGCGCGGTGCAGCCAGCCGGCCGCGACGGCGGGCCGGCCCAGCCCCTCGTACTCGTAGTGGAGCCACCAGGCGGCCAGCCCCGCGCCCCGGTGGTCTCCGGCCGCCACATGGGCGGAGTGCGCCCGCAGCCGGGCGGCGACGGACTCGTCGAGGTGCCCGGACCACCAGGCGGCGTCGGAGAGCGCGCCGAGGTCCTCGGGGGTCAGCGCCTCGTCCGGGTGCCGGTCGCGGGCGTGCAGCAGGGCGTACGCCTCGGCCCAGGCTTCCCGGGCCACCGCGTCCCGGGCCCGGCCGGCGCGGTCGATCACGGGTGCGGACACGGGCCTCACCCCTTCCGGTCCTTCCAGCGTAGGACCGGACGCGGGGAGGGGGCACCCGGTGGATGCCCCCTCCCTCACGGTGTCGTGCCGCGTCAGCCGATGGCGCCGCTCGCGCGGAGCATGTCCTCGCGCTCGACGATCTTCACGCGCTCGCGGCCCTCCGGCTCGCCGAGCGCCTTCTCGGCGGCGTCGAGCGCGTACCAGCCCTCCCACGTCGTGTAGGTGAGGCCCTTGCCCTCCAGGAAGCCGACGATCGCGTCGGTCTCCGGGCTGGCCGGGGTGAGGAGCCGGCCGGCGGCGAAGTCCTCCAGGAGGTTCGCGACGGTCTCGTTGGCGTCGCCCTTGGTGTGGCCGATGAGGCCGACCGGGCCGCGGCGGATCCAGCCGGTGACGTAGGTGGAGGCCATGGGCTCGTCGCCCTCCATCACGCGGCCGCCCTGGTCCGGGACGGTGCCGCTGACGGTGTCCCAGGGCAGCTTGGGCAGCTCGTCGGAGAGGTAGCCGACGGCGCGGTAGACGGACCGGACGTCCCAGTCGGTGGTGACGCCGGTGCCCTTGACGTTGCCGGTGCCGTCGAGCTCGGTGCGCTCGGTGCGCAGGCCGACGACCTCGCCGTTCTCGCCGAGGATCTCGACCGGGGACTCGAAGAAGTGCAGGAAGAGCTTGTGCGGGCGGTCGCCGACGTCGCGGATCGCCCAGTTCTCCAGGGTCTTGGCGACCATGTCGGTCTGCTTGTTCTTGCGGCGCTCGGCGATCGAGCCCTCGTCGTAGTCGATGTCCTCGGGGTTGACGATGACCTCGATGTTCGGCGAGTGGTCGAGCTCGCGCAGCTCCATGGGGCTGAACTTGGCCTGGGCCGGGCCGCGGCGGCCGAAGACGTGGATCTCGACGGCCTTGTTGGCCTTCAGGCCCTCGTGGACGTTGGCCGGGATCTCGGTCGGCAGCAGCTCCTCGGCGGTCTTGGCGAGGATGCGGGCGACGTCGAGTGCCACGTTGCCGACGCCGAGGACGGCGACCTTCTCGGCGGACAGGTCCCAGGTGCGCGGGACGTCCGGGTGGCCGTCGTACCAGGAGGCGAAGTCTGCGGCGCCGAAGGAGCCGTCCAGCTCGACGCCGGGGATCCTCAGCTCGCGGTCGAACATGGCGCCGGTCGAGAAGACCACCGCGTCGTAGAAGGAGCGCAGGTCGTCGAGGTGGATGTCGGTGCCGTAGTTCACGTTGCCGAAGAGGCGGACCTGCGGCTTGTCGAGGACCTGGTGGAGGGCGGTGATGATGCCCTTGATCCGCGGGTGGTCGGGGGCGACGCCGTAGCGGATGAGGCCGAAGGGGGCCGGCATCCGCTCGAAGATGTCGATGGACACGCCCGGCTCGGTGGCGGTGTCGGACTTCAGCAGCGCGTCGGCGGCGTAGATGCCGGCGGGGCCGGCGCCGACGATCGCGACCCGGAGGGGGCGGGGCATGACTGGGTTCCCTTCGCATACGGCGTGCGGCGGAGCCGCCGACACTTAGGCCACCCTAATTAACATCCGGCGAAGAGTGGTACCCGACCCCGGTCTATGCCCCCATAAGGCGAGCTTATGACTTCTCAAAGGGCTCCTGTGAAGCTGGCGCCCGCGAGCGCCGCGAGGCCGATCGTCAGGAGGGCCGAGCCGAAGAGGAGGAAGGGGCCGGCGAGGGAGTTCACCGCGTCGGTGAACGGCTTGGACAGCACCAGCACGTCACCCGGTTCGTCCGCCGGGAAGGCCACGGTGAGGGACGGGTCGTCCTCGCCGTGCAGGAAGCCGCGGTAGGCGCCGGTCCCGTCGGGGTACATGTACCCGCCCCGGGTCGTGGTCCGGACGGCGGTGGCCAGGACGCCGTGCCGGCGCAGCCACCTCTCGCGCCGGCTGCGCCCGGCCCCGTACCAGCCGAAGGCGAGGCACAGCCAGCCGAGGCCGCCCAGCGGGATCTCCATGACGACCACGTCCCAGTGGCCCGTCGCGCCGGCGGCCACCCCCAGGACGATCAGCGCCAGCAGGTGGCCGAGCACGCCCCGCAGGAGCCGGCGGTGGAAGCCCTTCCGCCAGGTCGGGCCCAGGTGGCGGATCAGGGCGAACGGGGTTCCGTCGACGTCGTCGTCGTCCACCCGCTTCGCCAGCAGCGCGTTCATCTCGTCGGCGAGGACGGCCGCGTCCGCCTCGTCCACGTCGTCGATCCGGTGGACGACCGGCGTCGTCCCCTTCCTCGCCCGCAGCTCGATCAGGAGGGTCCGCCCCTCCGCCCGCAGCCGGCCGAGGCCGTCGGGGGTGAAGGTGATCTGCTCGCGGGGGAGGTCGAGGACCAGGCCCAGGTCCTCCACGGTCAGGACGGCGCCACCGCTGCCCCGGAGGACGGGGAAGGCGGAGAGGGGTATCGGCATGAGCATGATCGTAAGGGGGGTGGTGTGCCGTGTCAGCACCCTCGCGCCGCCGGGCCGGCCCTCCGGCCGCCACCCCGCCGGCGCCCTCCCGTCACCACCCCGCCGGGACCCGTGGGCCGCCGTCGCGCCGGCCGTCGCCCCGTGCCGGCCGCCGCTGTCGCGAAGGCCCCGTCCGGGGCCGTCGCCTCACCCGTCCCGCTGTCGGCGGCGGGCCGCGCCGCCCCGCGTGCACGCCAGGAACCCGCCGGCGGCGGCGACCGGAGGGACGAGCCAGAACAGCGGCGCGTACGCACCCTGGGGGGCGTTCAGCGCGAGGAGCACGCCCAGGACGGCCGCCACCGCGGCGACCGCGGCGGCGATCCCCTTCCCGGGGGCGCGGCGGGGCTCCGGGGCGCGGGGCGCGCGGGTCGTGACGAGCGCGGCGCCGTCGGGGGCCGGGACCTCGGGCAGGGCGGCGGTCACGGCGTCCGCGAAGGCGAGCGCGCCGTCCTCGCTGACGTCGGTGACCCGGTAGATCGTCGGCTCGTTCGCGCCTGACGCGGTCAGGACGATCGCGACGGACCGGCCCTCGGCGTGGACGAACGAGATCGCCGCCAGCGGTATGTGGTGTTCCTTGTCCGGGCGGTGCAGGGTCACCGGCCCGCCCGCGAAGCGGAGAACCGATTCGCCACCGCGCAGGACCAGAGAGGGGGTGGCCGTCATCGTCCGCATTCCTCCGCCGCCGTCGGTCGTCCCCGGGGCGTCTCCGGGCGACAGGGCGACGCTCCCGCGCCGATCGTAGGGGCACCGGCCCGCCCCGCACCACGTCCGGGTCTCCGGGCCGGCCCCGCCGGGACCGTTCCGTGCGCCCCCTTCGCGCGCCCCGGCGTGCGCCGGAACGAAAACGCGGGGAGCCGGGGCGGGAATTCCACGGCGCCCCGGCACGGCCGTTCGAGATTCCCCCGGATTTCCGGGACTTCGCCGATTCCGCGACCGACCCGACGGCCGCGAATCGAATGATCCGCTCGAACATCCCGCCCCGGTGGCGTGCGGGAACGTCCCGAACTCCCTTGGTGCGTCCGACGATTCTACGGATCACCGGCCGGCCGGGAGTGGGGAAGCGGGAAATGGATTCAGAAAGGCATACGTTGGTGAAGGAAGACACCAGAAGAGAACGGCCACGGGTGTAGTCGGAGCGGCGCGGCACGCGGAGCCGGAAATGCGCGGGAACGGCGCGGAGGGAATCCCCCGCCCGGCCCCGGCGTCCGGACCGCGGCTCCGTCGTCCCCGCGGCCGCTCGTTCGCAAGGGACACCGCACGGCGGACCCGGCCCGGCCCGCCGCCGGACCCGGACCGCCGGGGAGGAGGGCCGGTCATGGCACTGCCGATCGGGGCGTACGTCGTGGAGATCCGCACCGGGCGGGTCGCGAGGGTGATGGGGCACGAGGGCCCCTACGTCCAGATCCGCCCGCTCGGCGGCGGGCGCGAGTGGGACGTGGCGCCCGAGGAGGTCCGCGAGGCCACCTCGGCCGAGCGCCTCAGCGCCGCCACCGCCCACGTCAACGCCCGCAGCCGCGGAGAGGTCCCCTGAACCCCCCGGCCCCCTCCGCCGCCCCGCCCCCTCCGCCCCCGCCCGACTCCTCCGCCCCGGCCCGGCCCTCCGCCCCGGCCCCTCCGCCGCCCCGGAGCCCCGCCGAGACCGGGCCCGCGGCCCCTCGCGCGCGCCCCCGTCCGCGCGGGCGGCCGGGACCGGCCCGGCGTACGGGAGAATGGGCCCATGAGTCTGTTCCGCGACGACGGCATCGTGCTGCGCACCCAGAAGCTGGGCGAAGCGGATCGCATCATCACGATCCTCACGCGCGGGCACGGCCGCGTGCGCGCCGTCGCGCGCGGCGTGCGGCGCACCAAGTCCAAGTTCGGCGCGCGTCTCGAACCGTTCTCCCACGTGGACGTGCAGTTCTTCGCCCGCGGGAGTGAGCTGATCGGACGCGGGCTGCCGCTCTGCACCCAGAGCGAGACGATCGCCGCGTACGGCGGCGGCATCGTCACCGACTACGCCCGCTACACCGCCGGCACCGCGATGCTGGAGACGGCGGAACGCTTCACCGACCACGAGGGCGAGCCGGCCGTCCAGCAGTACCTGCTGCTCGTCGGCGGGCTGCGGACCCTGGCCCGGGGCGAGCACGCCCCCCACCTCATCCTCGACGCCTTCCTGCTCCGCTCCCTCGCCGTGAACGGCTACGCGCCCTCCTTCTCGGACTGCGCCAAATGCGGACTCGACGGTCCGAACCGGTTCTTCTCGGTCGCCGCGGGCGGCGTCATATGCGGCGACTGCCGGGTGCCCGGAAGCGTCGTACCCTCAGCGGAGGCCATCGGCCTGCTCAGCGCGCTGCTCACCGGCGACTGGGCGACGGCGGACGCGTGCGAGCCGCGTCACGTCAGGGAGGGCAGCGGACTCGTGTCCGCCTATCTGCACTGGCACCTGGAGCGCGGCCTGCGCTCCCTGCGTTATGTAGAGAAAAGCTAGGAGAGACCACGCCATGGCCATCGCACGACTCCTCGGGCGCCAGCGTCGGGAGTACAGCACCCCCGAGCCGCACCCGTCCGGCGCCCGCCCGCCGAAGCTCCAGTCCGAGCTCGTGCCGGAACACGTCGCGATCGTCATGGACGGCAACGGCCGCTGGGCCAAGGAGCGCGGACTGCCCCGCACCGAGGGCCACAAGGTCGGCGCCGAGCAGGTCCTCGACGTCCTCCAGGGCGCCATCGAGATGGGCGTCGGATCGATCTCCCTGTACGCCTTCTCCACCGAGAACTGGAAGCGCTCGCCCGAGGAGGTGCGCTTCCTGATGAACTTCAACCGCGACTTCATCCGCAAGTCCCGCGACCAGCTCGACTCCCTCGGGGTCCGGGTCCGCTGGGTCGGCCGGATGCCCAAGCTGTGGAAGTCCGTGGCCAAGGAGCTCCAGATCGCCCAGGAGCAGACCAAGGACAACACGAAGCTCACGCTCTACTTCTGCATGAACTACGGCGGCCGCGCCGAGCTCACCGACGCCGCGCAGGCGCTCGCCGAGGATGTGAAGGCCGGCCGGCTCGACCCGTCGAAGATCACCGAGAAGACCATCCAGAAGTACCTCTACTACCCGGACATGCCGGACGTGGACCTCTTCCTGCGGCCCAGCGGCGAGCAGCGCACCTCCAACTACCTGATCTGGCAGAGCGCCTACGCCGAGATGGTCTTCCAGGACGTGCTGTGGCCCGACTTCGACCGCCGCGACCTGTGGCGCGCCTGCGTCGAGTTCGCCCAGCGCGACCGCCGCTTCGGCGGAGTGGACCCGGCCGACCTGGCCGTCCTCGACAAGGGCTGAGGAGGCCCCCGCGCGGTGCCGCTAGGATCCGGCGCGTGAACGGGATACCGGACGACTCCACGGTCCACGACCGGATCGAACTCGCCTACTCCGCCGTCCTCGTGGACGTGCGCGAGGCGGTGCTGATCAGCCTGAGGGCGGCCCGCTGGTGGCGGGTGCTGCGCTGGATCGCCTACGGCACCGCGGTCCTCGCCTTCCTGGTGGCCGGCCTGGAGCTGCTGCTCCCGGGCGCCCCGGACACGGGGACCGTGGCCGAGATGGCGGGGCTCGGCGCCGGGCTCGTCGTCCTGATCCGCCTGCTGCCCTGGGCCGTCGCCCAGACCTTCTACCGGGCCGCCCGCGCCCAGGGGGGTGAGGTCAGGGCGGTCGCCGGCGCCGAGAGCGTCCGGTGGACCGCGCGGGAGGCCGACGCCGCCATCCGCTGGGGACTGCTGACCCGGTACGTGGAGACCGACCGGCTCTTCGTGCTGCTCACCCCCCGGCGGACCGGCTCCGGCTTCGCCTACCTGCCCAAGCACGGCCTCGCCGCCCCGGCCGACGTCGACCGCCCCGGGGCCCCCGTGCCCGGGCACCCCAGCCGCGACTCCCCCCGGGGGGGGCCCCGCACCGGAATCGTCCGGTGCGGGCCCCCCACGTATGTCAGGTCTCAGCTCACTTCGCCGCGCACTCCGCGCAGGTGCCGAAGATCTCGACGGTGTGCGCCACGTTCACGAAACCGTGCTCGGCCGCGACCGCCTCGGCCCACTGCTCGACCATCGGACCCTCGACCTCGACGGCCTTGCCGCAGGCGCGGCAGACCAGGTGGTGGTGATGGTCGTCCGACGAGCAGCGGCGGTAGACGGTCTCGCCGTCGCTGGTGCGCAGCGCGTCCACCTCGCCCGCGTCCGCCAGGGACTGGAGGGTGCGGTAGACGGTGGTGAGGCCGACGGAGTCGCCGCGGTGCTTGAGCATGTCGTGCAGCTCCTGGGCGCTGCGGAACTCGTCCACCTCGCTCAGCGCTGCCGCCACGGCGGCGCGCTGCCTGGTGGAGCGGCCGCGTACGGGGGGTCCTGCCGTCGCCACGGGGGCCTCCTAGATGTATCCGTTGCCCCCGCCATTCTGCCAGTCCCCCTCTGCCCCGAGGGCAGTCCCGGAACCTCCCGGATCAGACCTTGACGTCGTCCGCCGGTCGCCGGCCCCCCGGAAGCGGGGTGGCGCAGCCGTCCCCGGCGGCCGCCCGGGCGGCCCGGGCCCGCCGCTTGGCGAGCGGCGTGGCGAGCAGGGTCAGCAGGACGAAGACGCCGATCGCGTACAGGACGATGGTCGCGCCGGGCGGGACGTCCTGGTAGTACGAGGTGACCGTGCCCGCCAGGGTGACCGTGACACCGGTCGCCACCGCGGCGACGAAGGTCGCGCGGAAGGACTTCGACAGCTGCTGGGCGGCGGCGACCGGCACCACCATGAGCGCGCTGACGAGCAGCAGGCCGACGACCCGCATGGCGACCGTGACGGTGACCGCGGCCGTGACCGCGATCAGCAGGTTGAGCAGGCGGACCGGCAGGCCGGTGACGCGGGCGAACTCCTCGTCCTGGCTGACCGCGAAGAGCTGCTTGCGCAGGCCGACGGTGACCAGGACGACGAAGGCGGCGAGGACGCTGATCGCCGTGACGTCCTCGGTGGAGACCGTGGACAGCGAGCCGAAGAGGTACGAGCTGAGGTTGGCGTTGGAGCCGGTCGGCGAGAGGTTGATCAGCAGCACGCCGCCCGCCATGCCGCCGTAGAAGAGCAGCGCGAGCGCGAGGTCGCCGCGGGTCTTGCCGTACGCCCGGATCAGCTCCATCGCCACCGAGCCGGCGACGGCGACGACGGTGGCCATCCAGACCGGGCTGGAGTTCAGCAGGAAGCCGAGGCCCACACCGGTCATGGCGACGTGCCCGATGCCGTCGCCCATCAGCGCCTGGCGGCGCTGGACGAGGTAGATGCCGACGGCGGGCGCGGTGATGCCGACGAGCACGGCCGCGAGCAGCGCCCGCTGCATGAAGGCGGGTTCGAGGAAGTCCATGGTCAGCTCAGCAGTCCCGTGCGGAGCGGCTCGCCGGCCGCGTGCGGATGTACGTGGTCGTGGCCGGGCAGCGCGTGCTGGCCGAGGGCCTCCGGCGGCGGGCCGTCGTGGACGACGCAGCCGTCGCGCAGGACGACCGCGCGGTCGATGAGGGGCTCCAGCGGGCCCAGCTCGTGCAGGACGAGGAGGACGGTGGTGCCGCCGGCGACCTGCTCGCGCAGGGTGGTGGCGAGCACCTCCTGGCTGGCGAGGTCCACGCCGGCCATCGGCTCGTCCATGATCAGGAGCTCGGGCTCGGAGGCGAGCGCGCGGGCGATGAGGACCCGCTGGTGCTGGCCGCCGGAGAGCGCGGAGACGGAGTCCCCGGCGCGGTCGGCGAGGCCGACGAGGTCGATGGCCCGGTCGACGGCGGCCTTGTCGGCCCTGGTCGCGAAGCCGAACCTGCGGCGGGAGAGCCGGCCGGAGGCGACGACCTCGCGGATGGTGGCGGGGACGCCGGCGGCGGCGGTGGTGCGCTGGGGCACGTAGCCGACCCGGGCCCAGTCGCGGAACCGCTTCCGCCCGGTGCCGAACAGCTCGATGGTGCCGCCGGTCAGCGGCACCTGGCCGATGATCGCGCGGACGGCGGTGGACTTGCCGGAGCCGTTGGCGCCGAGCAGGGCGACGACCTCGCCGCGCCGGACGGTGAGGTCGACGCCCCGGAGGACGGGGCGGGCGCCGAGGGCCGCCGTGGCGCCACGGACGGAGATGACGGGCTCGTCGCTCACGGATGCCTCCTGCTGTGCTGTGGTCACTTGGCGCCGAGGGCCTTCTGCAGCGCGGCGAGGTTCGACCGCATGACCTCGATGTAGTCGTCGCCCCGGGACGCGTCCGTGATTCCCTCCAGCGGGTCGAGGACGTCGGTCGCGAGGCCGGTGTCCTTCGCGAGGGTCTTCGCGGTCCTGTCGCTGGCCAGCGTCTCGAAGAAGACGGTGCTGACCTTGTCCTCCCGCGCGATGTCCTGGAGCTGCTTGATGCGGGCGGGGCTCGGCTCGGACTCGGGGTCGACGCCGGAGATGCCCTCCTGCTCCAGGTGGTAGCGCTCGGCGAGGTAGCCGAAGGCGGAGTGGGTGGTGATGAAGGTGCGGGTCGCGGTGTTCTTCAGGCCCGTCTCGAACTCGGTGTCCAGCGCGCCGAGCTTCTTCACCAGGGCGGCGGTGTTCTTCTCGTAGTCGGCGGCGTGGGCCGGGTCGGCCTTCGCGAAGGCGGCGCCGACGCCCTTGGCGACCTCGGCGTACTTCACGGGGTCGAGCCAGACGTGCGGGTCGGTACCGGCCTCGGAGCCGTGGTCGTGGTCCTCGTGCGCCGCGTCCTCGGGGGACTCCTCGCCCTCGTGGGCGTGGTCGTGGCCTTCGCCGGCCCCGGTGTCGTGGGCTTCGAGGGTGGTGAGGGCGGCGGCGTCGACGGTGTGCTCCACGCCCGCCTGGGCGATGGCCTCGTCGACGGCGGGCTGGATGCCCTTGAGGTACAGGAGGACGTCGGCGTCGGAGAGCTCGCCGATCTGGCGCGGCTTGAGCTCCAGGTCGTGGGGCTCGACGCCGGGCTTGGTCAGGGTCTGGACGGCCACGTGGCCGCCGCCTATCTGCTCGGCCAGGTACTGCACGGGGTAGAACGACGCGACGACGTCCAGCTTGCCGTCGGCCCCCTTGTCGGCGGCCGAGGAGCTTCCACCGCAGGCGGAGAGGGTGACGAGCCCGAGGGCGACGGCTCCGGCGACGGCGGTGGTGGGTATCAGACGGCGTACGTTCATGACACTCATTTTCAACAAAATTGGAAACGGTTGTCAATTGCCTTCCCGGGACTCCGGGTGTGGCACCGGCCACCCCGCGCCCGCTCCCGGCCGACCCCGAACCGATTTGATAACCGGCCCATGGGCGCCGGTAACCTGTGGCATTCGCACTTCGTCGTCGTAATGAAGAGAGCACCGTGGCCGCCGACAAGATCGACACCATCGTCAGCCTGAGCAAGCGCCGTGGCTTCGTCTACCCGTGCAGCGAGATCTACGGCGGCCAGCGTGCCGCCTGGGACTACGGACCGCTGGGTGTCGAGCTCAAGGAGAACATCAAGCGCCAGTGGTGGCGTTACATGGTCACCGCGCGCGAGGACGTCGTCGGCATCGACTCGTCGGTCATCCTGGCGACCGAGGTCTGGGAGGCGTCCGGTCACGTCGCCACCTTCACCGACCCCCTGACCGAGTGCACCTCCTGCCACAAGCGCTTCCGCGCCGACCACCTGGAGGAGGCGTACGAGGCGAAGCACGGCCGCCTCCCCGAGAACGGCCTCGCCGACCTCAACTGCCCGAACTGCGGCAACAAGGGCACCTTCACCGAGCCCAAGAACTTCTCGGGTCTGCTCTCCACCCACCTCGGCCCGACCCAGGACTCCGGCTCCGTCGCGTACCTGCGTCCCGAGACCGCCCAGGGCATCTTCACCAACTTCTCCCAGGTCCAGGTGACCTCGCGCAAGAAGCCCCCGTTCGGCATCGCGCAGATGGGCAAGTCCTTCCGGAACGAGATCACTCCGGGCAACTTCATCTTCCGGACCCGTGAGTTCGAGCAGATGGAGATGGAGTTCTTCGTCAAGCCGGGCGAGGACGAGGAGTGGCAGGAGTACTGGATGCAGCAGCGCTGGAACTGGTACACCGGCCTGGGCCTGCGCGAGGAGAACATGCGCTGGTTCGAGCACCCGCAGGAGAAGCTCTCCCACTACTCGAAGCGCACCGCCGACATCGAGTACCGCTTCTCCTTCGGCGGCAGCGAGTGGGGCGAGCTGGAGGGCGTCGCCAACCGCACCGACTACGACCTGACGGCCCACTCCAAGGCGTCCGGCGCGAACCTGACGTACCTGAACCAGGAGACCGGCGAGCGCTACACGCCGTTCGTCATCGAGCCCGCCGCCGGCGTCGGCCGCACCATGCTCGCCTTCCTCCTCGACGCGTACACCGAGGACGAGGCCCCCAACGCCAAGGGCGTCATGGAGAAGCGCGTCGTGCTGCGCCTCGACCACCGCCTGGCCCCGGTCAAGGCCGCCGTCCTGCCGCTCTCCCGCAACGCGCAGCTCTCCCCGAAGGCCAAGGGCCTCGCGGCGGACCTGCGCCAGAACTGGAACATCGAGTTCGACGACGCCGGCGCCATCGGCCGCCGCTACCGCCGTCAGGACGAGATCGGCACCCCGTTCTGCATCACCGTCGACTTCGACACCCTCGAGGACAACGCGGTGACCGTGCGCGAGCGCGACACCATGAAGCAGGAGCGCGTCTCCCTCGACCAGATCCAGGGCTACCTGGCCAGCCGCCTCATCGGCTGCTGACCTCCCGGTCGCCACGGCAGAGCCCCCGGTCCGCACGGCGGACCGGGGGCTCTCCCGTGGGCGCGGGGGCCGGATCAGGACCGGCGCAGCGCCCTGAGGACCAGGGAGACGACGGCCTCGAAGGCCGGCACGATGTCCGGCGCGGACCAGTCGGCGGCGTGCGCCGGGTCGTGGAAGCGGTCGGTGGCGTCGAAGACGGCGCGGGCGGTCGTCAGGACGCCGTGATCCGCGGCGGCGAAGATCCCGTCCCGGATTCCGTCCCCGACGATGGCGGCGATCTGCTCGACGAGGTGCTCCACGTGCCGGTCGACGACCGCGCTGTTCTCGCCGATGAGCACCATGAACGTCGCCATCAGCTCCGGGTCGCCGCCCGCCTTCTGCCGCTTGAGCGCGAAGAGCCGGCGCAGCCAGCCGTCGAGCCGTTCGTCGGCGGGCCCGGGGCCCTCGGCGTACGGGCGGAGCTCCGTCACGTTCCGCTCCAGCCACCGCTCGGTCACCGCCTCGCGGAGCGCCGCCTTGGTGCGGAAGTGGCGGTAGACGCTGCCGTGGCTCACGCCCAGCGCCCGGGCCACGTCCACGACCGTCGCCTTCGCGGGGCCGTACCGCCGCAGCACCTCCTCGGTGGCTTCGAGGATGCGCTCGGCGGTGAGGGTTTCGGTGGCGGCCATGGAGCGACAGTACCTGTCAGTGCTCGCTGTCCAGGTGGGCCATCTGCGCGGCCGGGTAGCGCTCGCCGGCCGCCGCGCCCGCCGGGACGGCCGCCTCGATCGCGGCGAGGTCGGCCGGGTCGAGGACCACGTCGAGGGCGCCCAGCGCCTCGGTGAGCCGGGCCCGGGTGCGGGCGCCGACCAGCGGCACGATGTCGTCGCCCTGCGCCAGGGCCCAGGCGATCGCGGTCTGCGCCACCGAGACGCCCTTGGCCTCGGAGACCGCCCGCAGCCGGTCCACGAGGTCGAGGTTGCGGTGCAGGTTCTCGCCCTGGAAGCGGGGGCTCATGCCGCGGAAGTCGCCGGGGGCGAGCGACCGGTCACGGGTGAAGTGGCCGCTGATCAGGCCGCGCGAGAGGACGCCGTACGCGGTGACGCCGATGCCCAGCTCGCGGGCGGCCGGCAGGATCTTCTCCTCGATGCCCCGGGAGATCAGCGAGTACTCGATCTGGAGGTCCGCGATCGGGGCCACGGCCGCGGCCCGCCGCAGGGTGTCCGCGCCGACCTCGGAGAGGCCGATGTGCCGGACGTGCCCGGCCTCGACCAGCTCCGCGATGGCGCCGACGGTCTCCTCGATCGGCACGTCGGGGTCGACGCGGGCGATCCGGTAGACGTCGATGTGGCCGGTGCCGAGCCGCTGGAGCGAGTACGCGGCGAAGTTCTTCACCGCCGCCGGCCGGCCGTCGTACCCGGTGAAGCCGCCCTCGACGGTCCGCAGCGCGCCGAACTTCACGCTCGTCAGCGCCTGCTCGCGGCGCCCGGCGGGCGCGGTGCGCAGGGCCTCGGCGATGAGCAGCTCGTTGTGGCCCATCCCGTAGAAGTCGCCGGTGTCGAGCAGGGTGACGCCGGCCTCCAGGGCCGCGTGGATCGTCGCGATCGACTCGGCCCGGTCGGCCTCGCCGTACAGCGCGGACATGCCCATGCAGCCGAGGCCGAGCGCGGAGACGGCGGGGCCGGTGGTGCCGAGGGTGCGGGTGGGAAGCATGACGGTCTCCTGAGGGGAGGGAGGAGGGGGTGCCTCTCCACCATGACATGCGCGATGACAGATTTCAATATCTGTCAGTCGTTACGAGGGGGCGGCGCGCGGCGGCCGGAAAACCGGGTGCACCCGCCCGCCCCGCCCCGGTACCGTGCGGGCATGTTTGCTCACCTCCCGATCTACGAGTGAGAGCGGCGCGCAGGCCGATCCACCGACCACCGCCCACCTCATCGAAGGGGAGACCCCCATGGCGAAGAGCCGCAACAACCTCCTCGGCGTCGGCGGACAGCGCAAGAAGCTGTCCCGCGCCGAACAGAACGGTGCCGGCCAGGGCCGTGCCGCCGACCGCCGCAGCGCGGAGGACAGGAAGCAGGACCTCCTGAAGAAGATGCGCGAGCGCAACCAGGACGCCGCCGCCGAGTAGTCACGACACGAAGGGCCCGGGCCGCGCAGGCGGACCCGGGCCCTTCGCCGTCCCCGGCCGGTCCGCTCGGGCGACCCGGGCCCTACGCCGTCCCCGGCCGGTCCGCTCGGGCACCCCGGGCCCTACGCCGTCCCCGGTAGCTCAGCCCGCCGCACCCCTCGGCAGCCGGAGGGCGTACAGGCCGGTCAGCAGCGCCAGGACCAGCTGGATCAGCAGGGTCGTCGCCAGCGCCGTCCCCATCGGGGCCGCCGCCGCCAGCGACAGGAAGAACGAGCCCAGCGTCGCCACGCCCAGAGCCAGCGCCGCCTGCTGGGTCGTCACCATCACCCCGCTGCCCACCCCCGCCCGGTCGGCCGGCACCCCGGCGAGCACCACCCGGAAGAGGACCGGCAGCTGGAGCCCCTGCCCGAGCCCCGCCACCGCCATCCCCGGCGCCAGCGTCCACGGCGTCACGTCCGGCCAGGAGTGCCAGGCCGTCCACGCGAGCATCCCGAGACCGGCCGCCTGGACCGCCGCGCCCGCCGGGATCACCCGGGTGCCCCAGCGGGCCACCAGCCGGGGACCGGCCAGCGAGGCGCCGAAGAAGGCCAGCGCCATCGGCGCGAGCGCCGCGCCCGAGGCGACCGGGCCCAGCGCCAGGCCCTGCTGGAGCGCCACCGCGATCACCAGCATGAAGCCGCCGAAGCCGCCCGAGAGGGGCAGCACCAGGACCAGGCCCCGGCGCAGCGGAGCCAGCCGCAGGAGCGACGGCGGCACCAGCGGGGTGCCGCCCCGCAGCTCCGCGCGCCGCTCCGTCCGCCAGAAGACCGCCGCCGCCACCGGGAACGCCGCCGCGGCGCACCAGGTCCACAGCGGCCGGTCCGCCGGCCGTCCCCCGGTCAGCGGGACGAGGAGCGCGGTGAGGGCCACGGCCAGCAGCACCGTGCCCCGGACGTCCAGACCCGCCGGAGCCGCCGCCCGGGTCTCCGGAACCGCCCGGAACGCCGCCGGCAGCGCCAGCAGCACCACCGGGACGTTCACCAGGAAGGCCGCCCGCCAGCCCAGCCCCGCCAGGTCCGCCGCGACCAGCAGACCGCCCAGGATCTGGCCCGAGACGAACGCGAGCCCGTTGGTCGCCCCGTACAGACCCAGCGCCCTGGCCCGGCGGGCGCCCGTCGTCGAGGAATGAAGGGTCGCGAGCACCTGCGGCAGCAGCAGCGCCGCCGCGGCACCCTGTGCCACCCGGGCCGCGACCAGGCTCCACGCGGTCGGGGCGACCCCGCACAGCAGGGAGGTCGCACCGAAGGCCACCAGCCCCGTCACGAAGAGCCGGCGGCGGCCGAAGAGGTCACCGAGCCGGCCGCCGAGCACCAGCAGCACCGCGTACGACAGGCCGTACCCGGCGACGACGAGTTCGAGCAGCGTCTCGTCCGCGGCGAGGTCGTGGCCGATCGACGGCAGGGCGACGTTGACGACGAAGAAGTCGACCAGGGGGAGCGCCGCCCCCAGGAGGACCGTGAAGAGGCCGAGGGGGCCGAGAGCCGGGGCGGGCGGACGGGCGAGCGGGGGCGTTGTCGTGGTCACCCTCCGACGATCGGCGCCGCCCCTCCCTGGTACCAGAGCCTCCTCATCCTGGTACCGGCACCGCCTGGCACCCGGGTCCCCGGACGGGCAGGCTGGGACCATGAGCATCGTCGCGACGACCGGACCCGACGCCCGGCGGCGGGAGCTCGCCGCCTTCCTGCGCAGCCGGCGCGAGCGCATCACCCCCGAACAGGTCGGCCTCGTCCGGGGCCGCCGGCGCCGCACGCCCGGCCTGCGCCGCGAGGAGGTCGCCCAGCTCTCCGCCGTCGGCGTCACCTGGTACACCTGGATCGAACAGGCCCGGGACATCCACGTCTCCCCGCAGGTCCTCGACGCCCTCGCCGACGCGCTCCTCCTCGACCCCGCCGAGCGCGCCCACCTCTTCGCCCTCGCCGGACAGCCCGACCCCCGGCCCGGCGCTCCCGGCGCCGCGGTCACCCCCGCCGTGCGCGCCCTGCTCGACCAGCTGGAGCCGGTGCCCGCCGCCGTCCAGAACAGCCGCTTCGACCTCCTCGCCCACAACCGCACCTTCGGCCGGCTCTTCCGCGACCTCGACGCGCTGCCGCCCGAGGACCGCAACACGCTCTGGCTGGCCTGCACCGATCCGGAGTTCCGGGCCGCCGTCACCGACCTGCCGGAACTCATCGCCCTGCTCGCCGGCAAGCTCCGCGCCCAGATGGCCGAGCACCTCGCCGAGCCCGCCTGGAAGCGGCTGGTCCACCGGCTCGAAGCCGCCTCGCCCGAGTTCCGCGAGATCTGGGCCCGGCACGACGTGGTCGCCCCCGGCGGCCGCACCAAGGTGATCCGCAACGCCCTCGTCGGCCCGCTCCGCTTCGACCACACCAACCTGTGGCTCGGCCCCTCCGCCGGACCCGTCCTCGTCACCTACGTGCCGCTCGACGAGGAGACCCGGGCCGGCTGCGCCCGGCTCCTGGAGCTGGTGGTCCGGGATCAGGCCGGGCGTCCTCCGCTCGCCGCCGCCTGAGCGGCCGGGTCCTCCGCGTCCAGGGCGCGGGCGGTGCGCTCGGCGGTGCGCCGGGCCCAGGGGCCGGTGGTGACGGCACCGGCGAGGAGGACGGCGAGCCCGCAGGCGGTGACCACCCAGTAGCCGGGCCGGGCCGCCGCGACGAAGCCACCGGGGGAGGCCAGGCCCGCCGCCAGCAGCGCGCCGGTCACCGCGACGCCGAGGGTCTGGCCGGTCTGGCGGCTGGTCGAGGCCACGGCGGCCGCCACCCCGGCCTGCGTGCGGGGCATGCCGGAGACGGCGGTGTTCGTGATGGGGGCGTTGACCAGGCCGAAGCCGGTGCCGAAGAGGACGTACCCGGTGAAGAGCAGCACGTCGTCCGTCTCGGCCTCGAAGGCGGCGAAGAGGAGCGAGCCGGCCGCCATCGCCGTGCCCGCGAGGAGCAGCGGCAGCCGGGGCCCCCGGGAGCCGGTGAGCCGGCCGGAGACCGGGGCGAGCAGGAAGGTCGTGCCCGCCAGCGGCAGCATGTGGAGCCCCGCCTCCAGGGCGTTCAGGCCGCGCACGTCCTGGAGGTACAGGGTGTTCAGGAAGAGGAAGCCGCCGAGCGCCGCGAAGGCGCAGACCGCGATGACGACGGCCCCGCCGAACGGGGCGCTGCGGAAGAACCGCAGGTCGATCAGGGGTTCGCGGCGCCGGGGCTCGTACAGCAGCAGGCCGGTCAGGGCCACCGCCGCGATCCCGGCGAAGAGCGGGTCGGTCTCGATGATCGCGTACGTGAGGGAGGCCAGCAGCGCCGTGACCAGGAGCTGGCCCACCGGGTCGGGGCGGCGGGGGCGGGGCGCCCGGGACTCGGGGACGTACCGCAGGGTCAGGACGAGGGCGGCGAGGGCCACCGGCAGGTTCACCCAGAAGACGGCCCGCCAGCCGACGGTCTCCACCAGGAGACCGCCCACCAGGGGGCCGGCCGCCATGGAGACGCCGACGACCGAGCCCCAGACGCCGATGGCACGCGCGCGTGCCGCCGGTTCGGTGAAGGTGTTGGTGATGATCGACATGGCGACCGGGTTGAGCATCGATCCGCCGACGGCCTGCACCATGCGGAAGGCGATCAGGGTCTCCTGGTCGGGGGCGAGGGAGCAGAGCAGCGAGCCGAGGGCGAAGAGGACCAGGCCGGTCGCGAAGACCTTGCGGCGGCCGATCCGGTCGGCGGTGGAGCCGGCGAGCATCAGCAGCGAGGCGAGGACCAGGGTGTAGGCGTCGACGATCCACTGCATCCCGGCGACGGAGGCGTCCAGGTCCCGCCGGATCGAGGGCAGGGCGACGTTCAGCGCGGTGTTGTCCAGGCTGACGACGAGCAGGCTCGTGCAGCAGATCGCGAGCACGACCAGCCGGCGTCTCCGGGTGAGCTCGGGCATAGCCGGATCGTACGGCTGTCTAACGATCGGCGCGGTGCGGGACAATGGGGTCCATGACCGCGTTCTCCCCCCTCTCCATCGGCCCGCACCTCGTGCAGCCGCCGGTGGTGCTCGCGCCCATGGCCGGCATCACCAACGCCCCCTTCCGTACCCTCTGCCGCGAGTTCAGCGGAGGCAAGGGCCTCTTCGTGAGCGAGATGATCACGACGCGGGCGCTGGTGGAGCGCAACGAGAAGACGATGCAGCTCATCCGGTTCGACGCGACGGAGCAGCCGCGCTCGATCCAGCTGTACGGGGTGGACCCGGTCACCGTCGGCAAGGCGGTGCGGATGATCGTCGACGAGGACCTCGCGGACCACATCGACCTGAACTTCGGCTGCCCGGTGCCGAAGGTGACCCGCAAGGGCGGCGGCTCGGCGCTGCCGTACAAGCGCCCGCTGCTGCGGGCGATCCTGCACGAGGCCGTGACGAACGCCGGCGACCTGCCGGTGACGATGAAGATGCGCAAGGGCATCGACGACGACCACATCACCTATCTCGACGCGGGCCGGATCGCGGTCGAGGAGGGCGTGACGGCGATCGCCCTGCACGGGCGGACGGCGGCGCAGCACTACGGCGGCACGGCCGACTGGGACGCGATCGCGCGGCTCAAGGAGCACGTGCCGGAGATCCCGGTGCTGGGCAACGGCGACATCTGGTCCGCGGACGACGCGGTGCGGATGATGCGCGAGACCGGCTGCGACGGGGTGGTCGTGGGCCGCGGCTGCCTGGGCCGGCCGTGGCTCTTCGCGGACCTCGTGGCGGGCCTGGAGGGCACCGGCGGGTACCGGACGCCGGGGCTGCGGGAGGTCGCCGACGTGATGGTGCGGCACGCTCGGCTGCTCGGCGAGTGGCTCGGGGACGAGTCGCGCGGTGTCATCGACTTCCGCAAGCACGTGGCCTGGTACTTGAAGGGATTCGCGGTCGGTTCGGAGATGCGCAAGAAGCTGGCGGTCACCTCGTCCCTGGAGGAGCTGCGCGCTCAGTTGAGCGAGCTGGACCTGGAGCAGCCGTGGCCGGCCGGTGCGGACGGTCCCCGGGGTCGTACGTCCGGAAACAACCGGGTTGTCCTGCCGGACGGCTGGCTGAAGGACCCCTACGACTGTGCGGGAGTGAGCGAGGACGCCGAGCTGGACACGTCCGGGGGCTGAGATTTTCGGCCTTCCGAGGGAGTGATCCTCGCCACCCTTGAGGGGGGTGGTGCTCAGATGAGCAGATTACAGGCAGGTGCACTGCCTGAAGGGGTGGCACTGGGTGCCACCCCTTTTGTGTTCAAGAGTTGAACGCAAATGGGCGGGAAGAGCGCTCATCTGAGCGTGTAGTCCCTGGATTGGGTCAAGCGGGCTTCGGGGCGTGAAAGCGGAAGCCTCGCATCGGTAACTTTCGAAGTGGGGGCGGACGGGTGGTTAAGACCGTGTGACCGGTAGGCGTACCTCCCCAGAAGCCTTCGATCTGGGTATGTTCCTCGCCGTCAGGGCAGCCAACCGAGTCGTCGAGGAGTCGAGACCCGTGTCGGAAAACAATGATCAGAAGTTCGTGTACGACTTCACCGAGGGCAACAGGGACCTGAAGGACCTGCTCGGTGGCAAGGGGGCCAACCTCGCCGAGATGACCAACCTCGGTCTCCCGGTCCCTCCGGGCTTCACGATCACCACCGAGGCGTGCAAGGTCTACCTCGAGTCCGGCTCGGAGCCCGTCGCCCTGCGCGACGAGGTCTCCGCCCACCTCGACGCCCTTGAGCGGCAGATGGGCAAGAAGCTCGGCCAGGCCGACGACCCGCTGCTGGTCTCGGTCCGCTCGGGCGCCAAGTTCTCCATGCCGGGCATGATGGACACGGTCCTCAACATCGGCCTCTCCGACGAGTCCGTGAACGGCCTCGCCCGCCAGGCGGACAACGAGCGCTTCGCGTGGGACTCGTACCGCCGGCTCATCCAGATGTTCGGCAAGACCGTCCTCGGCGTCGAGGGCGAGCTCTTCGAGGACGCCCTGGACGAGGCCAAGGCCGCCAAGCAGGTCGCCAGCGACACCGACCTGGACGCCGCCGACCTCCGCGGGGTCGTCGAGCACTTCAAGGCGATCGTGAAGGCCGAGACGGGCCGCGACTTCCCGCAGGACCCGCGCGAGCAGATGGACCTCGCCATCGAGGCCGTCTTCAACTCGTGGAACACCGACCGCGCGAAGCTGTACCGCCGCCAGGAGCGCATCCCCGGCGACCTCGGCACCGCCGTCAACGTCTGCTCCATGGTCTTCGGCAACCTCGGCCCGGACTCCGGCACCGGCGTCGCCTTCACCCGCGACCCGGCCTCCGGCCACGAGGGCGTCTACGGCGACTACCTGCAGAACGCGCAGGGCGAGGACGTCGTCGCCGGCATCCGCAACACGGTGCCGCTGGCCGACCTGGAGTCGATCGACAAGAAGTCGTACGACCAGCTCATGCAGATCATGAACACGCTGGAGACCCACTACAAGGATCTCTGCGACATCGAGTTCACGATCGAGCGCGGCCAGCTCTGGATGCTCCAGACCCGCGTCGGCAAGCGCACCGCCGGTGCCGCCTTCCGCATCGCGACCCAGCTCGTGGACCAGGGCCTGATCGACGAGGCCGAGGCGCTCCAGCGCGTCACCGGCGCCCAGCTCGCGCAGCTGATGTTCCCGAAGTTCGACGAGAACGCGAAGGTCGAGCAGATCGGGCGCGGCATCGCCGCCTCCCCGGGCGCGGCCGTCGGCAAGGCCGTCTTCGACTCGTACACGGCCGTCAAGTGGTCCCGCTCCGGCGAGAAGGTCATCCTGATCCGCCGCGAGACCAACCCGGACGACCTGGACGGCATGATCGCCGCCGAGGGCATCCTGACCTCGCGCGGCGGCAAGACCTCGCACGCCGCCGTCGTCGCCCGCGGCATGGGCAAGACCTGTGTCTGCGGCGCCGAGGAGCTGGAGGTCGACACCAAGCGCCGCCGCATGACCACCGCCTCCGGCGCGGTCATCGAGGAGGGCGACGTCGTCTCCATCGACGGCTCCACCGGCAAGGTCTACGTCGGTGAGGTACCCGTCGTACCGTCCCCGGTCGTCGAGTACTTCGAGGGCCGCATGCACGCCGGCGCCGACGACGCCGACGAGCTGGTCCAGGCCGTCCACCGGATCATGGCCTACGCCGACCGCGTCCGCCGGCTGCGCGTCCGCGCCAACGCCGACAACGCCGAGGACGCCTCCCGCGCCCGCCGTTTCGGCGCCCAGGGCATCGGCCTGTGCCGCACCGAGCACATGTTCCTCGGTGAGCGCCGCCAGTACGTCGAGCGCCTGATCCTCGCCGACACCGACACCGAGCGCGACGAGGCCCTCAAGGCCCTGCTGCCGCTCCAGAAGACCGACTTCGTCGAGCTCTTCGAGGCGATGGACGGGCTGCCGGTCACGGTCCGCCTGCTCGACCCGCCGCTCCACGAGTTCCTGCCCGACATCACCGAGCTGTCGGTGCGCGTCGCCCTCGCCGAGTCCCGCAAGGAGCCGCACGAGAACGACCTGCGCCTGCTCCAGGCCGTGCACCGGCTGCACGAGCAGAACCCGATGCTGGGTCTGCGCGGTGTCCGTCTCGGCCTGGTCATCCCCGGCCTGTTCACCATGCAGGTCCGGGCGATCGCCGAGGCCGCGGCCCAGCGGATCGACGCCAAGGGCGACCCGCGCGTCGAGATCATGATCCCGCTCGTCGGCACCGTCCAGGAGCTGGAGATCGTCCGCGAGGACGCCGAGAAGGTCATCGCCGAGGTCGTGGCGGAGACCGGCGTGGAGCTGAAGCTGGCGCTCGGCACCATGATCGAGCTGCCCCGCGCGGCCGTCACCGCCGGCCAGATCGCCGAGGCCGCCGAGTTCTTCTCCTTCGGCACCAACGACCTCACGCAGACGGTCTGGGGCTTCTCCCGCGACGACGTGGAGGCCAGCTTCTTCACCGCGTACCTGGAGAAGGGCATCTTCGGCGTCAGCCCCTTCGAGACCATCGACAAGGACGGCGTCGGCGCGCTGGTCCGCTCCGCGGTCCAGGCCGGCCGGGCCACCCGCCCCGACATCAAGCTCGGCGTCTGCGGCGAGCACGGCGGCGACCCGGAGTCGGTGCACTTCTTCCACGAGGTCGGCCTCGACTACGTCTCCTGCTCGCCCTTCCGGATCCCGGTGGCGCGCCTGGAGGCGGGCCGCGCGGCGGCCGAGGCGAAGGGCAGCGACAGCCGCTGACCCGAGGGGCCCCCGGGCCCCGTGAAGCCCCCGGGACCGCCGTCGGTCATCCCTTCCGAACCCTCACCGGCGGACGGCGGTCCCGGATCCGAAAGAGACGGGACGGACACCTTGTGCGGAGGTGTCCGTCCCGTCGTTTTCACGTCAGATTCACGCGCAATTACGTCCGCATTGAATTATTGGAAATTGAACGTCTGTGTTTGCGGTCGTTTCGGCTGTGGCCCCCGGATCCCCACCCGGGGGCCACACCCTTTTTCATGGTGTCGGGCAGGTGAGCCGCAACCCTCGCCGACCGCCGCCGGACGGGCAAAGCCCCCCACGGTCTTCACCACGTCACCTCGGTCCTGAAGGTTTCCTGCCCGACCTGCACAGCATTTCCGTTGGGCCGTGTTCGCCGCGATGCTTTTCAACTGTGGCTGAAACACCCTGGTAACGTGCAGTGATGGTGTGCATACTCGACCGCGGGGTGGTTGCGAGTGCACAGGTGGGGACTTCATGCTTCGTATTCATTTCACCGCGGGCGATCTGGCGGGGGTGCGGATCGCCGCCCGCCCTGACGTCCTGTGGGAAACGATTCTCAGCTTTCACCGTTTAAGGGACCGGCGCGGCCCGGTGGTGTTCGGCGGATGGCGTACGGAAACGAGGGCGCGGCTCGGCGGGGAGACCCGGCTGCTGGCCGCGCTCGTCCCGAGCCGCGGCTATTTCCCCGATTTCCTCACCCCGGCGGAGGGCCTCCACGGCCTCGACGACGGCCTCGGCGCGGTCCGCGCGACCGCCCCCGGCCGGCTCCGCTCCGAGCTCTCCCTGCTGGCCGCCGACCGGACGGGCGGCCGCACGGTGCCGCACTCGCTGCGGGCCCTCGCCGACGGCGGCCCGGAGCCCTTCGACCGGCTGCTCGGGGCGCTGCGCAGCTACCACCGGGCGGCCGTGGAGCCGTACTGGGCGCACATCCGGGCCCGGGTGGAGGCGGACCGGGCGCGGCGCGGCCGGGCGGTGCTGGACGGCGGCGCGGAGGAGCTCCTCGGCTCGCTGCCGCCGATGCTGACCTGGCGGGCTCCGGTCCTGGAGGCGGCCTACCCGGTCGACCGGGACGTGCACCTGGACGGGCGGGGGCTGCTGCTCCAGCCCTCGTACTTCTGCCGGGGGACGCCGGTGATGCTGCGGGACCCGGCGCTGCCGCCGGTGCTGGTCTACCCGGTCACGCACGGGGAGTCGCCGACGGTCCGCCCGCCGGGGGTCTCCTCGCTGGCGAAGCTGGTGGGCCAGACCCGCGCGGAGGTCCTCCAGGCCATCGGGGACGGCGGGACGACGAGCGAGCTGGCCCGGCGGGCCGGGGTGTCGCTCGCCTCGGCCAGCCAGCACGCGGGCGTGCTGCGGGAGGCCGGTCTGATCGCCACCCTGCGGCACGGGAACGCGGTGCTGCACACGCTGACGCCGCTGGGCGCCGCGCTCCTCGGCGGAGGCGGGTCCCAGCGGCGCCCCGAGGAGCGCTGTTACGCGCGGAACGGGCCGGTCACCTCGTAGGTGATGCCGCCCGAGGAGCTGCCCGTGGTGCCGCGCTGGCTGGAGAAGTACAGCCGCGTGCCGTCGGGCGAGAAGGCCGGTCCGGTGATCTCGGAGCTGGACTGGCCGGTGATCCGCAGGAAGGGCGCGACGGTGTCGTCCGGCGTGATCAGGCAGATCTCCATGGTGCCGCCGTCCTCGGCGACGTAGAGGTCGCCGGAGGAGGCGCCGGTGACGTTGTCCACGCCGGTGAGCGGGGCGGCGCCGCCGGGCACCAGCGAGTCGTCGTAGGCGAGCTCGTAGGTGCTGTTCGCGAGGTTCAGCTGCCAGAGGCGGTTGTCGCCCTTGGTGGTGAACCAGACCTTGTCGTCGGCGTAGTGGCAGCCCTCGCCGCCGCTGAACTTCTTCGCGCCGGAGACCTGGGCGCGGGTGGTGGTCGGGGAGCCGTCCGGGTCCGGCACGTTCTGCCAGGTGAAGGAGCCGGAGGCGGCCGTGCCCGCCTTGAGCACCTGGAGGGTGCCCGAGGAGAGGTCGCCCCAGGTCGTGGGGACGAAGCGGTAGAAGCAGCCGTCGGTCTCGTCCTCGGTCAGGTAGACCACCTTGCGGACCGGGTCGGCGGCGGCGGCCTCGTGCTTGAAGCGGCCCATCGCGTCGCGGCGGACCGCCGCGTTCACGCCGTACGGGTCGGTCTCGTAGACGTACCCGAGGCTGACCTCCTCGCAGGAGAGCCAGGTGTTCCACGGGGTCTTGCCGCCGGCGCAGTTCTGCCGGGTGTTCGAGAGGATCCGGTAGGCGCCGGTGACGGTGCCGGTGGCGCCGAACCTCAGGGCGCTCGCGCCGCCGCTCGGGTTGATCTCCGAGTTGGAGACGTAGATCCAGCCGGTGCCGTCGGCGTAGCAGGCGCCGCCGTCGGGGGCGTTGTGCCAGGTGTACGAGGTGCCGGGGACGGTCTGTCCCGAGCGGGCGACGATCCGGCTGGTGAAGCCGGCCGGCAGCAGGATGCCGTTCGCGTTCGCCGGGCCGAGGGCCCCGTAGGGGCCGGTGCCGGGCTGGGCGGGCGCCGCGTGGGCGGCCCCCGCCGTCAGGGTGCCGCCGAAGGCGGCCGCCGACGTGCCGATGACCGCTCCGCGCAGGAAACTGCGTCGCTCCACGTCTTCTCTCCAGGGGTGTGGTGACCGCCCGCCGCACGGTCAGCGGCGGGGCCGCGCGGAGAGTGAACCTAGGAGCCCGGAGTTGACTGAGCATCAACAATCGGTGACGGGGAGAGGGCGGCTACGGGGCGGGGGAGTCGAGGGCGGAGCGGGACGCTAGGTTGCGGGCCATGGACGTCACGGCACAGCTGATCGGCACGTACCGGCTGCCCGGCGGGGGCACCCTGGTCGACGGGTTCCACGCGCTCGGCCCGGGCGGTGCCCGCCGCCTCCTGCTGCGGCGGGGCCACGACCTGGAGGTCCACGACCTCGCCGGCCTCCTCGCGGGCGAGCGGGCGCCCGACGCGGTCTTCCCGGTGCCCTGGCCCGGCTGGAACCACGGCGTGCACGCGGTCGCCCCGGACGCCGGCTTCGCCGTCTTCTCCGGACAGCGGGCCGTCCGGGCCGTGGACGCGGACGGCCGGACGCTCTGGGAGCACCGGCACGACTGCTGGGGCCCGCTCCTCGGGCACCCGCACACCGGCGACGACCAGCAGGTCTGCGACGGCCTGGAGCACGGCTCGGTGCACGTCTCGGCCGACGGGCGGCTCGTCTGGGCCCACGTCGTCGGGGACGACGGGGAGCGGGGCCGGACGGAGAGCTGGCGGGTGCTCGACGCCCGGGACGGCCGCGAGATCGACCGGATACCGCTGGACGACAGCGTGGCCGCAGGCTCGCACCAGCTGCCCCTCTCCGACGGAATCCACGTGGCGCTCTCCGTCGGCATGGGCCAGGACGGCTGCCTGCTCTACTGGGCCCGCAGGGAGGACGGGGCGAGCGTGGTGCGGGACCTCAACGAGGGCCTCGACCGCATCCTGCTCGACGTCCACCCGGACCGGGGCCGCCTCCTGACGGTCGAGCACTACGGCACCGACCTCCAGCTCCACGGCCTGGACGGCACCCTCCTCGCCGAGGCGGTGCCCACCGGCCCCGGGCCCGACCGCTGGGACTGGTACGCGGGCTTCGCCGACGCGGACACCGTCATCGGCTCCACCGGCCACGACTACGGCGACGACGACCCCGTGCGCCACTGGCTCCTCGACGGACACCTGACCCCGCTCGGCCCCGTCGTCTACCCGGCGCCCGTCACCGGCTACGCCCGCGGCCTCGGCGACGGCACCTGGCTCACCCACGACCGGGAGTCGGACACCCTCAGCCGCTGGACCCGAGCGGGGTCCTGAGGGCCGGCGGGCGGGCGTGCCGGAACCCCGGACGCCGCCGGTGCGGGGCGGGACCTTCGGCACTGGGGGCCGGGCTCCGCGACCCGGCAGACTGGACGCATGCGCGAAACCCGGGAGCTCACCGACATCGGCGGCCGCGACGACCTCGACGTGCTGCTGCGCCGCTTCTACACGGCGGCCTTCGCCGACCCCCTCATCGGCCCGTTCTTCACCGAGGTCGCCGGCACGGACCTGGAGGTCCACCTGCCGCGCATCACCGACTTCTGGGAGCGCGCCCTCTTCCGTACCGCCGCGTACACCCGGGACGCCTTCGGCCCGCACGCGGCGCTGCACTCCGCCCGCCCGCTCACCCCCGCCCACTTCGGGCGCTGGGTGCAGCTCTGGCACGCCACCGTCGACGGGCTCCACCGGGGACCGCTCGCGGACCGGGCGAAGGCGATGGGGGAGCAGATCTCCGTCTCGATGATGAAGCGGCTGGGCGGCCCCGGCGCGGAGGCCGAGGCGGCCTCCGGCGGGACCGGCGGATTCGTCCCGCTGGCGGCGCTCACGCTGCGCGCGGCGGCCTGAGCGAAAAAACTTCTCCGGGGAGCGATGAGTCCGGGCCGCCCGGTCCGTCTTCCCTCTCGACAGCACCGCACCGAAGCGGTGGACGACGGAGAAGAGAGCACACCATGGCCCCGCAGATGATCTTCGTGAACCTGCCCGTGAAGGACCTCGACGTCAGCCGGGCCTTCTACGAGAAGCTCGGGTACGCGATCAACCCGCAGTTCAGCGACGAGACGGCGGCCTGTGTGGTGATCAGCGACACCATCTTCGTCATGCTGCTCACCGAGGAGAAGTTCGCCGGCTTCACCGCCCCGGGCAAGCGGATCGCCGACGCCTCCGCCACCACCCAGGTGCTGCTCACGCTGAACGCCGAGAGCCGCGAGAAGGCCGACGAGCTGGCCGACCGGGCCCTGGAAGCGGGCGGCGGTCCGGCGAAGGAGGCCATGGACATGGGCTTCATGTACGGCCGCTCCTTCGCCGACCCGGACGGCCACCACTGGGAGGTCTTCTGGATGGACCCGGCCGCGGCCCAGGGCTGAGCCCCGGGCGCTCAGGCGGAGACGCCGCCGTCGACCACCAGGTCCGTGCCGACGGCGGAGCCCGCCGCGTCCGACGCGAGGTAGAGGACGGCCGCTGCCACCTCGGCCGCCGAGGAGATCCGGCCGAGCGGCGACTGCTCCTTCATCCGGACCTCCCGCTCGGCCTCCGTCTCGCCGGGCAGCAGCGACATCGTGGACTCCGAGGCGCCCGGGCTGACCGCGTTGATCCGCACCCCGTCGGCGATGTGGTCGCGGGCCGCGGCACGGGTGAGCGCCGAGACGGCCGCCTTGGAGACCTGGTAGCCGAAGACGCCGGGGATCCGGACGTGCGGGCCCAGGTTGGACGAGATGTTGACGATCGCGCCGCCGCCGTGCGCCCGCATGTGGGCCACCTCGGCCTGGAGGGCGTTCAGGACGCCGGTGACGTTGGTGTCGAGCAGGGCCTGCCAGTCGCCGAGGGGGAAGTCGGCGGCGCTGTGGCTGCCCCGGAAGATCCCCGCGTTGTTCACGGCGACGTCGAGCCCGCCGTACGTCCCGACCGTGCGCCGGACCAGCTCGCGGGTGGAGTCGGGGCTGGTGACGTCGGCGGTGACGGCGGTCGCGGTGCCGCCCTCCGCCTCGATGAGGGCGACGGTGGCGTCGAGCGCGGCGGCGGTGCGGCCGGCGGCCACCACCTTCGCGCCCTCGGCGGCGAAGGCACGGGCGATCTCCCGGCCGAGGCCGGAGCCGGCGCCGGTGACGAGGACGACGCGGCCGGTGAAACGTGCGGACATGGGAACTCTCCTGGGATCTCTGGCTACGGGGCGAGACGGACGGTGGCGAGGGTCAGGACGGCGAAGAGCGCGGCCGCCGCGGCGAGCGGGGCGGTGGAGCCGCCGAGGGTGAGCAGGGCGGCGAAGACCACGGTCGGCCCGAGCTCCATCGCCGTGTTGAGGACGCCGCCGGCGAGCCCGGCCCGGTCGGCCGGCACCCGTTCGGTGGCGAGGACGGCGGCGCCCGCGAAGGAGAGCGCGCCGCCGGCGGGCAGCAGGAGCAGCCCGGGCAGCAGCCCGTACGCGTACGGGACGGCCGGGTCGCCGGCGCCGGCCGCGAGCAGCGCGAGCCCCGTGCCGGCCAGGCCGAGTCCCGTGGCGGTGACCCGGCCGGGACCGTACCGGCCGAGCAGCGGGCCCGCGAGCCGTCCCGCGCCGAGCAGGGCGGCGGCGAAGGGGACGAAGGCGGCCGAGGTGAGCAGCGCGGACCAGCCGCGCTCCCGCTGGAGGGCGAGCGAGAGCAGGATGAAGACGGTGGCCGTGCCGGCGGCGGTGAGCGCGATGGCGGTGAGCCCGAGGAGGCGCCGCCGGTCGCGGAGGAAGTCCGGCGGGAGCAGCGGGTCGCCGGTCCGGCGTTCGGCGCGGGCGAAGGCGGCGAGCAGGGCGAGGCCGGTGAGCAGCGGGACGAGGACGGGCGCGGAGCCCCACGGGTGGGCGTCGGTCAGCACCAGGCCGGTGCTGGCGAGGACGATCCCGGCGGTGGCGAGCAGGGCGCCCGGCAGGTCGAGGGAGCGCGTGGCGCCCGCCGGGGTGGCGGGCAGCAGCCGGGGCGCGAGGAGCAGCGCGGCGAGCGCGACGGCGACCGGCACGGCGAAGGAGGCGCGCCAGGAGGCGGCGGCGGTGATCACGCCCGAGAGCAGGTTGCCGGCGGTGGCGCCGAGGACGGAGAGCCCGCCCCAGGTGCCCATCGCCCGTCCGTACGCGCCGGGTTCGGGGTACAGGGCGCGCAGGGCGCCCATGGCGGCCGGGGCGACGAGCGCGGCGCCGGCGCCCTGGGCGAAGCGGGCGCCGAGCAGCGGGCCGTAGCCGGTGGCGAGCGGGGCGAGCGCGGAGGCGGCGGCGAAGAGGAGCAGTCCCGCGGTGAGCGCCCGCCGGGCGCCGTACCGGTCGGCGAGCCGTCCGCCGAGCAGCAGCAGTCCGGCGAAGGTCAGTCCGTACGCGGCGCTGAGGAGGATCAGCTCGCCCCGGTCCAGGCCGAGTTCGGCGCCGATGCGGGGGAGCGGCACGGCGAGCGAGGCGAGCGTGAAGATGAGCGTCGCCTGCACGGTCCCGAGCAGCGCGAATCCCCGGCGGGCACCCCCGTGGTCCACCGGCGCGGCGGGTGCCGCGGTTTCCCCGTACGTCGTCATGCCGTCCCCCGTATCGGTTTGTACTTGACCGTTCATTCCAGAATGTGCCCCGAGAAAAGGCGCCCCCGCAAGGGCGCCCGTCCGGCGGCGGCTCAGTCGAGCAGCCGCAGGGCCTCCTCCGCCGCGTCCCGGACCCTGGCCGGGTCCGTCGACGCCTTGCCGACCACCCGGATCCCCTGGAGCAGGACCAGGAGCATCCGGGAGAGGGTGCGCGGATCGCGGCCCTCCGGCAGCTCGCCCTGGGCGCGGGCCCGGGTGAGCGCGGCGTACAGCAGGGTCTCGATCTGCTCCCAGCTCAGCTCGACCCGGCGGGCCACCACCGGATCGCGCGGGGCCAGCTCCGCCGCCGAGTTGGTGACGAAACAGCCGTTCAGGCGCTCGCGCTCCGCCGTCGCCTCGGCGGCGAAGCGGCGGACGAGCGCCCGCACGGCCGGCAACGCGGGGCCCGGCGCGGACAGCTCCTCGACGAGTCCCGGGTCGCGGGTCTCCAGGTAGCGGTCCAGAGCCTTCAGGTACAGCTCGTGCTTGTTGCCGAAGGTCGCGTAGATGCTGGCCCGGCCGATGCCGAGGTGCTCCACGAGGTCCGCCATCGACGTCGCCTCGTAGCCGCGCGCCCAGAACAGGTCGAGCGCCGCCTGGAGCGCGGCCTCGGGATCGAATTCCTTGGTCCTGGCCACGAGGAGACCGTACGTCTATCTGGAACGATCGGTCAAGATGTTGAGGGCGGGCTGGGCCAGACGGACCGGATAGACCTCCACCGTCACCTCGTCGTCGTCCAGGCACCGGCCCGTCTCCAGGTCGAAGCGCTGCTTCAGCAGCGGCGAGGCCACGAACGGGCGCCCGTCCGCCGTCCCGATCAACCCCCGGGACAGCACCTGCGCCCCGGTGAAGGGATCGCGGTTGTCGATGGCGTACGCCCGCCCCGCCCGGTCCCGGAAGACCGCCGCCTGCCGGCCGTCCGGCAGCAGCGCCGCCAGGCCCCGGCCCGGGGTCAGCCGGGCCTCGTCGCAGACCGCCATCCAGGAGTCGGGCGCGGGGGAGAGTTCGAGGGTCCTCGGGGCGAGCGTCGTCGGTGCGGTCATCGGGTGGCTCCTTCCAGGGTGCCGATCGTCAGGATCGTGAGGTCCGGCTTGATCTGGTCCCGCTCCGGCACGAAGCGCACCGTCGGGTCCGGGGTCTCCGGCGCGTTCACGAAGGAGACGAACCGCCGCAGCCGCTCCGGGTCGTCCAGGGTCTGCGCCCACTCGTCCTGGTAGTCGGCGACGTGCGCCGCCATCAGCGCCTCCAGCTCGTCGCAGAGGCCCAGCGAGTCCTTCACGATCACGTCCCGGAGGTGGTCGAGGCCGCCCTCCAGGCGCTCCAGCCACACCGACGTCCGCTCCAGGCGGTCCGCCGTCCGGATGTAGAACATCAGGAACCGGTCGATGAGCCGGATCAGTTCGGCGTCCGACAGGTCCTGGGCGAGCAGGTCCGCGTGGCGCGGGGTCGCGCCGCCGTTGCCGCCCACGTACAGGTTCCAGCCGTTCGCCGTGGCGATCACGCCGAAGTCCTTCGACTGCGCCTCGGCGCACTCGCGGGCGCAGCCGGAGACCGCCGACTTCAGCTTGTGCGGGGCGCGCAGGCCCCGGTAGCGCAGCTCCAGCTGGATCGCCATCCTCACCGAGTCCTGGACGCCGTAGCGGCACCAGGTCTGCCCCACGCAGGACTTCACCGTGCGCAGCGCCTTGCCGTAGGCGTGCCCGGACTCGAAGCCGGCGTCCACCAGCCGGGTCCAGATCGCCGGGAGCTGGTCGACGCGGGCGCCGAAGAGGTCGATCCGCTGACCGCCGGTGATCTTCGTGTAGAGGCCGTAGTCGCGGGCCACCTCGCCGATCACGATCAGCTTCTCGGGGGTGATCTCGCCGCCGGGGATGCGGGGCACCACCGAATAGGAGCCGTTGCGCTGGAGGTTGGCCAGGTGGTGGTCGTTGGTGTCCTGGAGCGCGGCCTGCTCGCCGTCGAGGATGTAGCCGCCCAGGCCGATGGCCGGCGCCAGGGACGCCAGGATCGAGCCGACGGTCGGCTTGCAGACCTCGCAGCCCTCGCCGCCCTTCGCGCCCTCCCGTCCGTGGGAGTCGAGCAGCGCGGCGAAGGACGTCACCCGCAGGGTGCGGGCGATCTCGTAGAGCTCGCTGCGGGTGTAGGAGAAGCAGCCGCAGAGTCCCTTGTCAGCCGCCTTCGGCAGCAGCTTCTCGATCACCTTCACGCAACTGCCGCAGCCCGTACCGGCCTTGGTGCACTTCTTCACCTCGGGCAGCGAGCCGCACTGGCCGATCGCGTGCTTGGTCACGTTGTGGCAGGAGCAGATGACGGCGTCGTCCGGCAGCGCGGACGGCCCGAGCGCCACCGGTGCCCCGGCCCCCGCGGGGAGGACCAGCTGCTCGGGGGAGACCGGCGGCTTCGAACCGGTCAGCGGGCGCAGCAGCCCGTACGACTCGGCGTCGCCGACCAGCACGCCGCCGAGCAGCCGGCCCTCGGCGTCCACCACCAGCTTCTTGTAGACGCCCGCCCGGGAGTCCGCGTAGACGACGTCGAGGCAGCCCTCGGCGGTGCCGTGCGCGTCGCCGAAGGAGGCCACGTCCACACCGAGCAGCTTCAGCTTGGTCGACAGGTCCGCGCCGGTGAAGCCGGTGGAACCGTCCGCCTCGTCGGCGAGCACCGAGGCCACCGTCTGCGCCATCTCGTAGCCGGGCGCGACCAGACCGTAGACCCGCCCGTCCGAGGCGAGCACGCACTCGCCGATCGCGAAGACCGCCGGGTCGGAGGTGCGGCACAGCTCGTCCACGGCGATGCCGCCGCGCTCGCCCACGTCGAGCCCGCACGCGCGCGCCAGCTGGTCCCGGGGCCGTACGCCCGCCGAGAACACCACCAGGTCGGTGGCGATCTCGGAGCCGTCCGACAGCTTCATGCCCGTCACGGAGCCGTCGGCCGTCACGACCTCCTGGGTGCCCGTGCCGGTGTGCACGGTCAGCCCCATCTGCTCGATCGTCCGCAGCAGCGCCGCGCCGCCGCCCTCGTCGACCTGCACCGGCATCAGCCGCGGCGCGAACTCCACGATGTGCGTGTCCAGGCCGAGGCCCTTCAGCGCGCCGGCCGCCTCCAGACCGAGCAGACCGCCGCCGACCACCGCGCCGGTCGTCGCCGTCTTCGCGTACTCCTCGATCGCGAGCAGGTCCTCGATCGTCCGGTAGACGAAGCAGCCGGTGGCGTCCTTGCCGGGCACCGGCGGCACGAAGGGGTACGAGCCGGTGGCCAGCACCAGGTGGTCGTAGGCGACGACCCGGCCCGACCGGGCGGTCACCGTCCGCGCCGCCCGGTCGATGCCCACGACGGGCTCGTCCGTGTACAGCTCGATGCCGTGCCGCTCCATGAAGCCGTCCTCGACCATCGACAGGTCGTCGGGCGTCTTCCCCGAGAAGTACGAGGTCAGCTGGACCCGGTCGTACGCCGGGCGCGGCTCCTCGCAGAGGACCACGATCCGGGCCCGCTCGGTGACGCCCCGGTCGGCGAGCGCCTCCAGGAACCGCTGGCCGACCATTCCGTGGCCGACCAGGACGATGGTGGGGGTGGTCATGAGGAGCCTCCGTCGTGGGTGAGCAGGTGCAGCAGGGGGGCCTCCGGCAGGGCCTCGTCGCCCTCCCAGGCCCGGGCGAGCGCGCCGACCGCGGCCAGATCGCCGAGGAGGACGCCCCCGACGAGCCGGTTGTCGCGGACGACGACCTTGCGGTAGGCGCCCTTGGTCGCGTCGGTCAGCTGGACGACGTCGTCGCCCGGCCTCGGGGTGGCCTCGCCGAAGGCGGCGAGGTCCAGCGGCTGCGCCCCGCCGAGGGTCAGCCGGGTGAGCGCCCGGGTGCCGGTGTAGCGGGGGCCGCCGGAGCCGGACAGCACGTCCGCGAGGACGTCCGCCTGCTCCAGCGCCGGGCCCGCCAGGCCGTAGACCCGGCCGGCGTGCTCGGCGCAGTCGCCGATCGCGTGGATGTACGGGTCCGAGGTGCGCAGCTCGTCGTCGACGACGATGCCGCTCCGCACGTCGAGCCCCGCCTCGCGGGCCAGCGCCACCCGGGGCCGCACCCCGCACGCCAGGACCACGACCTGGGCGTCCAGGACGAAGCCGTCGGCCAGCTCGACCGCCGTCACCGCCCCGTCCCGCTGCCGCAGACCGCTGACCCGGCACTCGGTGTGCGTCTCGACGCCGAGCCCGTCCAGGTGCTCCCGCAGCAGCGCGGAGGCGTGCGGGTCCAGGTGGCGCTCCATCAGGCCCTCGCCCTGCTGGGTGAGGACCACCTCCGCGCCCAGCGCCGCCAGCGCCCGCGCCGCCGACACCCCGAGGAGGCCGCCGCCGATGACGACCGCCCGCACCCCGGGCCGGACGACGGCCCGCAGGGCGAGGCAGTCGTCGAGGGTGCGGAAGGAGTGCACGCCCTCGGGGAGCTCCGCCCCGCGCAGGCCGCGCAGCGGCGGCAGCACCGGGTTGGAGCCGGTGGCGAGGACCAGCCGGTCGTAGCCGACCAGCGAGCCGTCGGCGCACTCGACCGTGCGGGCCGCCCGGTCGATCCCCACCACCCGCACGCCGCGGCGCGCCGGCTCGCGGGGCTCGGGCAGGGCGACGACCTCGGGGGCGTACCGTCCGGCGAGGACGTCGGCGAGCAGCACCCGGTTGTACGGGGCGTGCGCCTCCTCGCCGAGGAGGGTGACCGGCAGGCGCTGGGCGAGGCGGAGGCCCGCCGTTCCGCCTCCGACCACCACGATCCGTGTACTCATACCCGGAAGGGTGCGCGGCCGGTGTTTCCCGGTGGCATCCCGACTGTTTCCCGTACGGAACGCTGATCTCCGAAGGGCCCCGGGCGGGCTGTGAGGGTCCGCCGGGCCCCGCGGGGTTAAGGCGCGATCAGCCGTGCCTCAAGCCCGGCTTAAGGACCCCGGTTCCCGTATACGGGCCGCCCTAGGGTGACGGAGGTGACCACCGAGGCCCGCCACCACCCGCTCTACACCCCCGTGCCCGTGCCGCTCGCCCCGCACGAGTCCGGGCCACGCGCCCACCCCCACCCGGCCGCCGCCCCCGCCCCCGCGGCCGTACCGCGCCTCGCCCCCCGGCGGCTGCGGGAGGGGATCCTCGGCGGCGCCGGGGCCGTCGCCCTGCTGTGGGGAGTGCAGGCCCGCCCCTCCGCCCGCCTCGACGCCTTCTTCGCCACCGGCGCCCACCTCACCGGCCTCCTCGCCGGATACGGCGTCCTCGTGCTGCTCCTGCTGATGGCCCGGATCCCGGCCGTCGAGCACGGCGTCGGCGCCGACCGCCTCGCCCGCTGGCACTCCCGCGGCGGCCGGTACACGCTCGGCCTGATCGCCGCCCACACGGTCCTCGCCCTCTGCGGCTACGCCGTCCACACCCGTACCGACCTCGTCACCGCCACGGGCGACCTCCTCTCCTACGGGGCGATCGCCGCCGCCGTCGCCGGCACCGCCCTCTTCACCGCCGTCGGCGTCACCTCCGCCCGGGCCGTGCGGAGCCGGATCCGCCACGAGACCTGGCACGCCGTCCACCTCGGCGCGCTGCTCGCCGCGGCGCTCGGTTTCGTCCACCAGCTCGCCGGGCCCGACATCGCGGGCGGGCTCCTCACCCGCTGGCTCTGGTCGATGGCCCACGCCACCGTCGCCGTCCTCCTCCTCTGGTACCGCTTCGCCGTCCCCGTCCGCGCCGCCCTCCGCCACGACCTGCGCGTCACCGAGGTCCGCGACGAGGCGCCCGGCGTCGTCTCCGTCCTGGTCCGGGGCAGGGGAGTGGCCCGGCTGCGCGCCGAACCCGGCCAGTTCTTCCGCTGGCGGTTCCTTAGCCGCGGCCTGTGGGCCACCGCGCTGCCCTTCTCGCTCTCCGCGCCCGTCCGCGACGACACCCTGCGCATCACCGTGAAGGTCCGCGGCGACCACACCCGCCGGGTCCGCCGGCTCCGCCCCGGCACCCGCGTCCTCGCCTCGGGACCCTTCGGCGCGCTCACCGCCCACCGCCGCACCCGCCGCAAGGTCCTGCTGCTCGCGGGCGGCGTCGGCATCACCCCGCTGCGGGCGCTCTTCGAGACCCTGCCCGGCGGTCCCGGCGACATGACCCTGCTCTACCGCGCCTCCGACGAGGGCGGGCTCGTGCTCCGCGAGGAGCTGGAGACCATCGCCCGCGAGCGGCGGGCCGCCCTCCACTACCTGCTCGGCCCCTCGGACGGCTCCTACGACCCCCTCGCCGCGCGCGCCCTGCGGGCCCTCGTCCCCGACCTCGCCGCCCACGACGTCTACCTCTGCGGGCCGCCCGCCATGGCCCGCGCCGCGACCGCCTCCCTCCGCAGGGCCGGAGTGCCGGCCGCCCGCATCCACGCCGAGAACTTCGAGGAGCCGACCCCGTGACCGGACCCGCAGCCCCCACCCCGGCGCGACGCCACCGGGCCCGCCCCAAGCCCCCGTCCGAGGAGGGGCTGCGCCGCCGGCTGGCGGCGGTCCTCGTCGGCGCCGGAGCCCTCGCCGCCACCCTGCTGACCGGCGTCGATCCGGCGGCGCCGCCCGCCCCCGACCGGGAGCCGGGGCACGCAAGCTCAGACCTTGCTCAATGATCAGGAGATCGATGGACGGGGCAACGATCGCGTCCCTAGGCTCGCTGCCATGCCTGAGATCACCCTGACCACCCTCGTCCTGCTCTGCGTGGCCGCGCTCGTCGCCGGCTGGATCGACGCGGTGGTCGGGGGAGGCGGGCTGCTGCTCCTGCCGGCGCTGATGATCGGGCTGCCGGGCTCCACGTACCCGCAGATCGCCGGTACCAACAAGGCGGTCGCCATCGTCGGCACGACCGGCGCGGCCCTCACCTACGTCCGCAAGACGAAGGTGCCGGTGTGGACGGCGGTACGGGTCGGGCTCGCGGCCGTCGCGGGCTCGACGGCCGGCGCCCTCTTCACCTCGGCGGTCGACGAGCGGGTGCTGCGGCCGCTGATCATCGTGGTGCTCGTCGCCGTGGCGGCCTTCGTGATCCTCAAGCCGTCGTTCGGGGTGCGGGCCGAGGCGGACCGGGCGCCGCTCACCCGGGCCCGGGTCGTCACGGCGATCGTGCTGGTCGGCGGCGGCATCGGCTTCTACGACGGCCTGTTCGGGCCCGGCACCGGCACCTTCCTGGTGCTCGCCCTGACCGCCGTCCTCCACCTCGACCTGGTGACGGCCTCCGCCACCGCCAAGATCGTCAACGTCTGCACCAACGCGGGCGCCCTCGCGATGTTCGCCTACCAGGGCAGCGTCTACTGGCAGCTCGCCGCCTGCATGGCCGTCTTCAACCTGGCCGGCGGCATGATCGGCGCCCGGATGGCGCTGAGCAAGGGCTCGGAGTTCGTCCGCGGCGTGCTGCTGGTCGTGGTCCTCTCCATGGTCGCGAAGCTCGGCTACGACCAGTGGAGCTGACGGGCCCGCCGCTCAGCGCACCCCGATGAGGTGCCCGAAGGCGACCACGTTCCCCTGGTAGCCGCCGCTCTTCTCGGAGAAGCCGCCGCCGCAGGTGATCACCCGGAGCTCGGCGCGGTCGGTGGCGCCGTACACCTTCTCGTCGGGGAAGGCGTCGTTGTCGTAGACCTCGACGGCGTCGACGGTGAAGACCGCGGTCCTTCCGTCCTCGCGGTCGACCTCGATGCGATGGCCCTTCTTCAGGGCCCCGAGCGTGTAGAAGACCGCAGGACCGCCGGCGTTGTCGACGTGGCCGGCGACGATCGCGGTGCCCTTGGCGCCGGGCGTCACGCCGTCCCCGTACCAGCCCGCCAGATTGCGGTCCTCGGCCGGCGGAACCTCCAGGGAGCCGTTCGCGGCCAGACCGAGCCGGGTCATCGGCGCGTCCACGTCCGTCTCCGGGATGCGCAGCCGCACCGGCGGGGACGACGGCAGCGGGTCGGCGGCGGCGTCGGTGTGCACGCTCGGCCCGGCGGCGAACGCCTGCGCGGCGGACGGGACGGGCGGGGTGACGTCCTGCGAGCCGTTCTGGACCAGCCAGATGCCCGCACAGGCGGCCACCGCGATGCCCCAGCCCTTGCTCCTGTTGCTCACGTGCGTTCCTCACTCGGGGGAGGGGATGGCCCCGCCCCCGGCCGGCCGTGTGCGGGAGCCGGGCGGGGGCGGGACGAGGCGGTGTGATCAGTGGCCCTGGGCGCCGCTCGCCCGGCGCCGCATGAGCCACACACCGCCGACGGCAGCCGCGGCCAGCACCGCCGCGCCCGCCGTGATCTGGGCGGTGTCGGGGCCGATGCTGCCGCCGACACCGGTCTTGACGTGACCGCTGGGCTCGCGGTGCTTCACGGTCAGCTCGCCCCGGGCGGTCCGGCCGTTGTCGCAGGCGACGGAGATCCAGTGGGTGCCCGGCTTGGCGTGCTGGGGCAGCGTGAACTGCCCGACCGCGACCTCCTTGTGGGTGCTCGGGCTGAGCTGGAACTCCCCGGCACCGACCGAGTTGGCGTCGCCGACGCCGCGGCCGTGCTTGCCGCACGCCAGGGTGTTCACCGTGACGGTGGTGCCGGGCGAGGCGGTGGAGGGATAGATCTCCAGCGACTGGGGTCCGTCGTTGTTCGCGTACGCCGTCGGCGCGGCGAACGCGCCGAGCGCGACGACCGTCAGCGCGGTTCCGGTGAGCAGGCGGGCAGTGGGGCGCATGGTGGGGTCCTCCGGGGCGCGCGGTCGTTCGGTCTTCCGTACGACCGAGGTAACGGCCCTCGCGCGGCCCGCGCCTGCTGATGGGGCATCAGGATTGCGCCGTCCGATACGGCGCGTCGACTGGAATTCCGACGTTTCCGCAGGTCAGACCCGATTGCGACCCACTGCTCACCCCCACATGCCGAACGGGTGAGCACCCGCACACCCGTGCGCCACCGGAGCGCCTCCGAGCCCTGTGCGACCCCGCCGCCCCCCCCGTGTGGTCATGCGTTCCGCACGGGCGATGGGGTCCCCCCCCCGCTCGCGCGAAGCCGAGGGCTCGGGGGAGGGCGGGCGCACGGAACGGCGGAGCCGCGCCCGCCTGGGCCCCGGGCGTGGGGTCAGTCCGTCTCGCGTTCCGTGCGCTCCAGGACCGCCGCCTCGTCGAGCCACTGCCGGACGTCCGCCGCGAAGTCGCGCACGCCGACCTCGTGGTGGGCGGCCACGTAGCGGAGGGCGGGGGGCTTGTCCTCCCAGTACTTCGACGTGTCGGCGAGCCTCCGGAGGAAGATCTCGCTGCCCACCGCGTTGGTGTGGAAGGTCAGCTCCAGCTGCGCGAGGTCCCCCTCCGCGCGGAGGAGCCGGAAGCCCTGCCACGTGTAGAGGTGCCGTTCGACGTCGGGGACCGCCGAGCTGTGGACCCGCGCGCCGTCGACCGCGTACCCCCCCGCCGCGAACGCGTCGAGGACCGCCTCGTGCAGCGGCAGCGTCTCGACCAGCACCGGGTCCATGTCCGTCTGCGCCTTCGTCCCGGCGGCGTCGACCTCGGTGCTGACGCCGATGACGACTCCGAGGTCCTGGCCCCGGAAGCGGTTCGCGGGCGTCTCCCACTTCAGGCGGAAGGAGAGCGGGACCCGCTTCTCCTGGCCCTTCCTCAGCTTGAACCAGCCGCTGGCGCTGGGGTGTCCGATCGTGTCCCCGCGCCCCGCGCCGTCGCCGTCGCCCTTGTGGAAGAGCGGCGCGTTGGCCACGAGCCGGAGCTGTATGGACTCGATCTCCAGGTCGCGCTCGGGCGCCCGCACGACCACCTCGCCGCGCAGCATGCCGCCGGGCCGCACCGGTCCGGGCTCGATGATCGTGTCCACTTCGAGCGGGATCCCGCCGCCGAAAAGCCTCTTGAGAACCATGGACGCAGGCTAGTCGCCGCGACCTCCCCCGTCACCGGGAACGATCTTCTCGCCCGGAACCTCCGCGTAGGCGCTGAGGACCCGCTCCATCAGCTCCGCGTCCACCGGGTACGCGACCCCGTCGACCGCCGTCACCGGCGCGATCGTGCGCGCGTTGGCGGTGAACGCGGCCCGGAATCCCGGGAGATCGGCCAGGGCGACCGCGCGGTGGACGGACGGCAGCCGGTCCGCGAGCAGCGCCATGGTGATCCCGGTGAGGTGCGGGGCCGTCGGCCACACCAGGGAAGTGCCGTCCCAGAAGGCGATGTTGGCGACCGCGCCCTCCGCGACCTCGCCCGCCGGGGAGGTCAGCAGCGCCTCGTCGAAGCCGGCCCGGCGCGCCGCGTCGCCGTGGTACCGCTGCCCGAATCCGCCCAGGTGCTTGAGGTGGGCCGCCGGGCGCAGGTAGCCGACGGCCGTCAGGCGCTGCGGCGCGCCGGGGCCTTCGGGCGCGGCCTCGCGGACGGTCACGGCCACCAGGACGCCGGGCCCGTCCCCGTACACGTACACCCGCGCCGAGGAGTCCCGGCGCCCGGACGCCCCGACGGCCCGCGCGAGCAGCTCCCGGACCCGTCCGCCGGGCAGCGGTTCGCCGAACAGCTCGCGGGTGGCCCGGTCGAGGCGGTCGAGGTGCAGGCCGAGGCCCTTCACCCGCCCGTCGCGCACCTGCATCGCGGTGAAGTGACCGTGACCGCCCATCACGGCGGCGAGCACCCCGGGATCGGCGGCCGGAACCCCGTCGATCTCGATGTGCGCGGAAGCGGGGGTGGGGACGGGCGGTGTCGTCATGGCCTCACGGTAGCCCCGGCGACCGCCCCGGAGGCCGCCCCGGCGAACCGCTCCGGCCACCGCTCCGGAGGCCGCAGGGGACCCGTCCCCGCACCCCCTCGGGCCATACCCCCGGAGCCCTCCGGGGCCCCGCCCCCGCACCCCCTCGGGCCACTCCGAGCCGCCCCCGGAACACCCCGCCGACCCGCCGGGAAAACCCGCGCTTGACCTCAACCAAACTTGAGGTACCACGATCCTCGGCATGGACATCACGAACTCCGCCGCCGCGCAGGCCGCCGCCCCCCTGACCCTCGCCCTCGTCGTCGCCAGCGACCGCGAAGGACGCTTCGCGCCCGTCATCGCCGACTGGTTCCGCACCCGCGTCGCCGAGCGCGCCGACTTCACCCTCACCGTCCTCGACCTCGCCGAGACCCGCCTCCCCACCTCCCTCTCCTACGATCCCGATCCCGCCGTCCGCGCCGAACTCGCCCGCATCACCCCCGTCCTGGAGGCCGCCGACGCCTTCGTCGTCCTGACCCCGGAGTACAACCACTCCTTCCCGGCCTCCCTGAAGAACCTCATCGACCGCCACTACACCGAGTGGCGCGCCAAGCCCGTCGGCTTCGTCTCCTACGGCGGCATCTCCGGAGGCATCCGCGCCGTCGAGCAACTCCGCCAGGTCTACGCCGAGATGCACGCCGTCACCGTCCGCGACGGCGTCGTCCTGCCCAACGCCCACGGGCAGTTCGACGAGGAGGGGCGCTTCAAGGACCCGACCGGTCCCGAGAACGGCGCCAAGCTCATGCTCGACCAGCTCGCCTGGTGGGGACGCGCCCTCAAGGAAGCCAAGTCCGCCCGCCCGTACGCCGCGTGAGAGGCCGTCATGATCCTGCTCCGCCTCCTCGCCGGGCGGCTGCGCCCGCACCGCGCCCGGCTCGCCTTACTCGTCCTCCTCCAGCTCCTCCAGAGCCTCGCCTCGCTCACCCTGCCGGCCCTCAACGCCGGCGTCATCGACGAGGGAGTCCTCCGCGGCGACACCGGCCGCGTCCTGTCCGGCGGCGCCGTCATGGCCGGCGTCACCCTCCTCCAGGCGGCCGCGGCCGCCGCCGTCGCCTTCACCGGCGCCCGGATCGCCCTCGCCGTCGCCCGGGACCTGCGCTCCGAGGTCTTCCGCCGGATCCAGGACTTCTCCGCCCTGGAACGCGGCCGCTTCGGCACCGCCTCGCTCATCACCCGCGCCACCAACGACGTCCAGCAGGTGCAGACCTTCGCCGTCCTCGTCCTCACCATGCTCGTCGCCGCCCCGCTGCTGTGCGTGGGGGGACTCGCCATGGCGCTGCGCCAGGACGTGCCGCTCGCCCTCGTCCTGCTGCTCTTCGTCCCCGTCATGACCCTCGCCGTCGGCGCGGTCGTGCTCCGCATGCGCCCCCTCTTCCGGGGCATGCAGGAGCACATCGACCGGGTCACCCGGGTCCTGCGCGAACAGATCACCGGCGTCCGCGTCGTCCGCGCCTTCGTCCGCGACCGCCACGAGCGCACCCGCTTCGCCGCCGCCAACGCGGCCCTCCTCGACACCGGCCTGCGGGCCGGCCGGCTCCAGGCCGTCATGTACCCGGTCGTCCTGCTGATCTGGGAGGCCACCACCATCGTCCTCATCTGGGCCGGCGCCCACCGCATCGACTCCGGCGCCGTCCAGCCCGGCGCCCTCGTCGCCTTCCTCGGCTACCTCCTGCAGACCGCCATGTCCGTGATGATGGCGCTCTTCCTCCTCATGCACCTGCCCCGGGCCGAGGCCGGCGCCGCCCGCGTCCGCGAACTCCTCGACACCACCCCCTCCCTCACCCCGCCCGCCGACCCCGTCCGCACCCTCGACGGCCCCGGCCGCCTCGCCCTGGAGGACGTCACCTTCCGCTACCCCGGCGCCGAGGAGCCCGTCCTCAGCGGCGTCTCCCTGCACGCCGCCCCCGGCGAGACCACCGCGATCATCGGCTCCACCGGCAGCGGCAAGTCCACCCTCCTCGGCCTGGTGCCCCGGCTCCTCGACCCCACCGGCGGCCGGGTCCTCCTCGACGGCGCCGACGTCCGCTCCCTCGACCCCGGACTCACCGCCGCCACCGTCGGGCTCGTCCCCCAGAAGCCGTACCTCTTCGCCGGCACCGTCGCCACCAACCTCCGGTACGGCAGACCCGGCGCCACCGACGACGAGCTGTGGCACGCCCTGGAGACCGCCCAGGCCGCCGACTTCGTACGGGCACTGGACGAGGGCCTCGACGCACCCGTCACCCAGGGCGGCGCCAACCTCTCCGGAGGCCAGCGGCAGCGGCTCGCCATCGCCCGCGTCCTCGTCGCCCGCCCCCGCCTCTACCTCTTCGACGACTCCTTCTCCGCCCTCGACACCGCCACCGACGCGCGGCTGCGCGCCGCCCTGCGCCGCGAGACCGCCGGCGCCACCGTCCTCCTCGTCGCCCAGCGGGTCTCCACCATCCGCCACGCCGACCGGATCGTCGTCCTCGACCGGGGCCGCGCCGTCGGCACCGGCACCCACGAGGAACTCCTCGCGACCAGCCCGACCTACCGGGAGATCGTCCGCTCCCAGCCGACCGAGGAGGACGCCGCGTGAGCACCGCGACCGCACCCCGCCCCACCGCCCCCGCCCGCCGCGGCCCCGCCCCCCGGCAGGGCGGCGGCCCCGGAGCCCCCGGCACCCCCTCCCTGGAACGCTCCGTCCACTTCCGCGCCTCCGCCGTCCGCCTGCTGCGCACCCTCGCCCCCGACCGGGCCCGGCTCGCCGCGGCCGTCGCCACCGGCGCCGCCGCCGTCGGCCTCGCCGTCCTCAGCCCGCTCCTCCTCGGGCGCGCCACCGACCTCGTCCTCACCGGAGCCGCGGGACCGCACGGCGTCGACTTCACCGCCGTCGCCCGGCAGCTCGCCCTCGCCGGCACCGCCGTCACCGCCGCCTCCCTGCTCACCTGGGTCCAGCAGCGGCTCGTCACCGACGTCGTCCAGCGGGCCGGCCACCGGCTGCGCGAACGGGCCCAGCACAAGCTGGCCCGGCTGCCCCTCGGCTACCTCGACGGACAGCCGCGCGGCGAGGTCCTCTCCCGCGCCACCAACGACGTCGACAACGTCACCCAGACCCTCCAGCAGGCCCTCAGCCAGATGATCCGGGCGGTGCTCACCCTCCTCGGGGTGCTCGCGATGATGCTCTGGATCTCGCCGGTGCTCGCCCTCGTCGCCCTCGGCACCGTCCCCGTCTCGCTCGGCCTCGCCGCCCTCGTCGCACGCCGCGCCCAGCCCCAGTTCGCGCGGCAGTGGGCCGTCACCGGCAGGCTCGGCGGCCACACCGAGGAGACCATCACCGGCCACACCGAGGTCGTCGCCTTCGGCCGCCGCGACGAGGCCGTCCGCCGCTTCGACGAGCTCGGCGACGAGCTGTACCGGGCGGGCCTGCGCGCCCAGGTCGTCTCCGGCCTCGTCCAGCCCGCCGTCACCCTCGTCGGCAACCTCACCTACGTGCTCATCGCCGTCCTCGGCGGACTGAAGGTGGCGAGCGGCACCCTGACCGTCGGCGACGTCCAGGCGTTCGTCCAGTACTCCTACGAGTTCAACGGCCCGGTCAACCAGGTGGCCGCCATGGCCGGCCTCCTCCAGTCCGGGATCGCCTCCGCCGAGCGGGTCTTCGACCTCCTCGACGCCGAGGAGGAGCGCCCCGGCCCGGCCGCGCCCGAGAAGCCCGCCGTGCTGCGCGGCCGGGTCTCCTTCGAGCACGTCTCCTTCCGCTACGAGCCGGACCGGCCGCTCGTCGAGGACCTCTCCCTCACCGTCGAGCCCGGCAGCACGGTCGCCCTCGTCGGCCCCACCGGCGCCGGCAAGACCACCCTGGTCAACCTGCTGCTCCGGTTCCACGAGCCCACCGGCGGCCGGATCCTCCTCGACGGCACCGACACGGCCCGGATGGACCGGGAGGAGCTGCGCTCCGGCATCGGCATGGTCCTCCAGGACACCTGGCTCTTCGGCGGCACCATCGCCGAGAACATCGCTTACGGCGTCCCCGGAGAGGTCTCCCGCGAGCGGATCACCGCGGCCGCCGAGGCCGTCCACGCCGACCGGTTCATCCGCACCCTCCCGGACGGCTACGACACCGTCCTCGACGAGGACGGCGGCGGCCTCAGCGCCGGCGAGCGGCAGCTGGTCACCCTGGCCCGCGCCTTCCTGTCGGAGCCGGTGATCCTCGTCCTCGACGAGGCCACCAGCTCCGTCGACACCCGCACCGAACTCCACGTCCAGCGGGCCATGTCCGCGCTGCGGGCCGGCCGCACCAGCTTCGTCGTCGCCCACCGGCTCTCCACCGTCCGGGACGCCGACACGATCGTGGTCATGGACGGCGGCGGCATCGCCGAGCAGGGCACCCACGAGGAGCTGCTGGCCCGCGGCGGCGCGTACGCCCGGCTGCACGCGGCACAGTTCGCCCCTACGGTGGAGGCGTGATCGTCACCGTCCGCACCACCACCGACGCGCGCGCCAAGGCCGACGCCCTGGCGCGCGGCGCCGTCGAGGCCCGGCTCGCCGCGTGCGCGCAGATCTCCGGGCCCGTCACCTCCGTCTACCACTGGCGGGGCGCGATCGAGACCACCGAGGAGTGGGAGGTGGTCCTCAAGACCACCGAGGCCCGCTACCAGGCCCTCGAAGCACACCTGATCGCGGCCCACGACTACGAGACGCCCGAGATCCTCGCCACCCGGGTGACGCGGGTCGCCGAGGGGTACGCCCGCTGGGTCGAGAAGGAGACCGAGGACGCCGTCGAGCCCGAAGCCGCCGCGCACGAGGAGCGCCCGTTCTTCGTGTACGGGACGCTGCGCCCGGGCGGGTACAACCACGACCGGTTCCTCGCCGGCCGGATCGGCACCGAGGCGGACGCCGTGCTGCCGGGGGCGGTCCTGCACGACGGGCCCGGCTATCCGTACGTCGTCCCGGCGGACGGCGGCGAGGTGGCCGGCACCCTCCTCACGCCCTCGTCCGGCGACTACGGCGATCTGTTCGGCCTGCTCGACCGGCTGGAACTGCCCGCCGGGTACGAGCGGGCGGCCATGGACGTCGTACGGGTCGCGGACGGGGTCCGGCTGTCCGCCTGGGTGTACCTGGCGGCACCGGACGCGCCGCTCGGCCCGGTCATCGAGAGCGGCGACTGGTTCAGCCGGCGGTAGCTCCCCCGGCGACCGGCTCCAGCCGGACCGCACACACCTTGAACTCGGGCATCCGGGAGACCGGGTCGAGCGCCGGGTTCACCAGCGTGTTCGCCCGGCCCTCCCCGTACCAGTGGAAGGGCATGAAGACGGTGTCCGGGCGGATCGCGCCGGTGATCCGGGCCGGCGCCACCGCCCGCCCGCGCCGCGACACCACCGCCACCGGCTCGCCCTCCGCGACCCCGAGCCGCTCCGCGAGCCGCGGGTGCAGCTCCACGAAGGGACCGGGCGCGGCGGCGTTCAGCTCCGCCACCCGCCGGGTCTGCGCCCCGGACTGGTACTGGGCGACGACCCGGCCGGTGGTGAGCACCACCGGGTAGGCGGCGTCGGTCTCCTCGGCGGCCGGCCGGTGCGTCACCGGCACGAACCGGGCCCGCCCGTCGGCGGTCGCGAACCGGTCGAGGAAGAGCCGGGGCGTGCCCGCGTGGTCGCCCTCGCCGGGAGCGGTCCCGGGGCAGGGCCAGAAGACGCCCTGCTCGTCCTCGATCCGCCGGTAGCTGATGCCGGAGTAGTCGGCGGGGCCGCCCGCGGAGGCGCGGCGCAGCTCCTCGAAGACCTCCTCCGGGTCGGTGGGGAAGCCCTTCTCCCAGCCGAGGAGCCCGGCGAGCGCGTGCAGCACCTCCAGGTCGGTGCGGACGCCGGACGGCGGGGTGAGGGCGCGGCGGCGCAGCAGCACCCGCCCCTCCAGGTTGGTCATGGTGCCGGTCTCCTCGGCCCACTGGGTCACCGGGAGGACGACGTCGGCGAGGGCGGCGGTCTCGGAGAGGACCACGTCGGCGACGGCGAGGAAGTCGAGCGAGCGGAGCCGGTCCTCGACGTGGGCGGCGTGCGGCGCGGAGACGACCGGGTTGGAGCCCATCAGCAGCAGCGACCTCACCTCGCCGCCGAGCGCGTCCAGGAGCTCGTACGCGCTCCGCCCCGGCCCGGGCAGGGTCTCGGGGGCGACGCCCCACACGCCGGCGACGTGGGCGCGGGCGGCGGGGTCGTCGAGCTTGCGGTAGCCGGGCAGCTGGTCGGCCTTCTGGCCGTGCTCGCGGCCGCCCTGGCCGTTGCCCTGGCCGGTGAGGCAGCCGTAGCCGGAGAGCGGCCGGCCGGCCCGCCCGGTGGCGAGGCAGAGGTTGATCCAGGCGCCGACGGTGTCGGTGCCCTTGGACTGCTGCTCGGGACCGCGGGCGGTGAGCACCATGGAGTTCTCGGCGTCGCAGAACATCGCGACGGCCTCGCGCAGGGCGGGCACGGGGACGCCGGTGATCCGCTCGACGTGCTCGGGCCAGTGGGCCATCGCGCCGGCCCGGGCGGCCTCCCAGCCGGAGGTGCGCTCCGCGACGAACTCCTCGTCGACGCGGCCCTCGGCGACCACCAGGTGGAGCAGGCCGAGGGCGAGCGCCAGGTCGGTGCCGGGGCGGGGGGCGAGGTGGAGGTCGGCCTGCTCGGCGGTGCGGGTGCGGCGCGGGTCGACGACGATCAGCCTGCCGCCGTTCTCCTTCAGCTCGGTGAGGTAGCGGAGCGCCGGCGGCATGGTCTCGGCCAGGTTGGAGCCGACGAGGATCACGCAGCCCGTGCGCGGGATGTCCTCCAGCGGGAAGGGCAGGCCCCGGTCGAGGCCGAAGGCCCGCTGGTGGGCGGCGGCCGCGGAGGACATGCAGAAGCGGCCGTTGTAGTCGATCTGCGAGGTGGCCAGGACGAGGCGGGCGAACTTGCCGAGGGTGTACGCCTTCTCGTTGGTGAGTCCGCCGCCGCCGAAGACCCCCACGGCGTCGGGGCCGTGGTCGGCGCGGGTCCGGCGCAGCCCCTCGGCGACGGCGGAGAGGGCCTCCTCCCAGGAGGCGGGTTCGAGCGCCCCGGTGTCAGGGCGGCGGACCAGGGGCTCGGTGAGCCTGACCCGGGAGGAGAGTACGGAGGGGGCGGTGCGGCCCTTGCCGCACAGGGCGCCCCGGTTGACGGGGAAGTCGGTCCGCTCGACCACCTCGGCGGGCAGGTCCGCCGTGCCGGTCGGGCGGAGCTTCATGCCGCACTGCAGGGCGCAGTAGGGGCAGTGGGTGGGGACCGCGGTGGCGTCGGACATGCCGTCCAGGGTGCGTCGGGCGTGTTACGCCCAGCGGCGTCCCGTATTACGGGCGCGGTGCTCTCCGCTCAGGTCAGGGCCGGGGGACGGGTGAGGCCAGCGCCTCGGTGACGCCGGTCTCGCGGGGGCCGAGGAAGTGCGGTTCGGGGCGGACGGCGGCGTCGAGCGCGGCCTTGCCGGCGGCGAAGAGCTCGCGGGTGGTGCCGTAGTACCAGGTGACGTCGTGCGGTTCGGCGACGCCGACGCCGTACGAGGCCACCCCGGCCCGTTCGCACAGGGCCACGGCCCGCTTGATGTGGAAGTCCTGGGTGACGAGGACCGCCCGCTCGACGCCGAAGACCTTCCGGGCCCGGACGCAGCTGTCCCAGGTGTCGAAGCCTGCGTAGTCGCTGACGACCCGGTCGTCGGGGACGCCCCGGGCGGCGAGATAGGCGCGCATGGCGCCCGGCTCGTCGTACTCGGTCCGGCTGTTGTCGCCGGTGACGAGGAGGACCTTCACCTTGCCGGTGCGGTACAGCTCGGCGGCGGTGTCGAGCCGGTGGGCGAGGTACGGCGTCGGGCGCCCCTTCCACAGGCCGGCGCCGAAGACGACGGCGACGTCCCGGGCGGGCACGTCCGCGGTCGTCCGCAGCTTGCCCGCGGCGGCGGTGTGCATCCAGGTCGCGGGGGCGAGGGCGAGGACCGCGGCCGCCATCACGGCCTGGACGGTGCGGCGGCGGGCCCGGACGGTGCGGGGGAACCTGACCTGCATCGCGGGGCTCCAGGGGGTCGGGGAAGGGCTGTCACCCCGTCCGACGCGCTGTCGCCCGCTCCGGTTCGGCCGCGGCCCGATCCGTGCCGTACAGCACACTCGCCAGGCCCATGCCGAGGAGCATGCCGAGGAGCTGGGCGGCGGCGTAGGCGGGCACGGAGGCGGGGGCGATGCCGGTGAACGAGTCGGTGAGGGAGCGGCCGACGGTGGCCGCCGGGTTGGCGAAGGAGCCGGAGGAGGTGAACCAGATCGCGGCGCCGATGTAGCCGGCGACCGCGACCGGGGCCAGCTGGGGCCGGCCGGTGTGCCGCAGGCCCTGGACGACGAGGACGAGCCCGGCGGTGGCGACGGCCTCGCCGAGCAGCAGGTGGAGCGCGGCGCGCGGCTCGGTGGACCAGGAGCCGGGCGCGCGGCCGAACATCGCCTCGGCGAGCAGCGCGCCGGCGACGGCGCCGGCGACCTGGGCGGTGACGTAGGCGAGGACCTCGTGGCCCTCCTGCTCCCGGCGGCGGGTCCACCACTCGGAGAGGGTGACGACGGGGTTGAAGTGGGCGCCGGAGAGCGGACCGAGGAGCGCGATGAGCAGCCCGAGGCCGAGGGCGGAGGCGGTGGCGTTGGCGAGCAGCCGGACCCCGATGTCCTGGCTGAGGGAGTCGGCGCGGAGGCCGGAGCCGACGATCACGGCGACGAGGGCGGCGGTGCCGGTGAACTCGGCGGTGACGCGCTGGGGGAGCGACGCGGGGGACATTCTCATAATGGAAAAGATATTCCGTGATTCGGAACGAAAAAAGAGGGGAGGGGAGGGGTGCGCGTTCCGTACGATCCGCCGGTGATCAACAACCTCGTCCTCCGCCGCGCGGACGCCTCCGACGCCACCGCCGTCGCCGACGTCTGGCTGCGCTCCTACACCGCCGCCCTCCCCGACGTCCGCAGGGCGCACACCGACGAAGAAGTCCGCGCCTGGCTCCGGCACGTGGTCGTGCCGCACCAGGAGACCTGGGTGGCGACGGCCGAAGGGACGGTCGTCGCCATGCTGGTGCTCGACGGCGAGGACCTCGACCAGCTCTACGTCGACCCGCCCTGGCGGGGCCGGGGCGTCGGAGACCGCCTCGTGGAGCTGGCCAAGCGGCGCAGCCCGGCCGGACTGGAGCTGTGGACCTTCCAGGTCAACGCCCCGGCGCGGCGCTTCTACGAACGGCACGGCTTCGTCGCCGCCGAGCACACCGACGGCGAGCGCAACGAGGAGCGGGAGCCGGACGTCCGGTACGTGTGGCGCCCCGGAAGCTGAGCGCGCGGCCCTGACAGCCGTCCCCCCGCGCGCGTGAGCCCGGCGAAACACCCGCGTGCGGTCATGGAAAAGAGCCGTGACCGCCGCGCAACGGGCAGGCAACGTGCCCCCGCCAGGATCGGTCCATGACGGAGCCGGACAGCACGTTCGCGGACGCCGCCGCCCTGCTGGGGCGGATCGTGGAACAGCTCGGCCTCCAGCTCCGCCGGGTGCGTCCGTACGACGCCCCGGCGGGGAAGCCCGAGCAGGAGGTACGCCGCCCATGCAGCCGCTCACGCAGTTCCCCGCCCCCGGTCCCGCCGCCGCCCCCGGCGCCGGCCGGCCCCCCGCCCCCGTCCTCGTGGCCGTCGGGCACGGCAGCCGCGACCCCCGCGCGCGTGCCACCCTCGCCCGGCTCCTCACCCGGGTCCGCGAGCTCCGCCCCGGCCTCGACGTCCGCCTCGCCCACATCGAGCTGAACGCGCCGCTCCTCGACGACACCCTCACCGCCCTCGCCGCCGAGGGACGCGAGGCCGTGCTGGTCCCGCTCCTCCTCGCCCCCGGGCACCACGTCACCCACGACCTGCCCGCCGCCCTCACCGCCCTCCCCGGCCTGCGCGCCCGGACCGCCGCACCGCTCGGCCCCCACCCCCTCCTCGCCGAGGCCCTCGCCGACCGGCTCGCCGAGGCCGGCTGGACCGCCGCCGACTCCGCCTCCGCCGCCACCGGAGTCGTCCTCGCCTCCGCCGGCTCCCGCGACCCCCGATCCGCCGCCACCCTCCGCAGGATCGCCGCCGACCTCGGCGCACGCCTCGGCACCGACGGCACGCCCGTCCCCGTGCTCGCCGCCTACGCCTCCGCCGCCGCCCCCACCGTCCCCGAGGCCGTCGCCGCGCTCACCGCCCGCGGCCGCCACCGGGTCGCCGTCGCCTCCTGCTTCACCGCCCCCGGCCTCTTCGCCGTCCGCGCCGCCGCCCACGCCCCCTGGATCGCCGCCGACCCGCTCGGCGCCCACCCGGCGCTCGCCCGGCTCGTCCTGCGCCGCTACGACCGGGCCCGCACCGGCCGTCCCGCCACCCCCGCGCGGGAACTCGCGGCCATCTGAACCCTTTTGTCGGTCCCTCCGGTTACCGTCGAGACATGGCAGGCTACGACGGCACCAGCGAGACCCCCGGGTACGACCCGACCGCCACCGAGCGCTGGGCGGCCGAGCCCGACAAGCGGCCCGGCCGGACCGCCTTCCAGCGCGACCGCGCCCGCGTGCTGCACTCCGCCGCCCTGCGCCGGCTCGCCGGCAAGACCCAGGTCGTCACCCCCGGCACCCGGGGCCACGCCTGGGACGCCAGCCCCCGCACCCGGCTCACCCACTCCCTGGAGTGCGCCCAGGTCGGCCGCGAACTCGGCGCCGCCCTCGGCTGCGACCCCGACCTCGTCGAAGCCGCCTGCCTCTCCCACGACATGGGCCACCCGCCCTTCGGGCACAACGGCGAACAGGCGCTCAACGACGTCGCCAAGGACTGCGGCGGCTTCGAGGGCAACGCCCAGTCGCTCCGCCTCCTCACCCGCATCGAGCCCAAGCGCTTCGTCCCCGGCCCCGACGGCGAGCCGGCCTCCGTCGGCCTCAACCTCACCCGCGCCGCCCTCGACGCCGCCACCAAGTACCCCTGGCCGCGCGGCGGTCACCCCACCGACCCCGGCTCCTCCAAGTTCGGGGTGTACGAGGACGACCTGCCCGTCTTCGAGTGGATCCGGCGCGGCGCCCCCGACCAGCGCAAGTGCTTCGAGGCCGAGGTGATGGACTGGTCCGACGACGTCGCCTACTCCGTCCACGACTTCGAGGACGGCCTGCACGCCGGCCACATCGACCCCAACCTGCTCTACGCCGAGCCCGAGCGCGCCGACATCTTCGCCGTCGCCATCGGCCGCTACGTCCCCGAGGACACCGACCCGGCCGAACTCGCCGAAGCCCTCGACCGCCTCGTCGACCAGGACTGGTGGCCGCACGGCTACGACGGCTCCGCCGCCGCCCAGGCCCGCCTCAAGGACGCCACCAGCCAGCTCATCGGCCGCTTCTGCCTCGCCGCCGAGGGCGCCACCCGCCAGGCGTACGGCACCGGCCGCCTCACCCGCTACGGCGCCGAACTCGTCGTCCCCCGCCCCATCCGCAACGAGTGCGCCGTCCTCAAGGCCGTCGCCGACCGGTACGTCATGCAGCGCGCCGAACAGGAGGCGCTCCGCGCCGACCAGCGGATCGTCGTCGCCGAACTCGCCGAGGCGCTCGTCGCCCGCGCCCCCGACGGCCTCGAACCGCAGTTCCGCGCCCTGTTCGCCGCCGCGCCCGACGACCGTTCCCGCAAGCGGGTGATCGTCGACCAGATCGCCTCCCTCACCGACGCCTCCGCCCGCGCCCTCCACGCCCGCCTCCGCACCCCGGGCCTCTAGGGGCCGTTGGCCCTCTTTCGCCGTCCGGCGTCGTGCGGGACCCTCGCATGCACGTCCAGGGGCGGTGCCGCCCGGGCCCGGCCCGGAGGCGTAGCGTAGAGAACCGGTCGGAACGAGGAGGAATCAACGTGGTCGACGCAGATCAGACCTTTGTCATCGTCGGCGGGGGCCTGGCCGGCGCCAAGGCGGCCGAGACGCTCCGCGCGGAGGGCTTCAACGGCCGGGTGATCCTCATCGGCGACGAACGCGACCACCCCTACGAACGCCCCCCGCTCTCCAAGGGCTATCTCCTCGGCAAGAAGGACCGGGACTCCGTCCTCGTCCACGAACCCGCCTGGTACGCGGCCCACGACGTGGAGCTCCACCTCGGCCAGACCGTCACCTCCATCGACCGGGACGCCCGCACTGTCCGCCTCGGCGACGGCACCGTCATCCGCTACGACAAGCTGCTCCTCGCCACCGGCTCCGAGCCCCGCCGCCTCGACATCCCCGGCACCGGCCTCGCCGGCGTCCACCACCTGCGCCGCCTCTCCCACTCCGAGCGGCTCCGCGACGAGCTCAAGGCCCTCGGCCGGGACAACGGCCACCTCGTCATCGCCGGCGCCGGCTGGATCGGCCTGGAGGTCGCCGCCGCCGCCCGCACCTACGGCGCCGAGGTCACCGTCGTCGAGGCCGACCCCACCCCGCTCCACCGCGTCCTCGGCCCCGAGCTCGGCCAGCTCTTCGCCGACCTCCACACCCAGCACGGCGTCCGCTTCCACTTCGGCGCCCGCATCACCGAGATCACCGGCCAGGACGGCATGGTCCTCGCCGTCCGCACCGACGACGGCGAGGAGCACCCCGCCCACGCCGTCCTCGTCGCCATCGGCGCCGCCCCCCGCGCCGTCCTCGCCGAGAACGCCGGCCTCGCCCTCGTCGACCGCGCCGACGGCGGCGGCATCGCCGTCGACGCCTCCCTGCGCACCTCCGACCCCGACATCCACGCGGCCGGTGACGTCGCCGCCTTCGACCACCCCTTCCTCCACCACCGCATCCGCGTCGAGCACTGGGCCAACGCCCTCAACGGCGGCCCCGCCGCCGCCCGCGCCATGCTCGGCCAGCAGGTCTCCTACGACCGGATCCCCTACTTCTTCACCGACCAGTACGACCTCGGCATGGAGTACTCGGGCTGGGCGCCCCCGGGCTCGTACGACCAGGTCGTGGTCCGCGGCGACACCGGAAAGCGCGAGTTCATCGCCTTCTGGCTGAGCGAGGGCCGGGTGATCGCCGGCATGAACGTGAACGTGTGGGACGTCACAGAGCCCATCCAGGAGCTCATCCGCTCCCGCGCCACCGTGGACCCGGACGCCCTCTGCGACCCCTCCGTCGCCCTGGAGACCCTCGCCCGGCCGCGGCGGTGACACTCCCGGGGGGCGACCCCCGGACCCCCGTACACTGGCCTGCGTGGCAGGCAGGATCAACGATGACGACGTGAAGGCGGTCCGGGACGCGGTCCCGATCGACTCCGTGGTGTCCGAGTACCTCCAGCTCCGCAACGCCGGCGGCGGGAACCTCAAGGGACTCTGCCCCTTCCACGACGAGAAGTCGCCCTCCTTCCAGGTCAGCCCCAGCAAGGGACTCTTCCACTGCTTCGGCTGCCAGGAGGGCGGCGACACCATCGCCTTCGTGATGAAGATCGACCACCTCTCCTTCTCGGAGACGGTCGAGCGCCTCGCCGCCAAGGCCGGCATCACCCTCCGCTACGAGGAGGGCGGCTACAACCCCGGCCACCAGCGCGGCGAGCGCATCCGCCTGATCGAGGCCCACAAGATCGCCGCCGAGTTCTACGTCGGCCAACTCGCCTCCCCCGAGGCCGAGATCGGCCGCACGTTCCTCGCCGAGCGCGGCTTCGACCAGGCCGCCGCCGAGCACTTCGGCGTCGGCTACTCCCCGGCCGGCTGGGACCACCTCACCCGCTTCCTCCGCGGCAAGGGCTTCTCCGACAAGGAACTGATCGTCTCCGGCCTCTCCCAGGAAGGCCGCCGCGGCCCCATCGACCGCTTCCGCGGCCGCCTCATGTGGCCCATCCGCGACGTCGGCGGCGAGATCGTCGGCTTCGGCGCCCGCCGGCTGCGCGAGGACGACAACGGCCCCAAGTACCTCAACACCCCCGAGACCCCGGTCTACAAGAAGTCCCAGGTCCTCTACGGCGTCGACCTCGCCAAGAAGGAGATCGCCAAGACCAGCCGGGCCGTCGTCGTCGAGGGCTACACCGACGTCATGGCCTGCCACCTGGCCGGCGTCACCACCGCCATCGCCACCTGCGGCACCGCCTTCGGCGGCGAGCACATCAAGATCCTCCGCCGGCTCCTCATGGACAACGGCTCGGCCCGCGTCATCTTCACCTTCGACGGCGACGCGGCCGGCCAGAAGGCCGCCCTGCGCGCTTTCGAGGACGACCAGAAGTTCGCCGCCGAGACGTACATCGCCATCGCCCCCGACGGCATGGACCCCTGCGAGCTGCGCCTCGCCAAGGGCGACGATGCCGTCGCCGACCTGGTCGAGCCCCGCACCCCGCTCTTCGAGTTCGCCCTCCGCCAGATCGTGAACCGCTACGACCTGGACACCCCGGCCGGCCGGGCCGCCGCCCTCGACGAGGCCGCCCCCGTCGTCGCCAAGATCAAGAACGTCGCCTCCCAGCACGAGGTCGCCGTCCAGCTGGCCGGCCTCGTCGGCATCCTCGACACCCAGTTCGTCGTCCGCCGGGTCGCCCAGATCGCCCGCTGGCAGCGCGGCGGCGGCAAGGAGCAGGGCGGACCGCAGCGCGGCGACGGACGGCAGCAGCGCACGTACGGCGACGTCCAGGCCCCCAGCGGCCCCGCCGGGCCCGCGCTCAACCTGCGCAGCCCCGCCCACCGCACCGAGCGCGAACTCCTCAAGCTCGCCCTCCAGTACCCGGCCCTCGTCTCCCCGGCCTTCGACGCCTACGGCACCGACGAGTTCACCGCCCCGCCCTACGCCGCCGTCCGCCAGTGCGTCCAGGACGCGGGCGGCGCCGACGGAGCCCCCGCCGACTACCTCGACGCCGTCCGCGAGGCCGCGCCGAACGACACCGTCCGCGCCCTCGTCACCGAACTCGCCGTCGAGGCGATCTTCGCCAAGACCATCGACGAGGTGTACGCGGGCGCCCAGCTGGTCCAGGTCCGCCTCCGCGCCGTCGACCGGCGCATCCGCGACGTCCAGGGCACCCTCGCCCGCCTCGGCGCCCACGGCGACGCCGAACGGCACGCCGCCGTCCAGAACGAGCTGTGGGTCCTCACCCAGTACGGGCAGTCCCTCCGCAACCACGGCGCCGCCGCCCTCTGACCTACAGTCGGTCACCGCGCGGATCCAAAAAGTCATCGCACGCCCCTCGTGGCGGCGATGTGTCGTACCCCACACTGGGCCGGGTGACGGTGCCGTTCCGCCCCCTCCTGGAGGTCGCCCGCCGTGCAGACCGAGATCCAGACCACCGAACCGGACGAGCGCGACGGGCTCCCCGAGCTCCCCGCACCGCTCCCCGAGGTCCCGGCCCAGCGGCGCCGCACCAGTGACCCGGGCGGCCACGGCCCCTCCGCCGACCTCTTCCGCCAGTACCTCCGCGAGATCGGCCGCATCCCCCTCCTCAGCGCGGAGGAGGAGGTCGACCTGGCCCGCCGCGTCGAGGCCGGCCTCTTCGCCGAGGAGAAACTGGCCCGCACCCCCGACCTCGACTCGCAGCTCGCGTACGACCTCGACCGGCTCGTCGTCCTCGGCCGGATCGCCAAGCGGAAGCTCATCGAGGCCAACCTCCGCCTCGTCGTCTCCGTCGCCAAGCGGTACGTCGGCCGCGGCCTGACCATGCTCGACCTCGTCCAGGAGGGCAACCTCGGCCTCATCCGGGCCGTCGAGAAGTTCGACTACGCGCGCGGCTACAAGTTCTCCACCTACGCCACCTGGTGGATCCGCCAGGCGATGTCCCGGGCCCTCGCCGACCAGGCCCGGACCATCCGCGTCCCCGTCCACGTCGTCGAGCTGATCAACCGGGTCATCCGGGTCCAGCGCCACATGCTCCAGGAACGCGGCTGCGAGCCCACCGCCGAGGAGGTCGCCGCCCACCTCGACCTCACCCCCGAACGGGTCGTCGAGGTCCTCCGCCTCGCCCAGGAACCCGTCTCCCTGCACACCCCCGTCGGCGAGGAGGAGGACGTCGACCTCGGCGACCTCATCGAGGACGGCGACGCCGCCTCGCCCGTCGAGTCCGCCGCCTTCCTGCTGCTCCGCCGCCACCTGGAGGACGTCCTGTCCACCCTCGGCGAGCGCGAGCGCAAGGTCGTCCAGCTCCGCTACGGCCTCGACGACGGCCGCCCCCGCACCCTGGAGGAGATAGGGCGGCTCTTCGGCGTCACCCGCGAACGCATCCGCCAGATCGAGTCCAAGACCCTCGGCAAGCTCCGCGACCACACCTACGCCGACCAGCTGCGCGGCTACCTGGACTGAGCACGCCCGAAGGGCCCGCGCCGCCCCCGGCACGGGCCCTCCGGAGCGGACGGACGCCCGGTCAGTCGACCTCGGCGACCGCCTCCGCGAACTGCGCCGCGTACAGCCGGGCGTAGGCCCCGCCGGCGACCAGCAGCTCCTCGTGCGTGCCCTGCTCCACGATCGAGCCGTTCTCCATCACCAGGATCACGTCCGCGTCCCGGATCGTGGAGAGCCGGTGCGCGATGACGAAGGAGGTACGGCCCTCGGCCAGCCGGGCCATCGCCTTCTGGATCAGCACCTCGGTCCGGGTGTCCACCGAGCTCGTCGCCTCGTCGAGGACGAGGATCACCGGGTCCGACAGGAAGGCCCGGGCGATGGTGATCAGCTGCTTCTCGCCCGCGCTGACCGCCGCGCCGTCGTCGTCCACCACGGTGTCGTACCCGTCCGGCAGGGTGCGGACGAAGCGGTCGGCGTGGGCCGCCCGCGCGGCCTTCTCGACCTCCGCCCGGGTCACCTCGCGGGGGGCGCCGTACGCGATGTTGTCGGCGATCGTCCCGCCGAAGAGCCAGGTGTCCTGGAGGACCATGCCGATCCCGGCCCGCAGCTCCTCCCGGGAGATCGCCGCGATGTCCACGCCGTCCAGCGTGATCCGGCCGCCGGTCACCTCGTAGAACCGCATGAGGAGGTTGACCAGCGTCGTCTTGCCGGCGCCGGTCGGGCCGACGATCGCGACCGTCTGGCCCGGCTCCACGGCGAGCGACAGGTCCTCGATGAGCGGCTTGTCGGCCTCGTAGCGGAAGGAGACGTGCTCCAGGGCGACCTTGCCCTTGACGTCGCGCGGCTCCTCGGAGGCCGGCGCGTCCGGCCGCTGCTCCTCGGCGTCGAGCAGCTCGAAGATCCGCTCCGCCGAGGCGACCCCCGACTGCACCAGGTTGGCCATCGACGCCACCTGCGTCAGCGGCATCGAGAACTGGCGCGAGTACTGGATGAACGCCTGCACGTCACCGATGGAGAGCGTGCCGCTCGCCACCCGCAGTCCGCCGACCACCGCCACGAGCACGTAGTTGATGTTCGAGACGAAGAACATCACCGGCTGCATCATGCCGCTGGTGAACTGGGCCTTGAAACCGGCCTCGTACAGCGCCTCGTTCTGCTCCCGGAAGCCCTGCGCGGCCTCGTCCTGCCGGCCGAAGACCTTCACCAGGGTGTGCCCGGTGTACATCTCCTCCACGTGCGCGTTGAGCGCGCCCGTCGACTTCCACTGCTGCACGAAGTGCGGCTGCGAGCGCTTGCCGATCCGCGCCGCGACGACCACCGACACCGGCACCGTGACCAGCGCCACCAGGGCGAGCAGCGGCGAGATCCAGAACATCATCGCCAGCACGCCGACGATCGTGAGCAGCGAGTTGATGAGCTGGCCCATCGACTGCTGGAGGGTCTGCCCGACGTTGTCGAGGTCATTGGTCGCCCGCGACAGCACCTCGCCGCGCTTCGCCCTGTCGAAGTACGACAGCGGCAGCCGCGACAGCTTCGTCTGCACGTCCTCGCGCATCCGGTACACGGTCCGGTTGATCACCGTGATCGACATCCGGGTGGAGACCAGCATCAGCAGGCCCGCCGCCACGTACACCGCGAGGGCGAGGAGCAGCACCTCGCCGACGGCGCCGAAGTCGATGCCCTGCCCGGGGGTGAAGTCGACCCCGGACAGCATGTCGGCCATTCCGCCGTCGCCGTCGGCCCGCAGCTTCGCCAGGGCCTCCGCCTTCGTCACGCCCTCGGGCATCCGCCGCCCGACCACGCCCGCGAAGACCAGGTCGGTCGCCCGCCCCAGGATCTTGGGGCCGACCACCGCGCCGGCCACCGACAGCACACCGGCGACCAGCATCACCCAGAGCGCGGTGCGCTCCGGCGCCAGCTGCCGCAGCAGCCGCTTCGACGACCCCTTGAAGTCCATCGACCGCTCACCCGGGGTGCCCCCGGCCATCATGCGTCCGCCAGGACCGGCCATCAGGCTGCCTCCGCCTCGGTCAGCTGGGAGAGCACGATCTCCCGGTACGTCGCGTTCCCCGCCATCAGCTCGTGGTGCCGTCCGGTGCCGACGACCCGGCCCTCGTCGAGGACCACGATCCGGTCGGCGTCCCGGATGGTCGAGACCCGCTGGGCGACGATCACCACGGTCGCGTCGGAGGTCTCGTCGGAGAGCGCCGCCCGCAGCCGGGCGTCCGTCTCGTAGTCGAGCGCCGAGAACGAGTCGTCGAAGAGGTAGATCTCCGGCCGCTGGACGAGCGTCCGCGCGATCGCGAGCCGCTGCCGCTGGCCGCCGGAGACGTTGGTGCCGCCCTGGGCGACGGGCGCCTCCAGACCGCGTTCGAGGCCCCGCACGAAGTCGGCCGCCTGTGCCACCTCCAGCGCGTGCCACAGCTCCTCGTCGGTCGCGTCCGGGTTGCCGTAGCGCAGGTTCGACGCCACCGTCCCCGAGAACAGGTACGGCTTCTGCGGCACGAGCCCGACCGTCCGCGCCATCAGCGCCGGGTCCAGCGTCCGCACGTCGACGCCGTCGACCAGCACCTCGCCGCCGGTCACGTCGAAGAGCCGGGGCACCAGGCCGAGCAGGGTCGACTTGCCGGAGCCGGTCGAGCCGATGATCGCGGTGGTCTCGCCGGGCCGCGCCACCAGCTCCACGTCCTGGAGCACGGACTCCTCGGCGCCCGGGTAGCGGAAGTCCGCCGCCCTGACCTCAAGGTGCCCGCGCCGGCCGAGCGTCGTCACCGGCTCGGCGGGCGGCACCACGCTGGACGAGGTCCCGAGGACCTCCTCGATGCGCTCGGCGCAGACCTCGGCGCGCGGCACCATCATGAACATGAAGGTGGCCATCATGACCGCCATCACGATCTGCATCAGATAGGCGAGGAAGGCGGTCAGCGCGCCGATCTCCATCCCGCCGCTGTCGATGCGGTGGGCGCCGAACCAGACCACGGCCACGCTGGACACGTTCACGACCGTCATCACGGTCGGGAACATCAGCGCCATCAGGCGGCCGGTCGCCGTCGACACGTCGGTCAGCTCGGCGTTGGCGCCGCGGAAGCGCTCCTCCTCGTACCCGTCCTTCACGAAGGCGCGGATCACCCGGTTGCCGGTGATCTGCTCGCGCAGCACCCGGTTCACCGTGTCGAGGCGCTCCTGCATGGTCCGGAAGAGCGGCCGCATCCGCTTCACGATCAGCGACACCGAGACGCCGAGCACCGGCACCACCGCGAGCAGCACGCCGGAGAGCGGCACGTCCTGGCCGAGGGCCATCACGATGCCGCCGACACACATGATGGGCGCGGAGACCATCAGGGTGAACGCCATCAGGACCAGCATCTGGACCTGCTGGACGTCGTTGGTCGTCCGGGTGATCAGCGAGGGCGCGCCGAACTGCCCGAGCTCCCGCGCCGAGAAGGACTGCACCCGGTCGTAGACGGCGCCGCGCACGTCCCGGCCGACGGCCGAGGCGGTCCGGGCGCCGTAGTACACGGCGCCGATGTTGCACAGCACCTGGACCACGGAGACGCCGATCATCAGCGCGCCGAACCGCAGGATGTAGCCGGTGTCCCCGTCGACGACGCCCTTGTCGATGATGTCGGCGTTCAGGGTCGGCAGGTAGAGGCTCGCGCAGGTCGCCAGGAACTGGAGCAGGACGAGCAGGGCGATGGGTTTTCGATAGGGCCGCAGATGGGTTCGGAGAAGTCTTATGAGCACGGTTCCCACTATCGCCCGGGGGCCCGAACCGTTACGACCGGTCAGGGGCCCTGGGCCCAGCCCTGGTGAAGACTTTACGAACCGTCCCGCGGCCCTTCCCCCGCGTGCCGTCAGGCGTCGAACGCCCCCGGGTGGATCTGCTCCCGCGCCGCCGTGAACTGCTGGCGCACCGCCTGGCCCACCGGCAGTTCGTCGCCCGGCTCCAGGATCTGCGCGGCGGCGCCCTGCCAGGCCGGGGGAGTGGACGGCGCCAGGGTCCCGCGGGCCACGCCCAGCGCCCAGGCGGCCTGCCGGGCGGCGCCGAGCGCGGCGTACTCGGCCGGCTGGGGGACGACGACCTGGGCGCCGAAGAGCGCGGGTGCCAGGGCCTGGACGGCGGGCAGCGAGGCCGCCGCGCCGAGCAGGAAGATCCGCCGGACCTCGACCCCGCGCCCGCGCACCACGTCCAGGGCGTCGGCGAGCCCGCACAGCATGCCCTCGAAGGCGGCCCGGGCGAGGTGCTCGGGCCGCATCGACTCGCGGCGCAGCCCGGTGAGGGTGCCGGCGGTGTGCGGCAGGTTCGGGGTCCGCTCGCCCTCCAGGTAGGGGAGGAGCACGAGGCCGGAGGAGCCCGGCGTGGACTTCAGGGCCAGCGCGGACAGTTCGTCCAGCGACTCCGCGCCGAGCATCTCGGCGGTGCCGCGCAGGGTCCGGACCGCGTTGGTGACGGAGACGACCGGCAGGTGCATGCCGGCGGCGTCGGCGTACGAGGTGACGGAGGCGCCGGGCCGGTCCAGGGCCTCGTGGTGGACGGCCATGACGGAGCCGGAGGCGCCGAGCGAGACGACGGCGTCGCCGGCGCCGAGCCCGAGCCCGAAGGCGGCGGCCATGGTCTCGCCGGTGCCGGCCGAGATCAGCAGCCCCTCGGGGGTGGTGCCGGCCGGCTGGGCGGGGGCGAGGACCTCGGGCAGCGCGATGGAGTGCCCGAGCGCCAGCTCGACGAGGTCGGGGCGGTAGGCGCCGGTGCGGGCGGACCAGTAGCCGGTGCCGGAGGCGGCGCCGCGGTCGGTGGTGCGGCGGGCGGGGCGGCCGAGGAGCTGCCAGACCAGCCAGTCGTGCGGCTGGAGGACGGCGGCGGTCCGTGCGGCGTGCTCGGGTTCGTTCCGGGCGAGCCAGCGCAGTTTCGCGATGGGCAGCGCGGACTGCGGCACCGTGCCGACGGCCTCGGCCCAGGCGTCGCGCCCGCCGAGCGCCTCGACGAGGTCGGCGGCGGCGACCTGGGCCCGCTTGTCGTTGCCGACCAGGGCGGGCCGCACCAGGCCGCCCTGGGCGTCGAGCGGCACGACGCCGTGCGCCTGGGCGGAGACGCCGATGGCCTCCACGCCTTCGAGGAGGCCGCCGGTCGCGGCCTCCCCGAGCGAGAGGAGCCAGGTCTGCGGGTCGACGTCGGTGGCCTTGGCGTCGACCGGGTGCGGGGCATGGCCCTGCCTGAGTACGGCGCCCGTGTCCGTGTCACAGACGACGATGCGCGTGGCGTCCGAAGAGCTGTCGAGTCCCGCGACTATCCCCATGGGATCCGATTCTGCCGCACGCGGGGCCCGTACGGGTCAGGTGTTGCTGGTGCCCCAGTCGTCGTCCTCGGTGACCTGCCCGTTGGAGTGGACGCGTCCGCGCAGGGCGGACACGCGGTCGGTGACGGAGGCCGGCAGGTGGTCGCCCACCTTGTCGCCGACCAGGTGGGCCGCCTTCCCGGCGTACTGCCGGCCGGTCTGCGCGGCGGACTCGGCGGCGTTGCGCACGGCCGGGTTCCGCGCGAAGTCCTTGGCGGACTTCTTCATCCGCTCGTACCGCTCGCGTCCCGCGCGCGTCCCGATCACGTAACCGAGCGCGAGACCCGCGACGAACGTCAGCTTGTACCGCACGCTGCGATCCTTCCCTGGAGGGCCCTGGGGATGTCCTGGGGATACCGATTGGCGGAGCACCCCCCTGCTTGCGCTAATGTATGTCTCGCAGCGAGCGCCCGCCGCCCGGGAGAACCCGGGCAGGACCGTTCGGTGCACCGCAGCAATCCCCTGTAGCTCAATTGGCAGAGCAGCCGGCTGTTAACCGGCAGGTTACTGGTTCGAGTCCAGTCGGGGGAGCGCGATCCCCTGTAGCTCAATTGGCAGAGCATTCGGCTGTTAACCGGAGGGTTACTGGTTCGAGTCCAGTCGGGGGAGCAGATCGGAAAAGGACCCTCAGGGGTCCTTTTTCGCGTTCCCGGGAACCATCCGTTCCGGTCCGCGGTCTTCATGGTCGAGCAGGGCCGGTCGTGCCGATCTTCCGGAGCAGGAGATCGTATGAGCGGCTATGCTGCGGCAGGACGGCGCGCACACTTGTACGCGCGTCGGCGTCGGGGGCGGTAGCTCAGCCGGTTAGAGCAGCGGACTCATAATCCGTCGGCCGTGGGTTCGAGTCCCACCCGCCCCACCCTGGCCCGTGGCCGCAGGAAGGATTCACCTGCGGTCGCGGGCTTCGTCGTTCCCACGGTGCCTCCCCCGCGATCCGGGTCCTCGCAGCGACACGCCGACATCACCCGGATGCGCCGCACCCGGGGCGGCGGTGGTCCGCTCGGGTCAGCGGGGTCCCGGCGGGGTGGCCGGGGTGCGGCCGGTGGCCAGCCAGTGGGCGAGGTGGTGGGGGGCCGTCGTGCGGAGCCGCCGGTGCAGCGGGCGGAGGAGTTCCGGCCGGTGGAGGAGGGGGCGGGCCGACGGGGTGCCGGTGGCGACGGCGAGGACCAGGCCCGTCCACGCCTCCGGGGACTCGGGGTCCTCGGAGAGCAGCCGGGCGTAGGCCGCGGCGGCCGACGGGTCGCCGGCCAGGAGGGCGCGGTCGGCGTCCGGGGCGGGCGGCTCCGCGGCGCGGTCCGGCGCCAGGTGGTGGCGGATCAGCCGGGTGCGGGTGTGGGCCCACCGGGACGTGAGGTCGGGCGTGAGGGCCGGCGCCGGCACCTCGCGCGGCGGCGTCGCGGAGAGGAAGGAACCGGCCAGGGCGTGGACGTCGGAAGGCGCCGGGGCCAGATGCCGGATCCGCCACTCGGTGCGGTGGTCCGCGGCGGCGAGGGCCGCCCACGCGTCGACGCCGGGCCGGACCCGGGCGTCGGCCGCCCACGTGTCGAGCCGGGCGGACATGCCGGCCACGAACCGCCGCCCGTGGGCGGTGAGCGCGGGATCGGCCGCGAGGGTCCGGACGGCCTCCCCCGTCTGCCGGCGGCTGAGCGCGAACTCGAACTCGGCCGACGCCCGCGCGGCGCGCGGCGCCCGCTCCAGGTGCCGGGACCAGAAGTCGGTGATGCCGAGGAAGGCGTACGCCCCCTGGAGGAGGCCGCTCAGTGGACGGGGGTCCTCCCGCCAGGGGGCGTGGTGCCGCTCCTCGCCGCCGTCCCGCTCCAGCGTCAGCAGGTGCAGCAGCGCGCCCAGTTTGGTGTGCTGGAACTCGTGGACGAGCGTGACCGCGAAGGTCACCGGGTCCGGCGGCAGCGAGGTCAGCAGACCGCCGAAGGCGTCGCCGGACGAGGCGCTGAGGACCACCCCGGTCGGCGACGGATCCACCGGGGTCAGGCTCCGTAACCCCTCCACGAGCGCCTCCGCCGCCTCCGGGTCGCACGCCTCCAGGACCTCCAGCGCCCGGCCGAAGCCGTCCTGCCAGCGGGCCGTCGCCTCCGGGGCGAGCCGGGCCGGCGGCAGCGGGTCCCCCAGGTCGCGGTACGGGTCGACGTCGTCGAGACGGCAGCCCACCGGCCGCCCCGCCACCCGCGCGCGCAGCCCGCGCAGTCCCAGCCAGCCCGGGGCGTCGTCCTGCGGTCCGGCGGGCGGCGCGGGCGGGCCGACTGCCTCCCGGTGCGGCTCGACCGTCAGCCGGCCCGCCTCCACCGCCACCTCCGCCGTCCCCGAGGCCGGGCGGCCCGGCAGGACGGCGAGCCCGAGGCCCGGGAACATCACGGCGCCGTCCCGCAGCGGCACCGTCGTGCGCAGCGGCAGCCCGGCGCGGAGCGCGGCGACGGCGCAGAGCGCGTACACGTGCCCCAGGTCGGTCCAGAGCGGCCCGTCGCCCCAGGCGGTGTGCCGCAGCCGGCGCAGCCCGTGGCCCAGCCAGCTGCCGACGCCCGGGTGCAGCAGCAGCTCCCGGAACGCCTCGGGGGTCCGCGCCTGGGCGGCCGTCAGCGCCGCCCACGCGCTGTCCACGGACGGCAGCGGCCCGAGCGCGCCGGGCGTCCCGGCGGCCGTGTCGAGCAGGGCCCGCAGCAGCAGGAGCCGCCGGCTGTACTCGGTGGTCCGCAGGAAGCGGACGGCCTCGGGGCCGCCCCGGCCCGCGGCGAGGGCGTCGAAGTGCGCCGAGGGGACGAGATGGTGCACGGCACGGGCGGGCTGGTGACCGTCGGTCTGCACGGATCTCCTCCCCGGGAGGCTCAGTCGAACCGCTTGGGCGGCCCGTCGCTGGCGAAGTTGACCCGGGGGCGCTCGACCTGGCGGAGCAGCCGCTCCAGCGAGCCGGCGTGCAGGCGCGGATGCCGGGACCGGAGGACGGACAGCGGGACGTCGCTGAGATCGACCAGTTCGGATCCCAGGTGCTCCGCTTCCGGGTGCTGCGCCGTCGTGTGTCCGGTCCCCGTGCGCTCCGGCCCCGTGTAGGCGTCGGACGTGTGCATCGAACATCCCCCTTGCCCTGCCCTGAACCCCGTCGGCCTTTCATGATGACGCAGGCAGAAGGGTTCCGGAAGGGCGTGATCAGGCGGGTGCGCCCCCTGGATCCGGTCCCAGCCAGCGCTCTGCCCACTCGGCCAGCTCGCGCTGCTCCAGCGACCCCGGTTCCAGCAGGGAGAGCGCCTCGACGAGGGCGGCGAGGCCCCCTGGACGGCGCCGGCAGGACCGCACGATGCTGATGATGTCGGGCCGGGCCGCGCCGAGCCGGGGGATGGAACCGGCCAGGTCGGCCGGGAGCATCCCGAGGACGAGCTGCCGCTGGTTCTGGTCCGTCATGACGGGCCAGCCGGAGAGCAGACCGATCAGCGGGGCGAGGGCCGCGTCCGGGACCGGCTCCGCGGCCCGCCGGCCGGCGGGGGCATCGAACCGGCGCTCGTCGCCCGCCCAGGACCGGTGCCACAGCGAGGTCGGCCGCTGGCCGCCGCCGGTGAACTCCCGCAGCACGGTGTCCGCGAGCCGCCCCATGTCGGGCGGCCACGCGCCGGTGCCGTCCGGTGCGGCCAGTGCCGCCAGCACGGCACGGGAGAACGCCCCCGTCTGCCGCACCGGATCGTTGGCCGCCCGCTGCCCCGGCCCGGAGGCCAGCAGCACGAACTGCTCCCTGCCCGGCAACCGGTCGCCGCCCGGAGGGAGTTCCTGCGGCAGCGACCGGGCGAGCATCAGGTCCTCGACGAAGGTCTGGCAGGAGTCCACCAGCCAGATCTGCCGCCGGAAGCCGGGCACGAGATCGGTGGTGAAGGCGGTCAGCCAGGCGTCCAGGTCGAGGTTGCGCCGGTCGTCGGGACCCGCGTCGGCGTAGAAGAGCCGCCGGTGCGCCTGCGGGTCGGTGACGCCGTGCCCGCCCCAGAACACCCAGAGCAGGTCGCCCTCCAGGGCGGGCAGCCGCCGGGTCAGCACCTCCTGCACGGCCTCCCGTCCGGCCGGCCCCTCCGGTACGTCCACCTCCGGTCCGCCCGCCCCCGGCAGCGGTGCCAGCAGCAGCGAGATGTGCGACGCGGGCACCCCGCGCCCGCGCAGCCAGGCGGTGAAGCGGCGGGCGTCGGCGGCGGGGCCCGGCAGGTCCCAGGACGGGCCCGCCCCGTACCGCTCCGCGCCCACGACGACCGCGTACGTCCGCTCCGGGCGCGCCCCGGTCACGGCAGCTCCGCGGCGAGGAGGCGGTACAGCTCCGGGTTGCCCCAGTAGGCGCTGTGCGAGAGCGGGAACGGCTGCCGCCCGTCCACGGCGACGTCCTCGACCCGGCCGGGGAAGACCCCGGACCCGACGTAGCCGAGCAGGTCCCGGGGGTCGTACACGTTGATCCAGCGCGGTACGTGGGCGGGCAGCGGACTGCCGTGCTCCAGGCTCGGCAGCGCCCCCAGCTCGTACAGGAACGGGGCCTGCGAGCCGACCGTCACCAGCAGTTCGACCTCGGGCAGCGACCGCTCCACCAGCAGGTCCAGCGAGGCGATGCCGCCGAGGCTGTGCGCGAGCACCACCACCGGCGGCTCGGCGGCCCGCACCGCCTCCGCGACGACCTCGCGGATCGCACCGCCCCGGGCCAGGTAGAGCAGCACGTCCCCGGCGGCCGGGTGGGCCGCGTCGGTGAGCGCCGACCGCCGCTTCACCGCCTGCGCGGAGGCCAGGCCGAGCGCCAGCCGTCCGGCGAGCCGCTTCACCCCGCGGGTCACCGGGCCCCGGTGCGTGCCGGCCCCGTCGCCCGGGGCACCGGAGAGCAGCGCGGTGATCCGCTCCACCGCCTCGTCGCGGGCGGCGCCGTCGAAGGCCGTGGCCGCGCCGCTCCGGGCGGCCCGCCGGCGGACCGCCTCGGCGGCGAACGCCCGGGCCAGGACCTCCGGTCCGGTGTCCGCGGCGGGGGAGCGCAGGAACGCCCGGCCGTCCGGCGAGGTGAGGACGGCGGCCACGGCGGCGGCGAACTCCTCCCCGATCCCGGCGGCGCCGAGCAGGGCCCGCAGCCGGTCGTCCCCGCCGAGCGTCTGGGCCGCCGCGGCCAGTGCCTCGCCCGGCGGCACCGCGCCCGGGGCCAGCTCGGCCCGGCCGCCGGACTCCGCCGCGGCCAGGCGCAGTTCGAGCAGGGGGTCGAGATAGAGCAGGCCCCACAGCTCGACGTCCTCGTCGGCGTCGTCCGTCCCCCGGCCGCCCGGGTCCGCGGCGTCGCGCCCGGTCCCGTACCCCGGCACCGACAGGCCGCCCGACCGCAGCGCGGAGCCCGCCGTACCGCCCCAGTAGCAGGGAGTCACGGTGACGTCGGGCCGTGACGGCCGCAGCCCCTCCCGCACCCGCTCCAGGCTCTCGGAGTACCCCGGCTCGCGCACCCCCGTGCCGTGTACGAACAGCACCGTCGTCACTGCTGACCCCCGTCCGTGGCGGCGTACGCCAAATGGCTTTCACGATAGGGCACTTGCGGCCGGGGCGGCTACACTGCGTAGGGGCCCCGGCGCACCGTCCGCGCGGTCGCCGGAAGGGGATCGCCGTGAGCATGGACTCCGTCGTCACGCATGTCGTCGCGGCCCTCGCCGTGGTGATCGCGGCCTCCCACGCCGCCGGAGCGGTGGCCCGGAAGCTCGGCCAGCCCCCGGTCATCGGACAGCTGTTCGCGGGGATCGCGCTCGGCCCCAGTCTCCTCGGCCTCCTCCCCGGCGGGGTGGACGAGAAGCTGTTCCCGGACGAGATCCAGCCCGTCCTCACCTCGCTGGCCCAAGTCGCCCTGGTCTTCTTCCTCTTCGCCGTCGGCTACGAACTCGACCTCGGGCTGCTCCGCCACCAGAGGGCCGTCACCGCCGTCTCCGTGTCCGGCTTCGTCCTCCCCATGCTGCTGGGCGCGGGCATCGTGCTGCTCCTCCCCGGCGGCTTCGCGGAGGTCAACGACGGACGACCGGTCGACGCCACCTTCGTCCTCTACATGGCGGTCGCGCTCTCCGTCACGGCCGTCCCGGTCCTCGCCAGCATCATCAAGGACCAGGGGATCGCCGGCACCCGTCCGGGCACGATCGCGATGGCCTCGGCCGGAGTCATCGACGCGCTGAGCTGGCCCGTGCTCGCCGTCGTCCTGGTCGGCGGCGACCACGGCTCGGTCCGGGAGTGGCTGGTCAAGGCCGTCCTGCTGGTCGTCTACCTGCTGGTGATGCTCTTCGCCGTACGGCCCCTGCTGGGCTGGTGGACGCGCCGCCCGGGCGTCACGGCGGCCCACCGGGTCCCGGTCGCCGTCAGCGTCGCCCTCGCCTCCGCCTGGGCCACCAACGCGCTCGGCCTGCACGTCATCTTCGGCGCGCTGCTGGCCGGGATCATCATGCCCCGGCTGCCCGACGGCTCCCCGGACGCCCGGCTCCTCGGCCCGCTCCAGGACGCCGGCGGGCTGCTGCTGCCGATGTTCTTCGCGATCTCCGGGATGGCCGTCGTGCTCGGCGGGCTGCACGGCTCCGACCTGCTGATCCTCGCGGTGATATGTGTCGCGGCGGTGGTGGGCAAGGTGGGCGCGGGGGCGCTCTCGGCGCGCGGCGCCCGCCAGCCGTGGCGCGACGCGCTGCTGATCGGCGTCCTGCTCAACACCCGCGGGCTGACCGAGCTCATCGTGCTCAACGTCGGCCTCCAGGCCGGGGTGATCGGCCCCCGGCTCTACGCGCTGCTCGTCGTGATGGCGCTGCTCACCACGGCCGCCACCGGGCCGCTGATCCGGGTGCTGCGCCGCCCCGCCGGCGTGCCGCCCGTCGCACGCGGTCTCCCGGACGCCCGCCCCGGCCCGGAGGCCGCACCGCCCGTCGCCGCCGCCGACACGGCCCCGAGCCCGTAGGCCCTTCCCCCGTCCGCCCCCACCCGGGCGGAGGGGGCGGGCCGGGCCGGGCCGGGTCCCCGCGGACCCGGCCGGCCCACCGCGCCACGGCCTAGAAGGGGACCGGGGCGATGTCGACGTCCGCCCGCCGGCCGGCGGCGGAGGCCGCCGTCGCCGGATGGTCCTCGCCGAGCCGGTGGCGGAAACCGTCCAGGGTCTCGGTGTGCAGGGCCGTGGCCTCGGTGGTGCGGTCCAGCGCCCGCAGGTCCAGGACCACGTTCGTCGCGCAGGCCAGCGTGGTCGGGTGGTCCGCGCCGAAGACGCGGGTCAGGGCCTCCTGGGTCCGCCGGTCCAGCTCCAGGGCCTCCTCGTGCCGCCCCTCGGCGGCGCGCTGGCTGCCGGCGCCGATCGCCGCCGTCATCGTGAGGACGTGGTCGTCGCCCAGCGCCGCCCGCAGCCCCGGCCAGGCCGCGTCGACGTGCTCCCCGGCGGCCTCCAGGTCCCCCAGGTGCCGCAGGGTGATGGCCAGGTTGACCCGGGCCGACAGGGTGTACGGGTGGGAGGCGCCGAGCTTCGCCGCGTACCGCTCCAGCGTCGCCTCGCCCAGCTCCCGGGACCGCCGCAGCTGCCCGTCCTGGCGCAGGTCCACGACGAGGTTGGCGGCGCAGGCCACCGCGTCCGGGTGGTCGGCGCCGTACCGGTTCGCGAACTTCGACCAGGCCATCTCGCTGAGCGCCAGCGCCCCTTCGTGGTCGCCCGCGCGGCGGCGGCAGACCGAGAGGACGCGGGCGCAGCCGAGGGTGACGTGGTTGTCCTCGCCGAAGGTGGCGAGGTAGCGGCTGTAGACGTCCTCCAGATGGGCGGCGGCCTCCCGGTAGTCGCCGGTCTCGCGGATGTCGATGGCCAGGCCGGTCAGGGTGTTCAGGGTCTCGACGTGGTCCTCGCCGAGGGCGAGCGCGCGCAGCCGGGCGGTCTCCGTGTCGTACGCCCGCGCCTCCTGGTAGAGGCCCATCAGCCGCAGGCCGACGCCGAGGCTGTGGGCGGCGCGGAGGGCGGCCGGGTCGTCCTCGCCGAAGACCCGCAGGGAGCGCTCGTACACCTGCCGGTTGACCTCCAGGCCGCGCGCCATCTCGGCGCGCAGCCGCAGTCCGCTGCAGAGCTGGATCAGGGCGTCGAGGGTGCCCTCGTCCTCCTCGCCCGCGGTCCGCAGGTAGACGTCCGCGGTGTGCTCCATCATCGCGGCGGCCTCCTGGTACTCGCCGAGCACCCGCAGGATGAACGCCAGCCACTTCGCCATCTCCAGCGTGAGCTGGTCCTCGGCGCCGAACTTCTCGGTCCAGATCTCCAGCGCCTCGCGGGCCATCTTCGCGGAGCCCGCGTGGTCGCCCCAGGCGTAGAGGAACTCGGCCATCTCCCGGATGAGCCGCCGCGCCCAGGGCGACTCGCACTCGACGGCCCGGGAGACCACGACGTGCGGCAGCAGTTCCTGGTAGCGCGGCCAGAGCGCCCGGGTGGAGGGGCTGCCGGGGTTGGCGTCGGCGAGCAGCAGGTGCGCGCCGTGCCGCATGTCGGCCTGCTGCTGCGGGGACATGCGGTTGACCAGCACCGCCTGGACCAGACGGTGCAGCTGGATGGTGTCGTGCCGGTGCTCGATCCGGGCCAGGGCGTAGATGTTGATCTCGCGGATGGCCCGGCCGAGCTTGATCGGGTGCCGCAGGGCCTCGTCCAGCTCGGGGGCGATGGTGGTGGTCCGCGCGTTGTTGAAGAGCGAGCGGGAGATCGGCTCGGGGGCGAAGAAGGAGCAGACCTGGAGGAGCTGGAGGGCGGCCGGGTTGCGCTGTTCGAGCTGGCGCAGCGAGACGTCCCAGGCGGCGGCCACCGACATGGGGTAGTCGGGCGAGGGGACCAGTTCGAGCATCAGCTCGGCGATCTTCTCGTTGATCAGCCGCAGGTAGTCGGGGACGGCCATGCCGGTGACGGCCTGCCAGGCCGCCGCCTGCTCGATGGCGAGCGGCAGGTCGCCGAGGGCCTCGGCGAGCCGGTCGGCGTCGGAGTCGCTGAGGTCGCGGGCGCGCCGCCGGAGCAGCGCCTTGCTCTCCTCGCGGGTGAAGACGTCCACGGACAGGGTGCGGGCGACCCGGTCCCACTCCTGGTTCCGGGAGGTGATGAGGATCTTCCCGGTGCCGCCGGTGGGGAAGTAGGGGCGCACGGCCTCCACGTTCTCGGCGTTGTCGAAGACCAGCAGCCAGCGGTCGTACGGCTCGCCGCGGCGCAGCGCCTCGCGGACGGCGGGGACGGCCCGGTTGGCCTCGTCGCTCACGTTCAGGCCCATCCGCTGGGCGAGTTCGGTGAGCGCGGTCAGGATCATGGTGGGCTGTTCGGACGGGATCCACCAGACGACGTCGTAGTCGGCGGCGTACCGGTAGACGTACTCGATGGCGATCTGCGACTTCCCGACGCCGCCCATGCCGTGCAGCGTGTGCGGGAGCACGGCCGAGGTGTCGCCGGTCAGCAGCTGCTCCCGGATCTGCGTGAGCAGGTCCTCCCGGCCCACGAAGTTGGGGTTGTTCGGCGGGACGTTGCCCCAGACGGCGGGTACGGAGGGACGCGGGGGCCGGGCCGGGACCGGGATCGACGCGGTGCCGGAAGCCGGGATCGGGGTGCCGGAGGCCGGGGTCGGCGCACCGGAGGGCGGCGGGACCGGGGTCCGCTGGACGACCCCGTTCTCGCGCTCATGCTGACTGGCAGTGGTGTCGGTCATGGAAGGGCCGTCCGTGTCGGAATGTACGGGGGTATCGCGGATATGTTGGACCAATGGCGCGGTGCGGGGCATGACCGACTCTCCCGGCGAACTGCCCGACAGGGCGGCGCTGATCCGGTGGGCCCGGCGCAGATAGGGCCCGGACAGGGCCCTGAGGATCGCCAGTTCGACGCGGACGAACGGCAGGCTCTCCTCCGTCAGCGGCGGGTCGGGCACCTCCTCCGGTGCCAGCAGCGCGCCGTGGAGCCTGCGGGCGGCCTCGGAGCGGTCGCCGAAGAAGTCGGAGACCGAGCGCGCCACCCGCGCGGTCTCCCCCCGCAGGGCGCCGGCCAGCAGGGCCTCGCGGGCCCCGTCGACGAACTCCAGCGGGGTGCCCGGGACGGCGCCGGCCGGTGCGCCGGCCGGGGGCTGTTCGACCAGGCCGCTGAGGAACAGCTCGGCCACGTGCACCGGTTGCGCGTCCGGCACCAGCCGGTGCCGCACGTCCCGGACCAGCCGGGGGTCGAGGACGGCGGCGGCCAGATGGGTCGCGAGGCGGAAGGCGGTCGGGGTGGCGTGGCTGCGGAAGCGGCGGAGCCGCTCCTGCACGGTCGGCGCGGGGGGTTCGTCCGGGGGTTCGGGGTCCTCCGGCTCCGCCGGGCCGGGCGCGCCGAGCAGCAGGGCGGCGGCGTCCGTCCAGCCGCCCGCCTCGCCGGCGATCAGGGCGGCCCACCGGCCCAGCCAGTCGGCGTCGAGTTCCAGGACGGGGACGGGCGCCGTCCAGGTCTCGGGCGGCGGGTCGAAGGGGTCGTACTCCTCCGGCGGGAAGGAGACGGCCAGTTCGGTGTTGGGGGCGCCGGAGCGCGGGCTGCCGAGCCGCACCCGCCGGGGGGTGAGGGCGGTGCGGTGCCAGTCCCGCTGGGAGAGCAGGTGCACCACGGCGGTCGGTCCGGCCGTCGCCCACAGCTCCAGCGCCCCGGCGCCGGCGCCGGCCCGCCAGAGCGGTCCGAGGGCGTCGGTGAGGACGAGGACGATGCGGCGGCCGGTCCGGTCGAGGAGTTCGGCGGGGGAGCCGGCGGGGCCCTGCTCCGCGGCCGGTCCGCGGAGCACCGCCTCGTCACCGCCGGGGGCCGTACGCACCCCCATGCGGCGGACCCGGACGTCCCGGAAGGCGCCCAGCTGTTCGAGCACGGCGGTGAACTCGGCGATGGTCTGTTCCCAGATCGCCATGGTGGCGTGGTCGTCGACGACGAGCACCAGGTCGAAGCGGCGCTCGTCCGACGGCCGGGTGCAGGGCAGCCAGAGGCCGGCCTCCGCGGCGTGCTCGGCGGTGGCCTCCTCGTCCAGCTCGACGTCGAAGGGGGAGGGGACGACCTGTTTGAGCGGCCGCAGCCGGCGGGCGATGCCGGGGGCGTCGCGCAGGTCCGGCAGCGGTTCGGTCCGGACGCGCGCCTCGTGCAGCTCCCGGGCCAGCGCGAACTCCCGGGCGAGGAGGCCCGGTGGCCCGGCCGGGTGGGCGTCGTCGGGGTCCGGGGGCGCGGTGCCCCCGGGTCTCTCCTTCCCGCCGGACCGGGGGCGGCCCGCGGCGGGCCGGCCCGGGGGTGCGGGGGGCGCGGTGGGCGCGGACAGGCCGGGGAGCCCGGGCGGGGTCACCGGCCGGGGCTGCGGCGGGTCGGAGGACGGGGGGAGCCGGGCCGCGAGCGTCTGGTACGCGTGCAGCCACAGCGCCTCCGCGACCTCGAACGGCTCCGGGAGCGAGCGGTCGTCGTCGTCCATCAGGGTGCTCCCGACAGGCGCCGCCAGAGCGCGTCGAGCAGTTCGCCCCAGGTCTCGTCGTCGTCCCGGACGCCGGCCGACCGCAGGTAGACGGCGTTCAGCAGCTGGTCGGCGGCGAGCCCGCCGTGCTCCCGGCTGCGCTCCATGAAGGCGCGGATCATGGCGTCGTGCCGGCCGCCCTGGTCCCGGAAGTGGGCGGCGATCATGGCGGCGAGCTGGTCCTCGCGGGGCGGGGAGACGTCCAGCCGGACGCAGCGGCGCAGGAAGGCGGCGGGGAACTGCCGTTCGCCGTTGCTGGTGATGACGACGAACGGGAAGGCCCGGCACCGCACGAGCCCGTCGGTCACCGGTGCCGTGCCGTCCGGGTCGTCGGTGAACACCCGGGCCCGGCCCTCCTGGTGGCGGGCGCGGACCAGCTCCGGGATGTCGTAGGAGCCGTTCTCCAGGACGTGCAGGAGGTCGTTGGGCAGGTCGATGTCGCTCTTGTCGAGCTCGTCGATGAGCAGGACGCGGGGCAGCTCGTACGGGAGGAGGGCGGTGCCCAGCGGGCCGAGCCGGACGAAGTCGCCGATGCGGGGGCCGGCCGCGGGAGCCGTTCCGTCGCGGTCTTCCGGGGCGGGGGGCCCGTCCGGCTGGGCGGGGACGGGGGCGGGGACGGCGGTCCTGGCGCGGGCGCCGAGCGACGCCTGGGCGCGGCCGATGGCGTCGTACTCGTACAGGCCGGAGCGCAGGGTGCTGCGGGAGGTGATGCCCCAGTGGAGGACGCGGCCCAGGCCCAGTTCGCGGGCGACGAGGTAGGCGAGGGTGGACTTGCCGATGCCGGGCCGTCCGGTGACGAGCAGCGGCCGGCGGAGCAGCAGCGCGGTGTTGACCAGGTCGATGTCGTGCGGGTCCTGCCGGGGTGTGGCGCGGCCGATGGCGCCGAGGCGGCGGTCGGTCTCGGCGCTCTCGGCCGGTACGGGGGGCAGGACGGGGCCGCCGTCGAAGTTCCGCCAGCCGGGGGGCGGCGGCAGGATGTCGCCGAGGCGGATGTCGGCCAGGGGCCGGCCGGTGCCCCGGTAGATCCACCAGCTGCGGCTGCTGACGTGCCCTCCGTTCCGGCTGCTGTCGACCGGATGATGGACACCGCTCATGTTTCCCCCTCGTCGTCGTGTCCGCCGCGCGCGCTCCCGGCGGCCGGCCCCGGCGATCCGGACCAGTCGACGAGGCGGTTCGGGTCGTCGAACAGGACGGCGAGGTGCCGCCCCACGTGGACGTCCCGCTGCCCCGCGGCGGCGGTGGCGGCCTCTCCGCGCAACTTCTTGACGCGTTGCGGGAGTTCGGCCGCTCTTCCCTTCAGGAGGCGCTTGGCGCGCCTGCGGAACTCGGCGGGCGGCTCCGGGCGCCGGTCCCAGACCGCCAGCGGGACGCCGGCGCGCAGCGCGGTCTCCAGCGGGGAGCGGCCGCCGGCCGGGCCCCGGAGCGGGGGCGCGCCGAGGGCGACGGAGACGAGCCGTTCGTCGGCGGCGAGCGCGCTGCTCCACCGGACGGCGTCGTGGCCGCGCCGCCCGGCCGTGTCCCAGTGGCAGGCGGTGTCGGGGCTGTCGAGCATCTGCTGCCAGCGGTTGTGCCACTTGCGGTGGTGCTCCTTGGCCCGCATCCGTTCCAGACTGCGCAGGACCACCGGGTAGGTGAGGCAGAGGGCGGTGGTGAGGTCCGATCCGGCGGTCAGCCACTCCACCGGATGGTTGAGCAGGTGGAAGGGGAGGACGAACTCCAGGACGGGCCGGCCGGGCCGGCCGGCCCACTCCTTCTCCGCCCGGTCGACCAGTTCGCCCACCGCGGCGGGGACCCCGGCCAGCGTGACGAGCCGGTCCTCTCCGCGTTCGGGCCGCCAGGGGCCGGGCCGGATCTGGCGCCAGTGGGAGAGCAGATACCGGTCCGGGTCCATTCCGCTTCTGCACAACTGCACAACGAGGCAGGCGGGCGCGGGTTGTGCGGTGGCGGCGCGGTCGAGCTCGGCGCGGACGGCGGCCAGTTGCGGGGCGAGGCCGAGAGCGGCGGCCCGGGTGTCGTTCCACGTCCGCAGGGCGCCGGCGGTCCCCTGGTGGGCCTCGGAGCCGTCGAGCGCGGTGATCACGTGCTCGATCAGCACGGCCACCGGGAGGAGTCCGTCGGGGCGGGCGTTGGCCCGGGCGAGGAGGTCGAACGCCTCGCCGAGTCCGGTGACGGGGACCGGGGGGAGGGCGAGTCCGCCCGCCGCCGCGTACAGCAGGCCGTGCGCGTCGAGGTGCTGGACGCGGGCCAGCAGGGCGCGGACCTCGCGTAACTCGTCCTCGGGCAGGACCGGGAGGACGTCCGGCGCGGAGGAGGGGGAGGGGGCGGTGGCGGCGAGCTCCCGGATCCGGAGGACGGGGGTGCTGCCGGGGGCGTAGAGGCTGAGGGCGTCGGCCAGTTCGCGCAGGCCGTGCGGTTCGCGCAGGCAGCTGCGGACGATCTCCAGGATGTCCAGCCGGGTGCGGCCGTGCCGCGGGACGTCGCCCACCTCGGGCAGCCGCTCCGCGAGCATGCTGATCAGGAGGTCGCGGCTGCCGGGGACGTCGAGCCCGGGCACCGCGCACAGTTGATCGACCAGCTCACGCTTGAGCTCCGGTGCGTGAGCGCCGTGGCCCTCGTCGAACAAAAGCCCCCCCGTCACGGCTCCGGTGTTCCCAACTCCCGATCGCGCATGGGCAGTACGGGCGCCTCCGCCCTGTCGACCAGGGTATGGCGCGGGCCGGAGCCGTCGCCACCCCGTGCGCCGATCCTTCCCCCGGAATCGGCAGGACGCGGCCCGGTGCCGGAGCGGGCGCGGCCGGGGGCCGGAGCGGGCCGGCTCCGGGCCGCGTCCGTTCCGGCCGGGTGCCGGGCGGGCCGCCCGGGTGGCGGGGCGGCCCGCCCGGACCGGCGGGGACTACTCGACGACGAGGTCCACGGTGATGTTGCCGCGGGTGGCCTTGGAGTAGGGGCAGAAGGCGTGGGTCTTCTCCAGGAGGGCGAGGCCGGCCTCGCCCTGGAGGTGGTCGGGGAACTCGGCGCGCATGACGACGGCGAGGCCGAAGCCGCCGTCGGCGGCGTCCTTGCCGATGGAGACCTCGGCGGTGACGGACGCCTCGGAGATGTCGATCTTCTCCTGGCGGGCGACGACGCCCATGGCGCTGGCGAAGCAGGCCGCGTAACCGGCGGCGAAGAGCTGCTCGGGGTTGGTGCCCTGACCGTTGCCGCCGAGGGCCTGGGGGTGGGCGAGGGGGAGGTCGATCAGGCCGTCGGAGCTGACGGCGCGGCCCTCGCGCCCGTTGGCGGTGGCGACGGCGGTGTAGAGGGCGTCCATGGAGGGTCTCCGGTCTCTCGGGAGGTCTCTGCGGGAGAGGGGCGGCTCGTGCCGCCTCTCTATTGATAGCGCACGATTAAATTGTGCACAACTTAATCGTGCGTGAGAGGTCTCGCGTATCCTGGAGCCATGGAGACGCCCGACACCCTCCCCGACGAAGAGTTCCTCCGGCTCGACCGGCAGATCTGCTTCTCGCTGCACGCCGCCGCCCGCGCCTTCAACGGCGTCTACCGCGAGGCGCTCAAGGAGCTCGGGATCACCTACCCCCAGTACCTCGTCATGCTCGTCCTCTGGGAGCACGGCGAGCTGCCCGTGAAGGGCATCGGGGAACGGCTCCGGCTCGACTCCGGCACCCTGTCGCCGCTGCTCAAGCGGCTGGAGGCGGCCGGATACGTGGAGCGCCGGCGCAGCGCGGAGGACGAGCGGTCCGTCACCGCGCGGGTCACCCCCGCCGGCGCCGGCCTGCGCGAGCGGGCCCTCGGCGTGCCCCGCCGGATCGCCGCCGCCACCGGCCTCGACCTCGCGGACATCGCCGACCTGCGCGACCGGCTCGGCACCCTCGCCGCCCGCCTCGACGGCATCGACCCCGGCGAGCTGCGCCCCGCCTGCGGCTGACCGGCCGCGAGCCGACCGCGAGCCGACCGCAAGCCGACCGCGAGCCGACCGCGGGCCGGCCGTCACCGAAATGTAAGGGCCGATCCAGGAAAGCGCTCCTATACTCGGCCCATGTCCGAGATCACCGTCCGCCGCGCCACGGCCGCCGACTCCCGCCGCCTCACCAAGCTGGTCCGCGGCTCCGCCGCCTACCGGGGGCCGTACGCCGTCATGGTGGACGGCTACCAGGTCGGCGGGGCCTACATCGAGCACCACCCGGTCCACGTCGCCGTCGACGCCGACGGCCGCGTCCTCGGCTTCTACGCCCTCCTCCTCGACGAGGCCGAGCTCGACCTCGCCTTCGTCGCCGACACCGCCCAGGGCCTCGGCATCGGGCGCCTGCTCATGGCCCACATGGCCGGCGAGGCCCGCGCCGCCGGGCTCGACGCCGTCCGGGTCGTCGCCCACCCGCCCGCCGAGGAGTTCTACCTCCGCACCGGCGCCCGCCGCACCGGCACCGTCGCCGCCGCCGGACGCATCCACTGGGACCGCCCCGAGCTGAGCTACGACCTCACCGACGCCGCCGCGGCCGCCGCGTGACCGCCGTCGAGTCGCCGCAGGAGGAGAAGCGGCGGATCTTCGCCGACCTGACCCCGCTGCGCGTCTCCGCCGACTACCGACGCCTCTGGTTCGGCAACACCGTCTCCTGGGTCGGCCAGGGCATGACCGCCCTGGCGATCTCCCTCCAGGTGTACGACATCACCGGCTCGGCCTTCTCCGTCGGCCTCGTCGGTCTCTTCTCCCTCGTGCCGCTCGTCGTCTTCGGCCTGTACGGCGGGGCGATCGCCGACACCGTCGACCGGCGCACCCTCGGCCTCGCCGGGGCCATCGGCTCCGCCGTCCTCTCCGCCGCGCTCGCCGGCGCCGCCTTCGCCGGCTTCCACCGCGTCTGGTTCCTCTACGCGATCGTCGCCCTCCAGGCCGTCTGCGCCGCCTTCAACTCGCCCGCCCGCAGCGCGATGATCCCCCGCCTGCTCCCGGCCGAGCAGCTGCGCGCCGCCAACGCGCTGAACTCCATGGTCATGACCTTCGGCACCCTCATCGGGCCCAGCCTCGGCGGCGTGATCGTGGGCCTCGCCGGCTACCAGACCGCGTACCTCATCGACGCCCTCGCCTTCTTCGCGAGCCTGTACGCGATGTGGCGGCTGCCCTCCATGCCGCCGGAGCACACCGCGGGGGTGGGGGTCCCCCCCGGTCGAGCGAAGCCGAAGGCTCGGGGGAGCGCCTCCGTCCTCGACGGGCTGCGCTTCCTCGGCACCCGCCCCAACCTGCGCGCGACCTTCGTCTCCGACCTGTTCGCGATGATCCTCGCCCAGCCCAAGGCGCTCTTCCCGGCCGTCGCCGCGCTCTGGTTCGGCGGCGACGCGAAGACCACCGGACTCCTCGTCGCCGCACCGGCGTTCGGCGCGCTGCTCGGCGGGGTGGTCTCCGGCTGGCAGAGCCGGATCCGGCACCACGGGCAGGCCATCCTCGTCGCCGTCGCCGCCTGGGGCCTCGCCATCGCCGCCTTCGGCCTCAGCCGGAACCTCTGGGTCGGGCTGCTGTGCCTCGCCGCCGCCGGCTACGCGGACACCTCGTCCATGATCTTCCGGAACACGATGATGCAGGTCGCCGCGCCGGACGAGATGCGCGGCCGGCTCCAGGGCGTCTTCATCGTGGTCGTCGCGGGCGGACCCCGCCTCGGCGACTTCGTGGCCGGCTCCGTCGCCGACCTCACCTCGCCGACGGTCGCCATCACCGGAGGCGGTCTCCTCTGCGTCCTCGCCGTCGGCGTCTTCGCCCTGTACGCGCGCGGTTTCCGGCGGTACGACGCGCTCGACCCGACGCCGTGAGGCGCCCATCCGGAGCATCCCGGACGCTCCCGTCCTGAACCGTCTTCGCCCGACTGGCGGTTGGCCGCCACGGCACATAGCCGCCAGGCGCGACAGGACTCAACTCCCCTCCCGGCGACCAGACTCCTCGCGGATCCGGAATCCCACCCCCGAACACCGGGTCCGCGAGGAGTCCCCCCATGACCGCACCGCTGACCAGAGGAAGGGCCGGGCTGGTCGCCGCCGGCCTCTCCCTCGTGATGCTCTCGGCCGGGCAGACCGCCGCCGCGCCGGGCGCCACGGCCGCCGCCGTGCCCGACACCTTCCGCGGCCCGGCCGCGTCCGCCACCGTCACCCTCGTCACCGGCGACCGGGTCACCCTCACCGGACTCGGCGGCGGACGGCAGACCGTCACCGTCGACCGGGCCAAGGGCGCCACCGGCGCCGTCCGCACCCAGGTCACCGACGGCCGGATCACCGTCGTGCCCGACGAGGCCCGCCGCCACCTCGCGTCCGGCGCCCTCGACCCGCGCCTCTTCGACATCACCGGCCTCGTCGAGCAGGGCGTCACCGACGCGCTCCCGCTGATCGTCACCTACGGCGGGGCGAACGCCCGCGCCGCGCACGGCGCCCCGCGCGGCACCGAGACCGTCCGCGCGCTGCCCAGCGTCGGCGGCGCCGCCGTCACCGCCACCGACCCGGCCGCCTTCTGGCAGTCCTTCACCGGGACGACCGGCGCGGCCCGCGCGGCCGCCCCCGCCAAGGTCTGGCTCGACGGCCGGGTGAAGGCCGCCATGGCCGAATCCAACGCCCAGATCGGCACCCCGAAGGCATGGGCGGCCGGGCTCACCGGAAAGGGCGTCAAGGTCGCCGTCCTCGACACCGGCGTCGACGCCGGCCACCCCGACCTCGCGGGCCGGATCGCCGAGTCGAAGTCCTTCATCGAGGGCCAGGAGGTCGCCGACCGCGACGGCCACGGCACCCACGTCACCTCCACCGTCGGCGGCAGCGGCGCCGGCTCCGACGGCAAGGAGAAGGGCGTCGCCCCCGGCGCCACCCTCGCCGTCGGCAAGGTCCTCAGCGACGAGGGCTCCGGCACCGAGTCGCAGATCATCGCCGGCATGGAATGGGCCGCCAAGGACATCGACGCGAAGATCGTCTCGATGAGCCTCGGCTCCCGCGAGGGCAGCGACGGCACCGACCCGATGGCCCAGGCCGTCAACACCCTCTCCGCCGAGACCGGCGCCCTCTTCGTCATCGCCGCCGGCAACTCCGGCGCCCCCGGCACCATCGGCTCGCCCGGCGCCGCCGACTCCGCGCTCACCGTCGGCGCCGTCGACTCCGCCGACCGCGCCGCCTACTTCACCAGCAAGGGCCCCCGCTACCGCGACCAGGCCCTCAAGCCGGACCTCTCCGCGCCCGGCGTCGGCATCCTCGCCGCCCGCTCCCAGCTCACCGGGGGCACCGGCCTCTACACCTCGATGAACGGCACCTCCATGGCGACCCCGCACGTCGCCGGAGTCGCCGCGCTGCTCGCCGAGAAGCACCCCGACTGGACCGGCGCCCAGCTCAAGGACGCCCTCATGTCGAGCTCCAGGACCCTCGACGCCTCCGCGTACGACCTCGGCGCCGGCCGCGTCGACGTCGGCGCCGCCATCGCCGCGGACGTCACCGCCACCGGCTCCGCCGACCTCGGCTTCTTCGCCTGGCCCTACGAGGAGAACAAGCCGGTCACGAGGACCGTCACCTACACCAACTCCTCCGGCGCGCCCGTCGAGCTGGACCTCGCCGTCGCGGGCATGCCGGCCGGCACCGCCGCCCTCGCCGACACCACCCTCACGGTCCCGGCCCACGGCTCCGCGTCCACCACCGTCACCGGCGACGGCTCCGCCGCCCCGGTCGGCACCAGCTCCGGCCGGATCACCGCCACCGCCGGCGGCACCCCGGTCGCCCACACCGCCCTCGGCCTGGTCAAGGAGGAGGAGCGCTACACCCTCACGGTCCACGTGAAGGACCGCGACGGTGCCCCCGCCGCCGCCGGCCTCGGCATCAAGGAACTCACCCCCGGCGAGGACCCCTTCCCGGCCTCCGTCGGCGAGTCCGGCACCCTCGAACTGCGCCTGAAGCCCGGCACGTACACCGTCGACACCTTCCTCGACGTGCGCGGCTCCCGGGGCGCCGACTCCCTCGGCCTCGGCTTCCTCGTCGCCCCCGAGGTCGTCCTCGACCGCGACCGCGAGATCACCCTCGACGGCCGCACCCTGCGCGAGATACGCGCCGACGTCGAGAAGCGCACCGAGACCCGCCAGCTGGTGATGGAGTACGACCGCCAGGCGAACGGCACCGGCTACACCGACATCGTGCAGGTGCCGGTCACCTACGACTCGCTGTTCGCCGCGCCCACCGCGCCCGTCACGAACGGCTCCTTCGAGTACCGCACGGTCTGGCGGCTCGGCAAGCCGATGGTGGAGGCGAGCGTCGCCGGCGTCCGCCTCTCCGACCTGCGCCAGCAGGCCGGCTCCACCCTCCTCGAAGGCCGCCACCGCCTCGGCCTCGCCGACGCGGGCACCGGCACCCCCGCCGAGTACGCGGGCAAGGACGTCACCGGCAAGGCCGTCCTCGTCCGCCTCGCCGAGGGCGCGGACCCGGCCCGGGTCGCCCAGACCGCCCAGGACGCCGGCGCCACGGCGCTCCTCGTCACCGACGACGCCGCCGGCCGGCTGATGAAGTGGTTCGGCACCGCCGACTACCAGGACCGGCCCCTCTCCGTCGCCACCGTGAACCGCGCCGACGCCGCCCGGCTCGCCGCCGGCGCCGCCCGCGGCCAGCGCCTCGACCTCACCGGCACCCGCTTCACCCCGTACGTCTACGACCTCTCCGAGGGCCACCCCGGCCGCATCGGCACCGACCTCGTCCACCGCCCCGGCGACCGGGACCTCGCCACCGTCCGCTCCACCTTCCACGCGCCCACCCAGCGCGAGGAACTGGGCGGCGAGTTCCGCTACTCGATCACCGACACCTTCAGGATCGGCGTCGGCTTCAAGGAGTGGATCGGCTTCCCGGCGGAGCGCACCGAGTACGTCTCCACCGGCGCGGGCCAGCAGTGGCACGAGTCCGTCGACCTCGGCGAGTCCCTGGAGCAGCGCGGCGGCCGCTCGGTCTACCGCGGCGGCTCCGTCAGCCGCAGCGAGTGGTTCGGCCCCGTCTGGCACCCCTGGCTCGGCACCGGCCTCGGCTGGGGCCAGCAGCGCACCGGCAACGACCTGAGGTTCAACACCCCCGGCTGGGGCGACTCCGGCCGCGACCACACCGGCTTCGGCAACGTGTGGGGCGACGACACCATGACCCAGTACACCGAGGTGTACGTGAACGGGGTCCGCGTCGACCGCAAGATGAGCTCCGGCGCCTACGCCTGGGACGCCCCGGCGGAGGAGGCCACCTTCAAGGTCGTCACCGACACCGCTCTCGACCCGGCCCGCTGGCGGCTCGGCGCCAAGGGCCACACCGAGTGGACCGTCCGCTCCGCCGAGACCCCGTCCGACCGGATCACCTACCTGCCGATGCTCAACCTCGGCTTCGACCTCGACACCGACCTGTACGGCGACGTCCGGGCCGGCTCCAAGGTCCCGGTCGGCATCTTCGCGGAGTACGTCGAGGACGCGTCCGGCACCGGCACCATCGCCACCGGCGGCCTGGAGGTCTCCTACGACGACGGCGCCACCTGGCGCGAGGTCGGCCTGGAGAAGTCCCGCCGGGGCGCCTCCTGGACCGGAGAGCTGCGGATCCCGGCCGGCGCGGCCTCCGTCTCGCTGCGCGCCGAGGCCGCCGACGACCAGGGCGGCACGGTCACCCAGGAGCTGATCCGCGCGGTCGGCGTGAAGAAATAGCCGCCGCGCACCGCGGGGCATGAGGAAGGGCCGGACACCCCCGTGGGGTCCGGCCCTTCACCGTCACCCCCGCGGCAGCCGCTTCTTCAGCACCTTGCCCAGGTCGTTGCGGGGGAGGGCGTCGAGCAGCCGGACCGTCCGGGGCCGCTTGTGCGGGGCGAGCAGCCGGGCCACGTGGTCCGCCAGCTCCGCGTCCGCCGGCGGGCTCGCCGGATCGGCCGGCACGATCCAGGCCACGATCCGCTCGCCCAGATCCGGGTCGGGCTCCCCGGTGACGGCGGCCTCCCGCACCCCGGGATGGTCGAGCAGCGCGTTCTCGATCTCGCCCGCCCCGATCTTGTACCCGGCGCTCTTGATCAGGTCGGTGGCCTTGCGGCCCACCAGCCGGATCGTCCCGTCGGGCTCGCGGACCGCCATGTCACCGGTGCGGAACCAGTCGCCGTCGAACGCCTCCGCCGTCGCCTCCGGCCGGTTCAGATAGCCGGAGAAGAGGTTCGGGCCGCGCACCTGCACCTCGGCGACGGTCTCCCCGTCGGACGCGCCGAGCACCGTGCCGTCCTCCTCGACCAGCCGCACGCCCACGCCGGGCAGCGGCGTCCCCACCGTGCCGGGGCGCGGCGGCCCGCCGGGCCGGACGCTGGTGTTCATCAGCGTCTCGCTCATCCCGTACCGCTCCACCACCGTCCGGCCCGTCGCCGCCGCGATCCGCTCGTGATCGTGCACCGGCAGCGCCGCCGACCCCGACACCAGCAGCCGCGCCCCGGACAGCGCCTCCACCAGCGCCGGGTCCCGGGGGAGGGCGTCCGCGAGCCGGTGGTACATCGTGGGGACGCCGAACAGCATCGTGCCGCCGGTCCCCAGCTCGCGCGCCACCCCCTCCACCGAGAAGGCGCCCAGGTGACGGACCTCGCCGCCGCGCCGCAGCGGGCCCAGGACCCCGAGGATCAGCCCGTGGACGTGGAAGAGCGGCAGCGCGTGCACGAGGACGTCGTCCTCCGTCCAGGACCAGACCTCCGCGAGCGCGTCCAGCGAGGCGGCGACCGCCCGGTGGGGGAGCAGCACGCCCTTCGGGGGGCCGGTGGTGCCGGAGGTGTAGACGACGAAGGCGGGCGACTCGGGGTCCTCCGGCCCGTCGCCGTACGCGACCACCGCCGAGACCGGGGTGAAGGACGCGACGCGGGTCGGCACGTCGATCCGGGGCAGCTCCGCCAGTGCCGCCGGCGGCTCGTCCTCCGGGCCCGCCAGGAGGAGCGCGGGCGCGCTGTCCGCCAGGATGTGGGCCAGCTCCCGCTCCCCGACCCGCGGGTTGAGCGGGACGACGGGCACGCCCGTGAGCAGCGCCGCCACCACCGCCACGGCCGTCCGGGCGGTCGGCGTGGCCCAGACCGCGACCCTGGACGCCCCGGCGAGCCGGACGGCCAGCTCCCCGGCGGCCCGGGCCAGTTCCTCGTAGGTCAGGGTCTCCGCCGTCGCCGGGTCCGCGCCGAAGCGCAGCGCGGTCCGGTCGGGACGGCTTCTCAGGGCCGGGAAGAGCGCACTCACCGGTCGTACTCCTCGGATCGCATCGGAAACGCCGCTGCCGAGGGGCATTCTGCCGGGAGGTCAGGGCGTCCCGGCCGTGACCTTCGTCGCCCCGGACGCCGGCTCGTCGCCGCCCGGCCGGAGCCCGCGCATCCGCCCGTACGCGTACACGCAGCCCGCGAGCGCCAGGTCGGAGAGGAGCATGAAGCCGATCGAGTACGAGTCCTTGGCGCTGTAGATCGCGCCCATGACCAGCGGCGGGACGAAGCCGCCGAGGCCGCCCATGGCGCCGACGATGCCGGTCACGGAGCCCACCTTGGCCTGCGGGGTGACCTGCGAGACCAGGGCGAAGACCGAGCCGCTCGCGGTGCCGAGACCGGCCGCCATGACCAGCAGGGCGATCGTGCCGCCCGGGTTCAGCTTCGGGTCGAACGCCTGGACGATCGCGAAGAGGGCGACGACGCCGAGCGCCCAGGAGGTGACGACCGCCGGGTGGACGCGGTCCGAGAGCCAGCCGCCGAGCGGCCGGAAGACGACGGTGACCGCCGCGAACCCGGCCGCCTTGGTGCCCGCGTCGGTCGGGTCCAGCTCGTACCAGGTCTTCAGGTACGTCGGCAGGTAGACGCCGAAGGCCACGATGCCGCCGAAGCCGATCGCGTACAGCGCCGACAGCTCCCAGGTCACCCGCAGCCGGCCCGCCGACCCCAGCCGGCTCGCCAGCGAGGCGGTCGGCACCGGACGGTCGGGGCGGTCGGTGATGAGCGCGGCGGCGAGGAGCGCGTACACGGCGAGCGCGATCGCCACGACGACGAACGGCAGGTTCTCACCGTGCTTGGCGATCCGGGGCGTGAAGTAGCCGGAGAGCGCCACGCCGCCCATGCCCATGCCGAAGACGCCGAGCGCCAGGCCCCGCCTCTCCGGCGGGAACCAGGAGTTGACCAGCGGGATGCCGATCGCGAAGGTCGTGCCGCCGAGGCCGAGGAGGAAGCCGACCACGAGCATCAGGCCGTAGGAGTCCTTCACCACGGTCAGCAGCAGCACCGGGACGATCGTCAGAGCGGATACGAGCGGGAACATCAGCTTCGCGCCGTACCTGTCGGTCAGCGCGCCGGCCGGGATCCGGCCCAGCGAGCCGACCAGCACCGGCACCGCGACGAGGAACGACTGCTGGAACGAGCTGAGGTCCAGGCGCTCGCCGTACCAGCTGCCGAGGGGCGCGATCAGGTTCCACGCCCAGAAGGTGAGCGTGAAGCCGATGGTGGCCATCACCAGGTTGCGGTAGGCCGCCGCGGTCGGGGGCTTGGCGTCGGAGTTCACCCCCTCAGTCAAGATCCGGCGCCGGGCCCCGGCGCGCGGGACTGCTCCGTCCGGGGGAGCCGGGGCCGTCCCGGGTCACGCCGCGGATCCGGTGGGTCCGGTGGGTCCGGTGGATCCGGTGGATCCGGTGGGTCTGGTGGGTCTCGTGGGTCCGGGAGGCGCGGCCTACGGCCAGGTGACCGTCGTCGGCGGGGTGCCGTCGTCCTCGACGCGCAGCCAGGCGCCCTCGCCGCCGACGCCGACGTCCACCTGGATCCGGCCGATCCCGGACCGCCGGTGCGCCGCGGCGAGCGCCCCGCGCAGCGCGGCGAGCAGCTTCCGCGCCTCCGGTTCGTCCACGAGCGTGTCCACCGCGCCGGTGAACCGCACCGACGGCTGGAGACCGAGCAGCACCCCCGCCCCGCCGGTCTCCCGCAGCACCCGCCCGCGGAAGGTCGCCGGCGCCTCGGCCGGCGGCTGCTGGAGGGCGAAGATCGTCGTCCGCACCTCCTGGATCGTGGAGTCCAGCTCGTCCACGGCCTTCCCGAGCAGCTCGTCCTCCTCGGCCGAGCCCCCGCCGCGGCGGCGGGTCGACTCCAGCATCATCTCGGTGGCGAACAGCCGCTGGACGACGAGGTCGTGCAGGTCCCGGGCGATCCGGTCGCGGTCCTCGAACACCGCGAGCCGCTCCCGGTCGTGCCGCGCGTCCGCGAGGACCAGCGCGAGCGCCGCCTGCGAGGCGAACTGCGAGGCGAGCAGCCGGTCCACCGCCGAGTACGGGTCGGCGCCCCGGCGGCGGGGGAGGGCCAGCGTGCCGATCAGCTTCCCGCCGCTGCGCAGCGGCAGCATCATCGACGGCCCGAAGCGGGACCGGACCGGGGTGGTCATCCGCGGGTCGGTGGACGAGTCCTCGACGAAGACCGGCTCCCCGCCGAGGAGCTGGACGAGGACGGCGGATCCCGGCCGGATCGTGGTGCCGACCAGTTCGCCGGGGTCCTCGGTGGTGGAGGCCGTGACGATCTCCATCCCGCCCTCGGGGGTGGGCTGGAGGATGACGCCGGCGGCCGCGTCGGCGAGGATCCGGGCCTGTTCGGCGACGGTCGTCAGGGCGTCCTCGGCCGACTCGCCGGTGAGCAGGGCCGTGGTGACGGCCGCCGCGCCCTCGATCCACCGCTCGCGCTGCCGGGCCGTCTCGTAGAGCCGGGCGTTGCCGATGGCGATGCCGGCCTGCGCGGCGAGGACCCGCAGCAGCGCCAGGTCCTCCTCGGTGAAACCACCCGGCTTCCCGCCGAGGTAGAGGGTGCCGAAGACCTGCGTGTGCACGCGGATCGGGACGCCGAGCTCGCCGTGGGGGCCGCCGGGGAGCCGGCCGGCGCGGTCCCGCTCCTCGTCGGTCATCCCGGTGGTGAAGAGGCCGGTGAGCCGGGGGCGCTCGGGGTCCACCACCCCCAGCACCCCGCGGCCCGCCCCGACCAGCTCGGTCGCCGAGTCCACGATGTGCTGGAGCGTGGCGCGGAGTTCGAGCTCCGTGCCGACGCCGAGGACGGCTTCGAGCAGCATGGGCAGGCGGGCCTGCTCCTGCTCCACGTCCTCGTCCATGATCACCATGGTCTCATCGGCGTACGAATCGGGTGATGTCGGGATAGGTCACTCCGTCAGGTCGTCGGCGAGCTCGCGGTCGCGGTCGTCCGCCAGGCCGCGGTGGTCGCCCAGCGGGTCGAGGACCATCGGCTGGACCTTGCCCTCCAGCATCGCGCCGAGGCCCAGCACGGCGCAGACGTCGGGCCGTTCGGCGATGTGCACCGGCATGCCGGTGGCGTCCCGCAGCATCTGGTCCAGGCCCGGGAGCAGCGCGCTGCCGCCGACCATCATGATCCCTCGGTCGGCGAGGTCCGCCACCAGGTCCGGCGGGCAGTCCCGCAGCACCTTGCCGAGGCCGTCGAGCACCGCCGTCAGCGGGGTGTGGATCGCCTCGCGCACGGCGGCCGTGTCGACGGTGACGGAGCGGGCCAGGCCGGTGGCCACGTCCCGGCCGTGGATCTCGGTGGACGCGGGGCCGTGCGGGGTCAGGCCGTTGCCGCTCAGCGCGAGCTGGAGCGGGCGCACCGACTGGCTCGGCAGCATCAGCTCGTGGTGGTGGCGCAGGTGCTGGATGATCGCGTGGTCGATCGCGTCGCCGCCGACCGGGATCCGCTCGGCCGTGACGATGGCGCCGAGCGAGAGCACCGCGACCTGGGTCGTCGCCGCCCCGCACACCATGATCATGGTCGCGGTGGGCTGTTCCACCGGGAGGCCGCAGCCCACGGCCGCCGCGATCAGCGTGTCGACCAGCTCGACCCGCCGCGCCCCGAGCCCCACCAGCGTCTCCACGGCCGCGCGCTGGGCGAGCGGGTCGCTGTCGTGCGGGGTGCAGGCGGCGGCGCGCAGCCGGGGCTTGCGGCGGAGCTGGCGGCGGAGCTTCTCGCCGAGGAGGTGGCGGAGCATCCGCTGGGCCATCTCGATGTCGACGACCGTGCCGCCGGAGACGGGGCGCACGACCCGGATGTAGTCGGGGGTGCGGCCGGTCATCTTCTCGGCGAGCGCGCCGACCGCGATCAGCGCTCCGGTGCGGGTGTTGATGGCGGCGACGCTCGGCTCGTCGACGACGAGTCCGGCGCCCTTGACGAAGACCCGGGTGCGGGCGGCACCCAGGTCGACGGCGACATGGCAACGACGCAGCTGATCGAGGCTGACGGTCACGGCGGATCCTCCGGAGTGCGGTGCTGACACGGGCGAGGTGTCGCGGTTCGGGTTCCTGTTCGCATCGTGCGACCGCCGGGCCCGCCGCGCGCGCTGGGCTGCGCCGCCCGGGGCCGCTCCCGGACGGCCCGCGCGGCGGCCGGACCGGGCGGAGGCGGCCGGTCCGGCGACCGCGCGGGCGAGGGTGGCGAACCGGGAGATTCGCGGCGCCACGGCGTTCACCTGCGGTTTCCTCACAAGATCCTCACGTCCTCGACGCCCCGGGATCGCGCCGCTCGTCCTAGCGTGCGAGCCCCATGGACTACTGCCACGCGTGCCGGCGGTATCTCAACGGAGCCCTCGCCTGTGCCGGGTGCGGGACCCCCGTCGAGCGGCTGCGGTACGACACCCCCCACGCCCTGCCTCACTCCGCGCCTCACGAGGGCGCCGAGGCGCCGGAGCCGTACCCGGCCGGACGGCCGTACGAGCCGGAGCCGTATCCGGTGGAGGCGTATCCGTCGGACCCGTACGCCGCCGGGCCGTTCGCGACCGGGGCGTACGGCTCCGCGTCGTACGCGCACCCGTCCTCGCCCCAGCCGTCCTCGCCCCAGCCGTCCTCGCCCCAGCCGTCCGAGCCGTACTCGTCCGAGCCGTACTCGTCCGGGGCCGGGGCCGGGCTCGGGGCGGGCGACGGGGCGGGGGTGGCGGAGGAGGAGGCGCCGGAGTCCGGTGCGCCCCTCGCTCCCGAGCACGTCTACGAGCTGGACCTGGTGGTCCCGCCGAGGTCCGGCGGGCGGGCGGCGGGCCGGTCCGCCCCGCGCCGCCGGAAGCGGGGGCGGGCCGGCCGCGGCCGGACGGTCGCGGTGAGCGCGCTGGGTCTGGTCCTCGCGGCCGGGTCGCTGGGCCTCGCGAAGGCCGTGTTCGAGGAGCCGGAGGAGAAGGGGCCCGCGACGGCCGTGGAGGAGCTGGAGGTCACCGGGACCCCGCTGCCGCCCGCGCTGCCGACCCGGAGCCCCGGCGAGGCGGCGGAGGAGGACGGCGGGGAGGGCGACGAGGCGGTCGAGGGCTCCGGCGGTCCGGCCACGCCGACCGTGCGTCCGCGCCGGATCAGCACGGGATCGGGCGGCGGCTCCGGCGCGGGCACCGCTCCGGCGTCCCGCACGGGCACGGTCTCCTCCGGCGGACCCGGTACGGCGGCGGGCCAGGGCTCCGGCACGGGGACGGGTACGGGCTCCGGCTCCGGCGGGGGCGGCGCGTCCGCCCGTCCGTCCTCGGCCGCCCCGTCGTCCACGGCGCCGTCCGTGCCCGACGTCACCGCGGGCCCGCAGGGCGAGGAACCCGGCGCCACGCCGAGCGCCTCGGGCTCGCCCACGGCCCCGGCCCCGGGCGGCGCGACGCCGTCCGCCTCCGCGAGCGCCACCCGTCCGGCGCCCCCGACGGCGACCCCCGCGCCGCGGCCCTCGGAGACCTGTACGCGATTCCTGTGGTGGTGCGTCTAGGCGGTTTCTTCCGGATCGGGCCGGGCTCGCGGTGGGACCGGGGGAAGCGGTCCGGACGAGGCCCGCGGGGGGACTGCCGCCGGAGGTCCGTCAGGCCGGGGGCTCGCCGAGCATCCGGCGCAGCAGGTCCCGCAGCAGGGTGCGCTCCACGCCGGTCAGCTCGCCGAGCGGCTCCCGCGCGAAGTGCAGGGACTCGCGGAGCCGGCGGGCGGTGTCCCGGCCCTCGTCGGTCGGCGCGGCCAGCTTGACCCGGCGGTCGGCCGGGTCGGGGCGCCGCTCGACCATGCCCCGGGACTCCAGGCGGTCGATGATCCCCGTGACGTTGGACGGCTCGCACTTGAGCTTCTCGGCGATCTTCCGCATCGGCGTGGGCTCCAGGGCGAGCAGCCCGAGGACGCGGGCCTGCGCGCCGGTGAGGGAGTGGGCGGCGGCCGCCTCCTCGTACTCCAGGTGGTAGCGCGCCACGACCGTACCGATCAGCTCGACGACTTCGAGGGTCACGGGGTCGGTGTGTGAGGTGGGCATGGGCACCATCGTACTCCGATGCTTGACAACATGAAATATTCAGGCGCATGGTTGTTTCATCAAGTGAAGCTTTCCCCGGAGGTCCCCACCATGACCGCTCTGCCCGCCACCAGCCGTGAATGGCACCTCGTCGCCCGCCCGCACGGGTGGCCCGTCCCCACCGACTTCGCCCTGCGCGAGGTCCCGGTCGAGGCGCCCGCCGAAGGCCGGATCCTGGTGCGGAACCTCCACTTCTCGGTCGACCCCTACATGCGCGGCCGGATGAACGACGTGAAGTCCTACGTCCAGCCCTTCCGGCTGGACCACCCGATGGACGGCGGCGCGGTCGGCGTCGTCGTGGCGTCGAACGCGGAGGGCTTCGCCGAGGGCGACCACGTCCTGCACGGCCTCGGCTGGCGCGAGTACGCCGACGTCCCGGCCCAGCACGCCACCAAGGTGGACCCGGAGCTGGCCCCGCTCTCCACGTACCTCGGCGTGCTCGGCATGACCGGCCTGACCGCCTACGCGGGCCTCTTCGAGACCGCCTCCTTCAAGGAGGGCGACGCCGTCTTCGTCTCCGGCGCGGCCGGCGCGGTCGGCAGCCAGGTCGGCCAGCTCGCCAAGCTGGCCGGCGCCTCCCGGGTCATCGGCTCGGCCGGCTCCGACGAGAAGGTGAAGTGGCTGGTGGAGGAGCTCGGCTTCGACGCGGCCTTCAACTACCGGAACGGCCCGGTGCGCGACCAGCTCCGCGAGGCCGCCCCGGACGGCATCGACGTCTACTTCGACAACGTGGGCGGCGAGCACCTGGAGGCCGCGATCTCCTCGCTCAACGTGCACGGCCGCGCCGCCATCTGCGGCATGATCGCGCAGTACAACGACACCGAGCCGGCCCCCGGCCCGCGGAACATGGCGATGATCATCGGCAAGCGGCTCCGCCTCCAGGGCGTCCTGGTCGGCGACCACTACGGCATCCGGCAGAAGTTCGTCGAGGAGGTCGGCGGCAAGCTGCGCTCCGGCGAGCTGAAGTACCGCGAGACCTTCGCCACCGGGATCGAGAGCGGCGTGGACGCCTTCCTCGGTCTGCTCCGCGGCGACAACACCGGAAAGATGATCGTCTCGCTGGACCGGTAGTCTTCCCTCAGCCGTCGCGATCGTGGGCGCGAGTCGAGGCGGGGAGAAGAAGGTAGAAACCAGCATGTCCATCCAGCACTCCGACGTTCTCTACACCGCCGTCGCCACCGCGGAGAACGGCCGCGACGGCCGTGTCGCCACCGACGACGGCCGGCTCGACGTCGTCGTCAACCCGCCCAAGGCCATGGGCGGCTCCGGCGAGGGCACCAACCCCGAGCAGCTCTTCGCGGCCGGCTACAGCGCCTGCTTCCAGGGCGCCCTCGGCGTCGTCGCGCGGAACGAGAACGCGGACATCTCCGGCTCGACGGTCACCGCCGAGGTCGGCATCGGCAAGAACGACGACGGCTTCGGCATCATCGTGAAGATCTCGGCCTCCATCCCGAACGTGGACGCCGAGACCGCCAAGAGCCTCATCGAGAAGGCCCACCAGGTCTGCCCGTACTCCAAGGCGACCCGCGGCAACATCACGGTCGAGCTCGCCGTCTGAGTCATCGGCCGCACCGCGTGCGGACCCGTGCGGGCCGCACCCCGACCGACCGGGGTGCGGCCCGCACGCATGTGCGGAACCGGTGATCGCGTGCCGCTAGGCTGCCCGCATGCGCGATTTCGGGGTGGGTTTCGGTCATCTGGTCCAGGGCCAGAAGTGGGTGGCACAGCACGGACGCCGGTTCGGCTTCGGCCTGTTGCCCGGTCTGGTGGCACTCGTCCTCTACCTGGCCGCGCTGGGCGCCCTCGCCTTCAACGCGACCGATCTGACGGCCTGGGCGACCCCCTTCGCCGACGACTGGTCCACCCTGTGGCGCGCGATCTTCCGCAACGCCATGACGGCCCTCCTCGTCGCCTTCAGCGTCTTCCTCGCCGTCGTCACCTTCACCGCCGTCACCCTTCTCATCGGCCAGCCCTTCTACGAGACCCTCTCCGAGGACGTCGACCGCAGCCGGGGCGGCGACGTCCCCGAGTCCGGCCTGCCGCTCTGGCGCGAGCTGCTCATCTCGGCCCGTGACAGCCTGCGCGTGGTGCTGCGGGTCGCCTTCTACGCCGTGCTCCTCTTCGCCTGCGGCTTCATCCCCGTCGTCGGCCAGACCGTCGTCCCCGCCCTCGGCTTCTGCGTCTCCGGGTTCTTCCTCGCCGAGGAACTGACCGCCGTCGCCCTCCAGCGCCGGGGCGTCGAGCTCAAGGAGCGCCTGACGCTGCTGCGCGGCCGGCGCTGGGCCACCCTCGGCTTCGGCGTCCCGCTCGCCCTCGTCTTCGTCGTCCCCTTCGTGGCGGTCTTCCTGATGCCCGGCGCCGTCGCCGGCGCCACCCTCATGGTCCGCGACCTGCGCGGCGAGGACTCCGAGGAGAACGATCACGAGGACGGCAACCTTTCCTCCCCGGGCGGCGACCAGGGGGTGCACCCCATCCCCCACTGAGGAAGTCATCCATGACGTCACACAAGCGCAGGACCGGCCGCCGCAGGGCGCTCCTCGGCGGCCTGGCCGCGTTCGGAGTCACCGGCGCGGCCATCGTCACGAGCACCCTGCTCGCCCCGGCGGGCGCGGCCCCGGCCGCCGTCCCCGCCTGGCCGGCCGCCAGGGGCGACAAGCCCGTCGCCGCCACCATCGAGGTCTCGGGCACCTACGACGGCAAGCTCAAGCGCTTCCGCGGCACCGGCGACCTCGGCTCCGACGGGCAGGACGAGAGCCAGCAGCCGCTCTTCGTCCTGAAGGACGGCGCCACCCTCAAGAACGTGGTCCTCGGCACCCCCGCCGCCGACGGCGTGCACTGCCTCGGCAGCTGCACCCTCCAGAACGTCTGGTGGGAGAACGTCGGCGAGGACGCCGCCACCTTCAAGGGCACCTCCGCGAAGGCCGTCTACGCGGTGTACGGCGGCGGCGCCCGGGGCGCCTCCGACAAGGTCTTCCAGTTCAACGGCGCCGGCAAGCTCGTCGTGACCAAGTTCCAGGTCACCGACTTCGGCAAGCTCGTCCGCTCCTGCGGCAACTGCAAGAAGCAGTACCGGCGCACCGTCGTCGTCGACGACGTCGACATCACCGCCCCCGGCAAGTCGATCGTCGGCGTCAACGCCAACTACGGCGACACCGCCTCGCTGCGGAACGTCCGGATCCACGGCGACACCAAGAAGAAGATCAAGCCGTGCACCCGCTTCACCGGCAACAGCACCGGCAAGGAGCCCACCGAGCTCGGCACCGGCCCCGACGGCACCACCTGCCGCTACACGGCCTCCGACGTCTCGTACGACTAGCTAGTCGATCGCCAGGATCGGATGGAGCTCCGGCCTGGCGGTCCACCACTCCTGGTGGAAGGCGTTGTTGGGGACGTTCGCCAGATACGCCTCCGCCGCCGCGCGGTACAGCAGGTCCGCGTGGCGGGCGGAGACGGCGGAGCGGTTCCAGGCCAGGCGGATGCGGCCGGTGACCGGGTCGCCCTCCAGGGGGCGCAGCACCGTCCCCTCGGTGGGCGGGGCGGTGGGCTGGCTCAGCGAGATCGCGCGGCCCGAGGCGATCAGGTCGTAGTGGATCTTCCGGTCGGCCACCCGGTGCCGCAGCGACGGGGTGAAGCCGGCCCGCTCGCACGCCGCGACCAGCGCCTCGGGGCCGCCGTCGTCGTCCTCCACCAGCGTCATCCAGGACTCGCCCGCCAGCTCCGCCAGCGCGATCCGCTCCTTCCCGGCCAGCGGATGGTCCGCAGAGATCCGCACGCAGAAGGGTTCCTTCGCGATCAGCGTCCGGGCCGTCGTGCCCTGCGGCAGCGGCACCTCGTGGTCGTTGACCTCCCCGTACAGCACCGCGTCGTAGCGGCCCGCGCCCAGTTGCCGGGTCAGCGTCGTCGCCGACTGCTCGACCGTCACCGCGATCTCCCGGCCCGCCACGACCTGTTCGAGGCCGACGAGCAGCCGGTCCACCAGGACGAGCAGGATGCAGCCGAGCCGCAGCGGGGTGTCCGGGTCGGCGGCCCGCGCCCCGGCGGCGATCGCGTCCATCTCGCCGAGCACGAGCCGGGCCTTGGAGAGGACGAACTCGCCCAGCGGGGTGGGCTCCACACCGCGCCGGCCGCGCAGGAACAGCTCCCCGCCCGCGACCCGCTCGATCCGCCGCAACTGTGCCGAGAGCGCCGGCTGGGAGATACCGAGCCGGAGTGCGGCGCGGCCCAGACTGCCCGCCTCCGCTATCCGGCAGACGGCTTCCAGATGCCTCAACTCCAGCTGCATTTCAGCAGCGTACGCAGCGCCGCGCGGCCGCACCATAACCCGCGTCTTATGCCGGATGAGATGTCCCGAACTGGCCATGTCCACGCCCATACTCGGCGCGACGATCCGTCTCCCCCACCCTGAACGGAGCACGACGTTGCACCCCACCAGACTCACGGCGGCCGTGACCGCCCTGGCCCTCTCGGCGAGCCTCGCGACCGTCCTCGCCGGGACCGCCTCCGCCGCCCCCGCGGCGGAGCCGGCCCCGCCGGGCCACGGGAAGTCCCTGGCCCTGGCGGCCGCGGACACCGCCGCCGCCAGCGGCCTCGACGAACTGCGCCACGGCGCCGACGAGGACCTCGTCCGGACGTCCGTCACCCCGTGGTCGAACGGCCTCTACTACGCCGCCTACCAGCGGACGTACAAGGGCCTCCCGGTCCACGGCGGCGGCGACGCCGTCGTCCTCTCCGACTCCTCGGGCAAGGTCCGCGACGTCACCGGCGCCGCGGCCCCCGCCCTCAGGCTGCCGACGACGAGCGCCCGGGTGACCGCCGCGGCCGCGCTCGCCACGGCCCGCGGCCGGCTGGCCTCCGTGGAGAGCGCGAGCACCCCCGAACTGACCGTGCTCCTCAAGGCCGGCAAGCCCGTCCTCGCCTGGCACACCCTGGTCGTCGGCACCACCGCCGGCAACGTGCCCAGCTCGCTCGACACCTACGTCGACGCCCGTACCGGCAAGGTCGCCCAGGTCACCGACAAGGTCCGGCACGCCGAGGGCCGCGGCTACCACAACGGCAACGTCACCATCGACACCGCCGCGGGCTCCATGACCGACACCAGCCGCGGCGGCTTCAAGTGCGGCGGCCAGAACGGCAGCGCGTACACGGGCTCCTCCCCGTGGGGCAACGGCGGCGCCAACGACCTCGTCACCGCCTGCGTCGACATCATGTACGCCGCCCAGCGCGAGTCGGACATGCTCAAGGAGTGGTTCGGCTACAACGGCATCAACGGCCAGGGCGGCATGGTCCCGGCCCGCGCCGGACTCACGCAGGTCAACGCGTACTACGACGGTACGAAGACCACCTACGGGCGCAACCAGAACGGCACCAACCAGCTCACCGGCATCGACGTCGTGGCCCACGAGTACGGCCACGAGATCTTCGACCGGACCCCGGGCTCGGCCGGCTCGTCCAACGAGAACGGCGGCATGAACGAGTCCACCGGCGACATCTTCGGCGCGCTCACCGAGCACTACGCCAACAACCCGAACGACACCCCGGACTACACGGTCGGCGAGGAGCTCAACTTCACCGGCAACAACCAGCCGATCCGCAACATGTACAACCCCTCGCTCATCAACAACGACCCCAACTGCTACACCCAGCTGACCTCGGGCACCGAGGTGCACGCCGCGGCCGGCCCGCAGAACCACTGGTTCTACCTGCTCGCCGAGGGCTCCAACCCGGGCGGCGGCAAGCCCAGCAGCCCGATATGTTCCGGCGGCCCGTCCTCCGTCACCGGCATCGGCATCCAGAAGGCCGGCAAGATCTTCATGGGCGCCCTGCTGCTGAAGACCTCGTCCTGGAACCACCCCGCGGCCCGCCGCGCCACCCTCACCACCGCCAAGAACACCTACGGCGCCGCCGAGTGCAACGCGGTGAAGGCGGCCTGGAACGCGGTCGGCGTCCCCGCCCAGTCCGGCGAGACCGACTGCGGCGGAACCAGCACCCCTGACTTCTCGCTCTCCCTGAACCCGTCCTCGGGCTCGGCGCAGCCGGACACCTCGGTCACGGCCACCGTCAACACCAGCACCACCGGCGGCTCCGCGCAGACCGTCCAGCTCACGGCGAGCGGCGCCCCCAGCGGCGTCAACGTCTCCTTCAACCCCGCCTCGGTGACCTCCGGCAACTCCTCCACGATGACCGTCAAGGTCGCCGCGGGCACCCCGAACGGCACCTACCCGATCACCGTCACCGGTACGGGATCCGCCACCCACACCGTCACCTACCAGCTGACGGTCGGCAGCACCACGCCCCCCACCGGCTGCGACAACACCGAGCACACCTACCGGGGCACGCTGGCCTCCGGTCAGGCCGCCGCCCAGCCGGACGGTTCCTACTACTACGCGGCGAGCGCCGGTACCCACGTCGGCTGCCTGCGCGGCCCGGCCGGCACCGACTTCGACCTCTACCTGCAGAAGTGGAACGGAGCGGCCTGGGCGGACGTGGCCGTCGGCGGCACCGCCGGCGCCGACGAGGACACCAGCTACTACGGCACCGCGGGCTACTACCGCTACGTCGTGCACGCCTACAGCGGCTCCGGCGCCTACACGCTGGGCCTGAGCGCCCCGTAGCGGGCCACGAACGCCCCGGGGCGGGGGCCTGACACCCCGCCCCCGGGCAGGGAGACCGTGCGACGGGCGGGGGGTCCGTCGTGCGGTCGCCCGGGCCGGGCCGCCGGAGTCCCACGGCGGCCCGGCCCTTCCGCGTCCCGGTCCTTCCGCGTCCCGGTCCTTCCGCGTCCCGGTCCTTCCGCGTCCCGGCCGGAGAGGGCTCAGCCCACCTCGGCCAGGACGAACCCCGGCTTCTCCGGACCCGCGTCGGCGAGCCGCCCGCCGTCCGGCCCCCAGACCCCGGCCCTGCCGCCGCCCTCGCCGACCTCGCTCGGCCCCAGCGAGTTGCCCAGCGCCACGAAGAGGCCGAAGTCCCGCGCGCGGACCGGGTAGACGGTCTCGAAGGAGTCGTTCGCCGCGTCGAGCATCGAACTCGCCAGGTACACCGAGCAGCCGTCCGCGGCGGCCCGCCCGGCCGGCTCCGGGAAGCGGTTGTCGTAACAGGTGGCGAGCGCGAACCGGAGCCCGTCCAGGACGAACCGCCCGTCGGCCGTGCCCGCCGTGAAGGTGTCCCGCTCGGGCCCGTGGTACAGGTGCCGCTTGTCGTAGCGGGCGAGCGTCGAGCCGTCCGGACCGATCACCAGCGTCGTCAGGCCCGGCAGCGCGCCCCCGCCCCGCACCGGTCCGTTGACGACCGCGGCCGCCCCGGCGGCCCGGCACGCCGCGCGGACCGGCTCCAGCCGGGGATCGTCCTCGGTGAGCACCAGGGACGGGTTCTCCCGGATCAGGGCCGTGTCGTACCCGGTGAGCGAAAGCTCCGCGAAGACGACCACCCGGGCACCGGCGGCCCCTGCCTCCCGGACCAGGCCGGCGATCGTACGGACATTGGCGTCGACGTCCCCGGCGAGCGGGGCGAACTGGGCGGCGGCGAGCATCATGGCCCCCATGCTCGCAGCTCCTCGGCGGTCGCCCGCAACCGCTCCAGGAAGGCCGTCGCCGCCGCCGTCGGCGCCCCCGGCGCGGCCGCCCCGATCCTGCGGTACGGCACGTCCTCCGGGTGGATCGTGACGAGCGCGACGTCCGGGCGCACCGACGACGCCGCCAGCGCCGGCACCAGCGTGACGCCGAGCCCCGCCGCGACCGCGCCCAGCTTGGCGATCCAGTCGTGCGCGAGCAGCCCCGTCCGGGGCCGGAGCCCGGCCGCGAGGGCGGGCCGGAAGAGGGTGTCCTCCAGCCGTTCGTTCCCGACGATCCACTCCTCCCCGGCCAGCTCCGCGAGCCGCACCTCCCGCCGCCCCGCGTACGGGTGCCCCCGCTCCATCGCCACCAGCATCGGCTCGTCCAGGAGGTGATGGAGCGTCACCCCCGGCGGGAGCGGGGCGTCCACGGCCGGGCTGACCACCGCCAGGTCCTCCTCCCCGGCCGCGACCAGCGCCAGATGCTTCACCGACGGCCCCTCGACCCGGGTCACGACCACCCCCGGATGCCGCTCCCGGAAGGCCGCCTGCGCCCGCGGCACGAGGGCGGCGGTGGCGCTGGAGAAGGCGCCGAGCCGCAGCAGCCCGCCGTCCAGGGTGCGCAGCGCGGTCAGTTCGGCGCGCGCCGCCGCCAGCCGGTCCCGGACCGCCTCGGCATGCGGCAGCAGCGCCCGCCCCGCCTCGGTGAGCCGCACCCCGCGCGGCAGCCGCTCGAACAGCTCGGCCCCCCACTCCTCCTCCAGGGACCGGACCTGGCGGGAGACGGCGGACTGGGTGTAGCCGAGGGCGCGGGCGGCGGCGGTGAAGGACCCGGACCGGGCGACGGCGAGGAAGGCGTCGTACGAACCATGCGTGAGCTGCATGGCTGCCATGCTAGACATTCGCTTGTCGCATGGCAGTGGCGGTCCTAGCGTCGAGGCCATGGACACCACCCCGCAGACGATCGCCTTCCTCGGCCTGGGCTCCATGGGCCGCCCCATGGCCCGCCGCCTCCTCGACGCCGGCCATCCGCTCACCGTCTGGAACCGCACCGCCGCCAAGGCCGCGCCGCTCGTCGAGGCCGGCGCCGTCCTCGCCGCGAGCCCCGCCGAGGCCGTCCGGGACGCCGAGGTCGTGATCACGATGCTGGCCGACCCGGCGGCCGCCCGCGCCGTCGCCGACGAACTGGTCCCGGCCCTGCGCCCGGGCACCCACTGGATCGACACCTCCACCATCGGCCCCGACGCCACCCGCGCGCTCGCGGCCCGGCTCCCCGCGGGGGCGACCCTGATCGACGCGCCCGTCATGGGCAGCGTCGACCGGGCCGCCGCCGGGGAGCTGCTGATCCTCGCGGGCGGCGACACCGCCCCGGTCGCGGACGTCCTCGGCCGGCTCGGCACGGTCACCGCCTGCGGCGGGCCCGGCGACGGCGCCGCCCTCAAGCTGGTCCTCATCAACGCGGCCATCGGGGGAGTGGCGCTGGTCGCCGAGAGCCTGGCGCTCGCCGAGGCGCTCGGCCTGCCCCGCGAACTCGCCCTGCGCACCCTGGGCGCGGGCCCGATCGGCGGCGCCGTCGGCCGGGTCACCGGCACCGGCTCGCACTTCCCGGTGGCGCTCGCCGCGAAGGACGTGGCGCTCGCCGCCGAGGTGACGGAGCTGCCCCTCCTGGAGGCCGTCCACCGGCTCCTGGTCGCGGACCCGGAGCTGCTCGCCCAGGACCTGGCGGCGGTGGCCCGGTAGGGACGGCCGGGCGGGATCCCCCCGGCCTGATCCGGAAGAAACGGCCTAGACTCCGCGGCACCGGTGCCGCGCGCGGCACCGCAGGGTGCGGGGCCGTGGCAGAGCGGGCGATTGCGGAGCCGGGCCGAGGAGGTCCCCGAGGCCCGGGGAGAGGGAGCGGCCGCCGGACCTGGCGGTGCGCTCGCGCGGGTTCGAATCCCGTCGGCCCCGCACCCGTCCCGTACGGCCCGGATCAGCGCGCGGCGGAGCCCGCGAGGAGCCGCAGGAAGTCCCGGAAGGCGCCCGGCATGTCCACCGCGGCCGGGTCCAGGAGCCACTGGTACTGGAGTCCGTCCATCACCGCGGTGAGCAGCGGGGCCGCCCGCTCCGGGGTGAGGCCGCCCGGCAGCCGCTCGCCGAACTCCAGCCGCAGCACGTCCGTCATGTTGGCGCGCACCTGCGCGTACCGCTCGGTGAAGAACTCCCGGGCCGGGTGCCCGTCCGTGACGCTCTCGCCGAGCAGCGCGGAGAAGGTCTGCACGATCCCGGGCCGCATCGCGTTGTACTCCACCAGCGAGTCCAGCAGGTCGAGCCGCCAGCCCTCGCGGTCCCGGCCGCCGCTGGTGTCCCAGCGGTCGCGCTCCTCAAGGACGGCGACGAGCAGGGCCTCCTTGGTGGGGAAGTAGTGCAGCAGACCCTGCTGGGTCAGGCCGACGCGCTCGGCGACGGAGCCGAGCGTGGCGCCCCGGTAGCCGCGCTCCGCGATCACCTCCAGGGCCGCGCGCAGGATCTCCGCGCGGCGCTCCTCGCTCCTGGTCCGTGCCATCGGCCGGCCCCCTTTCCGCAGGTCCCTGTCGACAGGACCGTACGCCATGGTCAAGATAACGAACAGATCACATCACCTACCGATCTACAGGTAGGCGGGTTCATGATGGCCGCACCAGCACTTCAACGCGGAGGTACGGACGTGAACGAGGACGCCGTGCGCGAGGCAGCCGTCGAGGCCGCGCTCGCCCAGCTCGACCTGGACACCAAGACCCGGCTGCTCGGCGGCCAGGACATGTGGTCCCTGCCCGCCCTGCCGGAGATCGGCCTCGCCTCGCTCGTGATGTCCGACGGCCCCGTCGGCGTCCGCGGCGTCCGCTGGACCGCCGACGACCCGTCCGTCGCGCTGCCGTCCCCGACCGCGCTCGCCGCCGCCTGGGACCCCGCCCTCGCCCGCCGGGCCGGCCGGCTCCTCGCCCAGGAGGCCCGCCGCAAGGGCGTCCACGTCCTCCTCGCCCCCACGGTCAACCTCCACCGCACCCCGCTCGGCGGCCGCCACTTCGAGGCGTACAGCGAGGACCCGTACCTCACCGGCGCCATCGGCACCGGCTACGTCCAGGGCGTCCAGGACGGCGGCGTCGGCACCACCGTCAAACACTTCGTCGCCAACGACGCCGAGACCGACCGCTTCACCGTCGACAACACGATCGCCCCGCGCCCGCTCCGCGAGCTCTACCTCGCCCCCTTCGAGGCGATCGTCACCGACGCCCGCCCCTGGGGCGTCATGACCGCCTACAACCAGGTCAACGGCGTGACGATGACCGAGCACCGCCACCTCGTCGAGGACGTCCTGCGCGGCGAGTGGGGCTTCGACGGCGTCAACGTCTCCGACTGGATGGCCGCCCGCTCCACCACCGGCGACATCACCGGCGGCCTCGACGTCGCCATGCCCGGCCCCGTCACCGTCTACGGCGAGCACCTCGCCACCGCCGTCCGGGCCGGCGAGGTCGAGGAGTCCGCCGTCGACGCCGCCGTCCGGAACGTGCTGCGGCTCGCCGCCCGCGTCGGCGCCCTCGAAGGAGCCCCCGCCGCCGTCACCGCACACCCCGACGTCATCGACGGCGACGCCCTCGCCCGCGAGATCGCCCGCCGCGGCTTCGTCCTCGTCCGCAACGAGCGCCGGGCCCTCCCCCTCGCGGCCGGGACGACCGTCGCCCTCTCCGGCGCCGCCGCCCGCGACGCCCGCGTCCTCGGCGGCGGCTCCGCCCAGGTCTTCCCCGAGCACGTCGTCTCCCCGCTCGACGGCCTCGCCGCCGCCCTGCCCGACGGTGCCCTCAGCTACGTGGTCGGCGCCGACCCCAGCGACGAACTCGCCCCCGCCGACCAGGGCTTCACCCTCCGCGCGGTCTGCCGCGACGCCGACGGGAACGTCCTCGGCGAAGGCACCCTCCCCAACGGCCAGGTCCAGTGGATCGGCGACGACCTCCCGGCCGGCGTCACCCACGACGCCCTCGCCTCCATCGAGGTCACCGGCGCCTTCACCCCCCGCGAGTCCGGCGCCCACGCCTTCGGCACCCGCGGCCTCGGCGCCTTCGCCCTCACCGTCGCCGGACGCGAACTCTTCGACGGCGTCCAGGAGATGGGCCCCGAGACCGACCCCTTCGAAGCCTTCTTCGGCTCCCCGGTCGAACGCGGCACCGTCGAGCTCACCGCCGGCGAGACCGTCGAGGTCTCCCTCCGGCACACCCTCGCCAAGGAGTTCGCCGCCCCGCTCCCCGCGGTCATGTTCTCCTTCGTCCACCTCGGTCCCCGCCGTGACCCCGACGAACTGATCGCCGAAGCCGTCGAGGCGGCCCGCGCCGCCGACACCGCCGTCGTGGTCGTCGCCACCACCGAACGCGTCGAGTCCGAGGGCTTCGACCGCAAGGACCTCGCCCTCCCCGGCCGCCAGGACGACCTCGTCCGCGCCGTCGCCGCCGTCAACCCGAACACGGTCGTCGTCGTCAACGCCGGCTCACCGGTCGAACTGCCGTGGCGCGACGAGGTCGCCGCGATCCTGCTCGGCTGGTTCCCCGGCCAGGAGGGCGGCGCCGCCCTCGCCGACGTCCTCACCGGCGCCGAGGAGCCCGGCGGCCGCCTCCCCACCACCTGGCCCGCCGCCCTCGCCGACGCCCCCGTCACCGAGGTCACCCCCACCGGCGGCGTACTCGACTACACCGAGGGCCTGTTCATCGGCTACCGCGCCTGGGACAGGACCGGCGCCGTCCCCGCGTACGCCTTCGGCCACGGCCTCGGCTACACCACCTGGTCGTACGACGCCCTGGAGGCCACGGCCGAATCGGTCACCGTCCGCCTCACCAACACCGGCGACCGGCCCGGCCGCGAGACCGTCCAGATCTACCTCGCGCCCCTCGACGACACCGTCGAGCGCCCCGCCCGCCGGCTCGCCGCCTTCGCCGGCGTCGAGGCCGCGCCCGGCGAGACCGCCGAGGCCGTGATCGCGCTCCCGCGCCGCGCCTTCGAGATCTGGGACGAGGAGAAGAACGCCTGGACCCTCGTCCCCGGCCGCTACGAACTCCACGCCGCCCACGCACTGGACGACACCCGCCTCGTCACCACCGTGGAGCCGTAGAGCACCCCGCGACCGGCCCCGGGGCGGACCTGACGCCCGCCCCGGGGCCTACTTCTCCGTGATCCGCCGGTACGCCAGCTCCGCCAGCCGCGCCTGCCCGTCGCGGCTCGGATGGAACCAGTCCCAGGTGCTCAGCAGCGACTCGTCGAAGCGGAAACCGAACACCGCCCCGCCGTCGTACCGGCAGAGCTCGTCCGCGGCGCAGACCTCCGCGAGGACCTCGTTGTACGCCACCACCCGGTCGCGCACCTTCGTCCGCCGCTCCTCCGCCGCCGCCCCCAGGTCCTCCGGGTCCGCCAGCATCGCACCGCAGACACCCAGCTCCCAGACCCGCCGCACCAGCGGGCTCGTCCGGCCGGTGTCCCACAGCCGCCGCAGGTCGGGCACGCTCGCCACGTACACCTGCGCCTCGGGGGCGTCCTTCCGCAGCCGGGCCATCGCCGTCTCGAACGACCGGCGGAAATCCGCCACCGGCGTCATCCCCGCCGGGGTGGGCCGGCAGGCGTCGTTGGCGCCGATCATCACCGTGACCAGGCCGGGCCGTTCGGCCGCGGCCCGCGCCATCTGCTCCGGCAGCGCCGCCGCCCTGGCCCCGCTGCGGGCCAGGTTCCAGCTGTTCCCGGCCACCCGCCCGGTGCCGAGCAGCCGCAGCGCCAGACTGTTCACCGCCGGGTCCGTGCCGGTCGCCCAGGACGCCTCCGGGCAGTCCGCGAGGAGCGAGCAGGCGTCGAAGGCCCGGGTGATGGAGTCGCCGACGGCGGCGACGGACGCGGGGGAGACATCCCACCGCGAGGCCGGCGACGGCGACGGCGACGGGGCGGACGCCGTCGCGGAGGCGGCCGGCGCGGCCGCCGGGTCGCCCGTGCACCCCGCGAGCGCGGCCACCGCGAGCACGGCGCCCACGACGGCGGTACGGAATCGGCGTCGGCCGTACGGCACGGCCCCCTCCTTCGCGCTGCTGGCCTCCTGGCGGGTGAAAGCTTCGTGTCCACCCGCCCCCGGACCGACCGTACGTCACCCCGATGACGGTGCGGCACGGTAGCTTTTCCCCCGTCGAACCAGCGGCGCGCCCGCGCCGACCGGCTCCGGTAAATTACATCACGTCACATGCTGTCCCTTTTCAGAAGGTTTGCGGAGTTCTTCGCCTGATGCTGATTACCGAGGCCGCTGGGAAGGCGAACCTCGTCCCACACTGGAGGTCCCGGTGACGACACGTGGAGTCCTGTACGTACACTCCGCACCGCGCGCGCTCTGCCCGCACGTCGAATGGGCGGTGGGGGGTGTCCTCGGTGCGCGGGTCCAGCTCGACTGGATCCGCCAGCCCGCGGCTCCCGGCACCTGGAGAGCCGAGTTCTCCTGGCAGGGCGAGACCGGCACCGCCTCGAAACTCGCCTCCGCCCTGCGCGGCTGGCAGATGCTCCGCTTCGAGGTGACCGCCGAGCCCTGTCCGACGGCCGAGGGCGAGCGCTACAGCGCCACCCCCGACCTGGGCATCTTCCACGCCGTCACCGGCATGCACGGCGACATCCTCGTCCCCGAGGACCGGCTCCGCGCCGCCCTCGCCCGCGCCGCGCAGGGCGAGACCGTCCTGGAGGCCGAGATCGCCAGGCTCCTCGGCAAGCCCTGGGACGACGAGCTGGAGCCCTTCCGCTACGCGGGAGAGGGCGCCCCGGTCCGCTGGCTTCACCAGGTCGTCTGAGGCCGTTCACCCGGGCGCGCTAGTTTCCCGCCACTGGGCGCGCAGGGGGCGCGCGGGGCGGGGGAACGGCATGACGGGTCTGCGCAGAACGGCCGGGGCGGTCGCCGTCACGCTGGGGTCGGCGGCCCTCGGCTCGGCACTGGTGCTGCTGGCGGGCCTCGTCTACCAGCTGGTGGACGGGGACGTGACCGGTGGCCTGGTGGCGTGGACCCTCGGTCTGGTGGTCGTCGCGGCCCTGTTCTTCGGCGTCTTCGGCGGCACTCTCCCGGACGACGCGACGCCGCGGCCGGCCACGGAGGCGGAGACGGCCGCGGAGAGGACGGGCGACCCGGCGGCCGGTGACGGCGCCGGTGACGTGGCCGACGGGCCGGACGGTGGTCCCGGCAAGGGGCCGGACGGCGGATCGGACAGCGGATCGGACGGCGGATCGGACGGGGACTGGTACGACGCGCTCGTCTTCGGGCTCGTGGTGCTCGGGCTCGTCGCCGGAGGCCCCTTCGGCATCGCCGGCTACGAGGCGCTGCGGCCGGCGGCCGGGACGGTCTCCGCGCCGGCCGCCCCCGGAGCCCCGTCGCCCTCGGCCCCTCCCTCCGCCTCCGCCCCGGTTCCCGCCCCGGCCTCCGCTGCGCCCTCGGCCTCGGCCTCGGCTTCCGCCTCCACCCCCGCCGTGCCCCGGGAGCCCGGCGAGGCGGCGGTCGCCTGGACGGTGCGGCCGGCCGGAGGCCCGTACGACACGGCGCCCGGCGCCTGGGGGGCCGGGGACGCCGTCGTCCACGTCCGGACCGACGGCCTGACGGCCTACGCCGCCCGCGACGGGGCCGTCCGCTGGAACGTTCCGGCCCCCCGCCGCGAGGCGGTGTGCGCCATGAGCGAGGACACCGGCGGGAAGATCGGGCTCGTCGCCTTCGGGCGGCACGAGAAGCCCTGCGCCACCCTCCTGGCGGTCCACACCTCGACCGGCAAGGTGCTGTGGCGGCAGCGGACGGGCGGCACGGGGGTCGCCCCGTACGGCCTCGCGGTCGCCGGGAGCACGGCCGTCGCCGCGGAGGACCGGGCGGTGCGCGGCCGGTCCGCCGAGTCCGGTGAGGAGCGCTGGCGGCGGCCGCTGGGCCGGGGCTGCGCGATCCGGGCGCTCGGCGCCGACGAGGACCGCGCGCTCCTCGTGGAACAGTGCGGCACCGGCGCGCGGCTCGTCGCGCTGGAGACCCGTACCGGTGAGGAGCGGTGGACCCGGCCCCTGCCCGTCGAGTCGCGGGCCGCCGCCGCGGTGGTCTCGGCGACTCCGCCGGTCGTGGCCGTGAACGAGGAGGACCCGCGCGGCACCAACGCGGTGCTCGCCTTCGACGAGCGCGGCACGCCCACGGCGACCGTGCCGGTCTTCGGTCCGGCCGGGACGCTCGTCGTGCCCGAACAGGTGGCGGAGACCGGCCAGAGCGGTCGCGCCGTCGTGGCCGGCGGCCGGCTGGTCGTCCTCGCCGCCGAGGGATCCTCCCGGGCCCGCAAGGTGGTCGCCCTCTCCCTGGAGGACGGCCGCCCGGCGTGGGAGCACGCGCCCGAGGGCTCGGGCGTCGAGGCGCTCGCCCCGGAGGCGGACGGCCGTGTCGCCGTCCTCTTCGCCCACCGGGGCACGGACATCGCCCTGCTCGACGCCGTCACGGGAGCCCCCCGCGGCGGAACGGTCACCGAGGACCCCGCGGCGATCGTCTCCGGCGACCCGGTCCTGCTCCCCGTCGACGGCGCCCACGTCGTCGTCGGCCGAAGGGCCTCCGCCCCCCACCCGGCGCTCTTCGCGCTGCCCCTCCGCTGACAGACGCGGGAGGCCCGCCCCGAACCCGGGGCGGGCCTCCCGCGTGTGACGCGGATCAGACGGTGCGGAACGCCAGGACGACGTTGTGGCCGCCGAAACCGAAGGAGTTGTTCACCGCGGCGATCGTGCCCTGGGGCAGGACGCGGGGCTCGCCGCGGACGATGTCGGCCTCGACCTCGGGGTCCAGGTCGTCGACGTTGATGGTCGGCGGGGCCAGACGGTGGTGGAGCGCCAGGACCGTCGCGACGGTCTCGATGCCGCCCGCGCCGCCCAGGAGGTGACCGGTCATCGACTTCGTCGCGGAGACCGCCACGTGGTCGAGGTCGTCGCCGAAGACCTTCCGCAGCGCCTTGATCTCGGCGACGTCGCCCTGCGGCGTCGACGTGGCGTGCGCGTTGAGGTGCACGACCTCGGACGGCTTCAGGTCGGTGGAGTCCAGCAGGTGCTGGAGCGCGGCGGCGATGCCCCGGCCGGTCGGCTCGGGCTGCGCGATGTGGTGGCTGTCGGCCGACAGGCCCTGGCCGAGCGCCTCGCAGTAGATCTTCGCGCCGCGGGCCCTGGCGTGCTCCTCGGACTCGAGGATCACGACGCCGGCGCCCTCGCCGAGCACGAAGCCGTCGCGCGCGGTGTCGTAGGGGCGCGATGCCTTCGTCGGCTCGTCGTTGCTCTTGGACATCGCCATCATGTTGGCGAAGGCGGCGATCGGCAGCGGGTGGATCGCGGCCTCGGTGCCACCGGCGACGACCACGTCGGCACGGCCGCTGCGGATCATCTCGATGGCGTAGCCGATCGCCTCGGCGCCCGACGCGCAGGCGGAGACCGGGGTGTGGACGCCGGCGCGGGCGTTCACCTCCAGGCCCACGTTGGCGGAGGGGCTGTTCGGCATCAGCATGGGCACGGTGTGCGGGGAGACGCGGCGGACGCCCTTCTCCTTCAGCACGTCGTACTGGTCGAGCAGGGTGGTGACACCGCCGATGCCGGAGGCGATGACGGAACCGAGCCGCTCGGGGGCGATGCTCGCGTCCTCACCGGCCGGGGCGGTGTAGCCCGCGTCGGCCCACGCCTCGCGGGCCGCGATCAGCGCGAACTGCGCCGAGCGGTCCAGCTTGCGGGCGAGCGGGCGGGGCAGGACGTCGCCCGGGTCCACCGCCGCGGACGCGGCGATCTGGACGGGCAGTTCGGCGAAACGCTCGCCCTCCAGGGGCCGGACGCCGGAGCGTCCCGCAAGCAGACCTTCCCAGGTCGATGCGGAGTCGCCACCCAGCGGTGTGGTTGCGCCGATACCGGTGACGACCACGGTGCGATTGGTCGAGCTCACAGGAATTCGTTCTCCATGTGTGTGATGGTCGAAAGACGGCGCCACCGCCGGGTGGCTGGCCGGGTCAGCGGGGGCCGGTTCAGCCCTTCGAGATGCCGCCGTCCTGGTGGGACAGGATGTAGGAGACGGCGTCGCCCACGGTCTTGAGGTTCTTGACGTCCTCGTCGGGGATCTTGACGTCGAAGCGCTCCTCGGCGGCGACGACGACCTCGACCATGGACAGGGAGTCGACGTCCAGGTCGTCGGTGAAGGACTTGTCCAGCTGGACGTCCTCGACCGGGATGCCGGCGATCTCGTTCACGATCTCCGCGAGACCTTCGACGAGCTGCTCCTGGGTGAAGGCCATGGTGGCGCTCCTTCTGTGGTTGCTTCGGTGGGTTGGCGTCCGGGAGATCCCGGTCGCCTAGGGGAGAGTAACGACCGTCGCGGCGAACACGAGACCCGCCCCGAAGCCGATGACGAGCGCGGTGTCGCCGCTCTTCGCCTGTCCGGTCGCCAGGAGCCGCTCCATCGCGAGCGGGATCGAGGCGGCCGAGGTGTTGCCGGTGGTCTCGACGTCACGGGCGACCGTGACGTGCTCCGGCAGCTTCAGGGTCTTCACCATCGAGTCGATGATCCGCATGTTGGCCTGGTGCGGGATGAAGACGTCCAGGTCGTCCGCCGTGATGCCGGCGGCGTCGAGCGCCTGCTGGGCGACCTTGGCCATCTCGAAGACGGCCCAGCGGAAGACCGCCTGGCCCTCCTGCGTGATGGCCGGGAACTTGATCTCGCCCGCCTCGTTGAGGGGGAGGTTCGACACGTCGCCGACGTGGAACTCGTTCCACGGCACGGTCTGCTTGATCGTCTCCGACTTGTCGCCCTCGGAACCCCAGACGGTGGGGCCGATGTGCGGCACGTCGGAGGGGCCGACCACGACCGCGCCGGCGCCGTCGCCGAACAGGAAGGCCGTCGCGCGGTCCTCCAGGTCCGTCAGGTCGCTCAGCCGCTCCACGCCGATCACGAGGACGTACTCGGCCGAACCCTCGACGATCATGCCCTTGGCGAGGGTCAGGCCGTAGCCGAACCCCGCGCAGCCGGCGGAGATGTCGAACGCGGCCGGCTTCCCGGCCCCGATCTTGTCGGCGATCTCGGTGGCCACGGCCGGGGTCTGCTTGAAGTGCGAGACGGTGGAGACGACGACGGCGCCGATCTGCTCCGGGACGATGCCGGCCTCGGCGATCGCCTTGCCGGACGCCTCCACCGACATGGCGGTGACGGTCTCCTCGGGGGAGGCCCAGTGGCGCGTGGCGATACCCGAGCGCGAACGGATCCACTCGTCGGACGAGTCGATCTTCTCGAGGATCACCTCGTTCGGCACGACCCGGGACGGGCGGTAGCCGCCGACACCCATGATCCGCGCGTACGGGGCGCCCTTGCTGGGCTTGATCTTCGACATGCTTCTCGACACTCCTCGTCAGACGGCCGTGTGCTCGGCGACGAGCGTACGGGCCGCGTCCAGGTCGTCGGGAGTCTTCAGGGCCACCGTGGCCACGCCCGGCAGCGCGCGCTTGGCGATGCCGGTGAGGGTGCCGCCGGGGCACACCTCGATCAGCGCGGTCGCGCCGAGCGCCTGGAAGGTCTCCATGCACAGGTCCCAGCGGACCGGGTTGGCGACCTGGCCGACCAGGCGCGCGAGGACCTCGGCACCGGTGGCGACGGTCCGCCCGTCCTTGTTGGAGACGTACGGCAGGGCCGGGTCGGCCGGGGACAGCGCCTGGGCGGCCTGCTCCAGGGTGGCGACCGCGGGGGCCATGTGGTGCGTGTGGAAGGCGCCGGCGACCTTGAGCGGGACGACCCGGCGGACGCCCTCGGGCTTGTCCGCCTCCAGGGCGGCCAGCTGCTCCAGCGTGCCGGCGGCCACGATCTGGCCCGCGCCGTTCACGTTGGCCGCGGTCAGGCCGAGCTTCTCCAGGTGCGGGACGGTCACCTCGGGGTCGCCGCCGAGCAGCGCCGACATGCCGGTCGGGGCGATCGCGGCGGCGTCGGCCATCGCGAGACCGCGGGTGCGGACCAGCTTCAGGGCCGCGGTGTCGTCGAGGACGCCCGCGAAGGCGGCGGCGGTGAACTCGCCGACGCTGTGGCCGGCGACGGCGCCGGGGGCCACGTCGCCGAGGGCGGCGGCCGAGAGCAGACCGGCCGCGACGAGCAGCGGCTGGGCCACGGCGGTGTCACGGATCTCGTCCGCGTCCGCCTTCGTGCCGTAGTGGACGAGGTCGAGTCCGATGGCGTCCGACCAGGCAGCGAGGCGGTCGGCGGCGCCGGGGAGTTCGAGCCAGGGAGTCAGGAAGCCGGGCGTCTGGGCGCCTTGGCCGGGAGCGACGAGTACGAGCACCCTCACACTCTCTCTTGGGGACGGCGTCCGGCGCCCGTGGGGACTAGGACGAAGAACCGTCGGGGTAATTGTTGGTGTTCGACAAAAGTCTAGGACTGCCCGTCCGCGTCGGCCAAGCGCCCGAGGATCAGGGCGATCCGCAGGGTGAACGCGGATCGGACGTCGGAGGGTGACCAGCCGGTGACGTCGGTCACACGTCGGAGCCGGTAGCGCACGGTGTTCGGGTGGACGAAGAGCATCCTCGCCGCGCCTTCGAGACTGCTGGCCTGTTCCAGATAGACACTCAGAGTTTCCAGCAGCGCCGAGCCCGCTTCTTCGAGCGGTCTGTAGATCTCCTCCACCAGCTGCTCGCGGGCCGACGGGTCGGAGGCGATGGCGCGCTCCGGAAGCAGATCGTCCGCGAGCACCGGCCGGGGCGCGTCCTGCCAGGCCGTGCACGCCTTGAGGCCGGCCGCGGCCGCCTGCGCGGACCGGGTCGCCGCCAGCAGGTCGGGCACCACGGGACCGGCCACGACCGGGCCCGGCGCGTACGGCCCGATCAGCGCCTTCGCCACACCGAGCGGATTGTCGGAGCCGCCCGCGATCACCACCAGCCGGTCGCCGAGCACCCCCGTGAGGACCTGCAGCTTGGCGTGGCGGGCCGCCCGCCGGATCGCCTCCACGGTGAGCTCGCTGTCGCCGTCCGGGGCGGTGCCGAGCAGCACGCACACGTGGTCCGGCGAGTTCCAGCCCAGCGCGGCGGCCCGGGACACGGCGCCCTCGTCGGCCTCGCCGGACAGCACCGCGTTCACGACCAGCGACTCCAGGCGGGCGTCCCAGGCGCCGCGCGCCTCCGCCGCCTGCGCGTACACCTGGGCCGTCGCGAAGGCGATCTCCCGGGCGTAGACGAGCAGCGCCTCGCGCAGCACCGACTCGTCGCCGGGCGCCGCGACGTCCTCGATCGCGACCTCCATGACCTCGATCGTCGTCCGGACCATCTCCACGGTCTGCCGGAGCGTGATCGCGCGGGTCAGCTCGCGCGGCGCCGTGCCGAAGACGTCGGTCGAGATCGCCTGAGGGGTCTCGGGATGCCGGAACCACTCCGTGAAGGCGGCGATGCCCGCCTGCGCGACCAGTCCGATCCACGAGCGGTTCTCGGGCGGCATCGCCCGGTACCACGGCAGCGTCTCGTCCATGCGGGCGATGGCGTTCGCGGCGAGCCGCCCGGAGGACTGTTCGAGGCGCTTCAGGGTCGCGGCGTGGCGATGGGCGGCGTTCGTGGGTTCAGACACGGGGACAAGACTGCCTCATCCGGGCGCCGACGTGCGGGGTCGGGGCGGTTTCGTCCCCGCCGGTCCCGCTACCGTACGCAGGGTGATCCGCATCCAGCGCGCCGGCGACCGGTACCCGGGCGGCGACCCCGAGGCCGGTGTCGAGACCCGGCACGCCCTGTCCTTCGGGCCGTACTACGACCCCGACAACCTCCGCTTCGGCCCGCTCCTCGCCGTCAACGAGGAGCGCCTGGCCCCCGGCGCGGGCTTCGACGAGCACCCGCACTCCCACACGGAGATCGTCACGTGGGTGGTCGAGGGCGAGCTCACCCACCGCGACACCACCGGCCACGAGACGGTCGTCCGCCCCGGCGACCTCCAGCACCTCAGCGCCGCGGCCGGCGTCCGCCACGTCGAGCGCAACGCCGGCGACGCCCCCCTGGCCTTCGTCCAGATGTGGCTGGCCCCGCGCGAGACCGGCGGGGAGCCCTCGTACACCCTCGTCCGCGGTCTGGCGGGCCGGTACGAGCTGCCGGCGGCGGACGCCGTCCTCCACGTCCACCGCCTCGCGCCCGGCGAGGAGGCCGGGCTCCCGCGGGCCCGGACGCTCTACGTCCACGTGACCCGGGGCACGGTCGCCCTGGCGGGCGAGGAGCTGGCGAGCGGCGACGCGGCACGCGTCACGGACGCGGCGGGGCTGACGCTCGGGGCGACGGCCGCCGCGGAGGCACTGGTCTGGGAGTCGGGCGCTTGACGCCCTTCAGTCCAGGGCGCTCTTCGCCTTCCAGGCCGTCCAGGACAGGTTCCACGCCCCGTACCCGTTGCCCTCGGCCACGACGCCCTTGGTGTCGCCGCCCTTGATCTCGAACGGGTCCCCGACGTTCACGCTCGCGTAGAACGAGGCCGCGTCGGCGGTGCTCATCCCGATGCACCCCGAACTGGCGTTGGCGCGGCCGAAGTTCCCCGCGTTCCACGGAGCCGCGTGCGCGTACATGCCCGACCAGGTCAGCCGCATCGAGTAGTCGACCATCTTGTCGTAGGCGTCGCCGAGCCCGACCGTCTCCGAGTTCATGTTGATCGTGCCCTCCTTCGCCATCAGGACGGCCGTCCCCCGCCAGGACCGCTTGTCGCCGCCGGGCGTCCCGCCCGAGACGGGGATCGTCCGGACCGCCCGGCCGTCCTTCACCAGGGTCAGCCGCTTCGTGTCCAGGTCCACCTTCACCACCTGCGACGCGCCGATCGTGAACCCGGTCCGGTAGTCGCGGACGAACCAGCCGTCGCCCGAGTCCGTCCCGTTCAGGTCCGCCTCCAGCGTGACCTTCGTCCCCGGCTTCCAGTACTCCCGGGGCCGCCAGTCCACCCGGTCCCGGCCGGAGTGGTCGGTCACCCAGCCCCACGAGCCCTCGGTGCGGTTCGAGGTGGTGACCTTCAGCTGCCGCTCCACGTCGGCCTTCCTCGTCACCGGCCGGTCGAAGACGATCGACAGCGGCTGCCCGACGCCGACCGTGGTGTTCTTCCCCGGCGCCAGCGTCAGCTTGTTGACCCGCTCGGCCTCCGGCGTGGTGAAGGTCGACCGGCTCGTCGTCTCCTTCCCGCCGGCGGTACGGGTGACGGCCTCGACCGTGTACGAGGTGCCCGGCGCCGCCTTCCGGTCCGAGGTCCAGCGGGCCCCGCCCGCGGCGGACTTCCCGGCCAGCCGTCCGCCCTCCGCGTCCGTGACCGTCACCGACGAGAACGTCCCGCCGGCCGCCGTCACCGTGACCGGCTTGCCGGCCGCCCGGTCCACGACGGTCACCTTCGCGGGCGGCCCGTCCTGCGCGGCCCCCCGCGAGGGGGCGGTCGAGGAGCCCGGGCCGCTCGCGGCCTGGGCCGTGCACGCGGTGAGGGAGACGGCGAGGGCGACGGCGGCAAGAGCGGGCCTGGACGTGCGTATCGGCGGCACGGAACACCTCCGGAAGAGGAGAGAAAAGGGTGGGATGCCCGGACTCTAGGCCGCTCCCACCGGCCTCCGCCCGGCTCGGGGCCCATGTGACGAGGGCTGATGAAGAACGGTCATCGTCCCGTCACACACGCCGCGCGGACCCGTCTCATCCGGCTGTGAGCCTGCTGTGCGCCGCGCCACCGAGGGGCGGACGAACCAAGGAGGCTCCCGTTGTGTCAGCGCTGCTCGTGACGCCCGCGCCCGTGAAGCGCCGTGCCGCCGCCGTGCCGCCCGCCGGCCCGCTCCGGCTCGGCCCCGTGACCCCCGAGGTGTACCGCGCCTTCCTCGCGTCCCGCTCCACGGGCGCGGACGGCCCCAGCTTCCTCCAACTCCCCGCCTGGGCGCAGGTGAAGGACGGCTGGAGCCACCAGCTCATCGGCTGGGGACCGGAGTCGGGGCAGCTCACCGGCGTCGCCCTCGTCCTGCTGCGGACCTTCCCCGGCACCCGCAAGCACTTCGCCTACCTTCCCGAGGGGCCCGTCGCCGACTGGGCCGACCCGGACCTCGACCACTGGCTCGACCCGCTCCTCGCCCATCTGCGGGCCTCCGGCGCCTTCGCCGTCCGCATCGGGCCCGGGCCCGCCCACCGCCGCTGGACCGCCCCCACCGTCAAGGCCGCCGCCGGACCCGGCCGCCGGCTCGGCGACGTCCTCGCCGACGAGGTCGACCCGCTCGGCACCGCCGTCGCCGAACGGCTCCGCGCCCGCGGCTGGAAGCGCTGCGGCGGCGACTCCGAGGACGGCGCCGACGCCCAGCCCCGCCACGTCTTCCAGGTCCCGCTCACCGGCCGCACCCCCGACGACCTCTGGTCCGGCCTCAACCAGGAGTGGCGGCGCAACGTCCGCAAGGCCCGCAAGTCCGGCGTCGAGATCACCGTCGGCTCCGCCGCCGACCTCCCCGAGTTCCACCGGCTGCTGCGCGTCACCGAGGAACGCGACGGCTTCCGCCTCGGCCGCTCCCTCGCCTACTACGAGCGCCAGTACGCCGTCCTCAACGCCGAGCACCCCGGCCGGATGAAGCTCTACCTCGCCCGCCACGAGGGCGAGATCCTCGCCGCCCACACCATGGTCACGGTCGGCCGCCGGGTCTGGTACCAGACCGGCGCCTCCGCCGACCACCGCCGCGAGGTCCGCCCCTCCAACGCCCTGCAGTGGCGGATGCTCCTGGACGCCCAGGCCCTCGGGGCCGACGTCTACGACCTGCGCGGGGTACCCTCCACCCTCGATCCGGACGACCGCGCCCACGGGCTGCTGCGCTGGAAGCTCGGCACGGGCGGACAGGTCGTCGAGACGCTGGGGGAGTGGGAGACACCGATGCACGGCACGACCAACCAGGCGCTGTACCGCGCCTTCCAGGCATACCTGAACCGCCGATGAGCAACGGCACCACCCTCGCACCGCCCGCGCCGACCCGCCGGAAACCCGCCTCCGCGCTCCGCAGCGGCGCCCTCATGGCCGCCGGATCGCTGGTCTCCCGCGCCACCGGCTTCGTCCGCGCCTCCGTCGTCGCCGCCGCCCTCGGCGCGGGCCTGGTCGCCGACGGCTACGCGGTCGGCAACTCCGTCCCCACCATCGTCTACATGCTCCTCCTCGGCGGCGCCCTCAACGCCGTCTTCGTGCCCGAACTGGTCAAGGCGGCCAAGGAGCACGAGGACGGCGGCGCCGCCTACACCGACCGCCTGCTCACCCTCTGCGCGCTCGCCCTCGCCGTGCTCACCGCCGGCGCCGTGCTCGCCGCGCCCCTCGTCGTCGACACGTACACCGACTACACCGGCGGCCAGCGGGACCTCACGATCGCCTTCACGCGCGCGTGCCTCCCGCAGATCCTCTTCCTCGGCCTCTTCACCCTCCTCGGACAGGTCCTCAACGCCCGCGGCCGCTTCGGCGCCATGATGTGGACCCCCGTCCTCAACAACGTCGTGGTCGTCGCCGTCTTCGGCCTCTTCCTCGCCGTCAGCGACGGCGGAGAACTCACCGCGGCGGAGACCACCCTCCTCGGCTGGGGCACCACCGCCGGCATCGCCGCCCAGGCCCTCGCCCTGCTGCCCTCGCTGCGCGCCGCCCGCTTCCGCTTCCGGCCCCGCTTCGACTGGCGCGGCAGCGGCCTCGCCGCCCCGCTGCGCGCCGCCGGCTGGCTGGTGCTGCTGGTCGCCACCAACCAGGCCGCCTACTGGGTCACCACCTGGGCCGCGACCTCGGCCGGCACGGCCGCGTCCGGCGGCGGCGCCGGCCTCGCCGCGTACAACAACGCCTACCTCCTGTGGGCCGTCCCGCACGGCATCGTCACCGTCTCCCTCGTCACCGCCCTCATGCCCCGGATGAGCGGCGCCGCCGCCGACGGGGACCTCGCGGGCGTGCGCCGGGACGTCTCGTACGCGCAGCGCACCACCGCGGCCGGCGTCGTCCCCGCCGCCTGCCTCCTCCTTGCCCTCGCCACCCCGCTGATGAGCGCCGTCTTCGGCCACGGCGCCACCGACGAGGCCGACGTCCGCGCCATGGCCTGGACGCTGACCGCCTTCGCCCCCGGCCTGATCGCCTTCTCCGGCCAGTACGTGTGCACCCGCGCCTTCTACGCGCTCCGCGACACCCGCACCCCCTTCCTGCTCAACCTGGTGATCGCCGGCCTCAACGCGGGCCTCTCGCTGGCCGCGTACCACTGGCTGCCCACCCACTGGACCGTCACCGGCATGGCCGCCGGCTACTCGCTCGCCCTCTGGGCCGGCTGGGGGCTCACCGCGTACGTCCTCCGGCGGCGCCTCCCCGCGGCCGCGGACGGCGGCGACGGTCTCGGCCGGCTGCTGATCGCCGCGATCCCCGCCACCGGATACGGGCTCTTCGTCGCCGACACCACCGCCCCGGCCGGCGCCGTCGTCTCCGGTCTCGCCGGCCTCGCCACGGTCCTCGGCGTCTTCGCCCTCCTCGCCCGGCCGCTGCGCCTCACCGAGGTCTCCGCCCTCCTCGCCACCGTCACCGGCCGCATCGGCCGCCTCACCCGCCGCGCCTGACCGCCCCTCCAGGGGCTCCCCCCGGCGGGGACCTCCACCGACCTTGGGATACTCCACGAATGCCTCGCGTGCTCCTCATCGAAGACGACCCCTCGGTCCGCGAAGGCGTCGAGCTCGGGCTCCGGCGCCGCGGGCACGAGGTGCGCACCGCCGCCACCGGCGAGGCCGGCCTCGCCGCCCTCGCCGAGTTCCGCCCCGACCTGCTGCTGCTCGATCTCATGCTGCCCGGCATGAACGGCGTCCAGGTCTGCCGCCGGGTCCGCGAGACCAGCCAGCTCCCGATCATCATGCTCACCGCCCGCGGCGACGACTTCGACGTGGTCATCGGCCTGGAGGCGGGCGCCGACGACTACATCGTCAAGCCGGCCCGCACCGAGGTCATCGAGGCCCGCATCCGGGCCGTCCTGCGCCGCATCGAGGAGCCCGGCGGCGGCCGGCCCGCGGTCGAGCACCACGGCGCCCTCTCCGTCGACCGGGCCGGCCTCACCGTCGCCAAGAACGGCGAACGGCTCGCCCTCGCCCCCTCCGAGCTCAAGCTGCTGCTCCACCTGACCGCCGCCCCCGAGCAGGTCTTCAGCCGCCAGCAGCTCCTGGAACACGTGTGGGAGCACAACTACCACGGGGACGCCCGCCTGGTGGACGCCTGCGTCCGGCGGCTCCGCTCCAAGATCGAGGACACCCCCGGCGAGCCCCGCTACATCCAGACCCTGCGCGGCTTCGGCTACCGCTTCGGACCGCTGTGAGGGCCTGTGTGCACCCCCGGGAGGAGCCGGGGACCGACCGGGCCGCCCCCGAGGAGGGCGGGTACCCCGCGGACGACGAGCACGGCACCGGGGACGGCGCCCCGCGCCGGGCCCGCGCCTGGATCCGCGGCCGCCGGCCGCGCCCCTTCGGCCTGCGCACCCGCATGGTCTTCGCCTTCCTCCTGGTCGCGGCCGTCGGCTGCGGCACCACCGCCGCCCTCACCTACCGGGCCGCCCGCAGCGCCGTCCTGGAACAGACCCAGAACACCGCCGTCTCCGCCTTCCGCGAGCAGGTCGACGACCTCAACATCTCCCTGCCCCTCGACGAGACCGCGCTGCGCGAGCGCCTCCTGTACATCGCCCGCCTGGGCAAGCCCCGCCCCTGGCGGGTCTACGCCGAGTACGGCACCCTCCGCGTCTCCTCCACCGACCGCCCCACCTCCTCCGTCCTCACCCCGGAGCTCAGGGCCCGCGCCCACGCCCGGGAAGGCACCCCGCACACCGCCTTCCAGCGCGTCGTGAAGGGCGACACCCCCTATCTGACGATGGCCGTCCCCGCCGTCTTCCTCACCGAGAAGGACGGAACCGCCCAGCCCACCGGCCTCGTCGTCTACGCCGTGATGGAACTGGACGAGGAGGAGGCCAACATCGAGGCGATGGTCACCGCGGCCCGCGACGGCGCCCTGCCCGCCCTCGCCATCGCCCTGATACCCGCGCTGATCGCCGCCCGCGGGGTCCTCCGCCCGGTCCGCGAACTCCGCCACGCCGCCCGGAGCATGGGCCGCGGCCGGCTCGACACCCGCATCCACGCCAAGGGCAGCGACGAACTCTCCGACCTGGCACGCACCTTCAACCAGTCCGCCGCCGAACTGGAGCGCTCCGTCACCGAACTGCGCCGCGCCGAGGCCCGCGCCCGCCGCTTCGCCTCCGACGTCTCGCACGAACTGCGCACCCCGCTCGCCGGGATGCTCGCCGTCACCGAGGTGCTCGACGAGGACGCCGGCACCCTGGACAGCGACACCGCCCGTGCCGTCCGGCTGATCAGCGCCGAGACCGTCAAGCTCGCCGTGCTCGTCGAGGACCTGATGGAGATCTCCCGCTTCGACGCCCGCGCCGCCGAGCTCCACACCGACGAGGTCGACGTCGCCGACTGCGTCCGCAAGACCCTCAGCAGCCGGCACTGGACCGACCCGGAGCAGGTCCACGCGGCCCTCGGCGAGGGCATCCGGGCCCGCCTCGACCCCCGCCGCTTCGACGTCGTCGTCGCCAACCTGGTCGGCAACGCCCTGCGGCACGGGCGGGCGCTGGTCACGGTCCGGGTGTACGTGGACGACGACGGCGCCCCCGGAACCCCCGAAGGCCCCGAGGCCCCCGGCGCCTCCGGCGGCACGCTCGTCGTCCAGGTCTCCGACCGCGGCCCCGGCATCCACCCGGACGTCCTGCCGCACGTCTTCGAGCGCTTCTACAAGGCGGACCCGGCCCGTGCCCGCTCGGCCGGCAGCGGCCTCGGCCTGGCGATCACCCAGGAGAACGTGCGGCTGCACGGCGGCACCGTGGAGGCCGGCAACCACCCGGCGGGCGGCGCCGTGTTCACGGTCAGGATCCCGCGGTGAGGCGCCGCCCGCCGCTGCTCGCGCCGGCCGCGCTGCTCGCCGCCGCCCTGCCGCTGCTCGCCGGCTGCGGCATCCAGAACAGCGACGTGGTGGAGGCGGGCGAGGCGCCCGTCGTCGTCGTGCAGCCCGTCCCCGAGAGCCGGATGCTGCTCTACTACCTCGGCCCCGACGGCGAGCTGATGCCGGTCGCCCGGGAGGTCGGCACCCCCTTCGTCCCCCTCCCCGAGCGGACCGTGCCCGGAGGCGAGCGCGAGGAGGTCCCGGACCACGCCGACGGCTCCGGCACCGGCTTCGATCCCGCCGCCGGTCATCCGGACGTCCCCGACGTCGCCACCGTGAAGGTGCTCGCCGCCCTGATCGCCGGCCCCGGCGGCGCCGACCGCGAGGCGGGCCTCACCACCGAGCTTCCCGAGACCCGGGAACTGATCCGGGTCGTGTCGGAGGGGACGGGCGAGATCCGGCTCCGGACGCCCTTCCTCACCCATGAGCTGTCGGAGCGCGCGCTCGCCCAGCTGGTGTGCACGGCCGCCCACGCCGTGGACCGGTCCGGCACGGCCGCGATCACCGTCGAGGGCCCGGACGGCACCCTCCCGGCCGCCACCTGCGAAGTCGCCGGCTCCTGACGTCAGCGGCGCAGGTCGGCGAGGACCGCGTCCGTGAACGGCGTCCACGCCTCGATCGCCCACGGCCCGAAGGCCCGGTCCGTGAGCGCCACGCAGGCCGCCCGCGCGTCCGGGTCGATCCACAGGAAGGTGCCGGACTGGCCGAAGTGGCCGAAGGCGCGCGGCGAGGACGTGGTGCCGGTCCAGTGCGGAGCCTTCCCGTCCCGGATCTCGAAGCCGAGCCCCCAGTCGTTCGGCCGCTGGTGCCCGTATCCGGGCAGGATGCCGGTGAGCCCCGGGTACGTGACCGTCATCGCGTCCAGCACCGTGCGGGCGTCGAGCAGCCGGGGAGCCTGCACCTCGGCCGCGAACCGCACCAGGTCGTCCACGGTCGACACCGCGTCCTTGGCGGGGGAGCCGTCGAGCGACGTGCTCGTCATGCCCAGCGGCTCCAGGACCGCCTGGTGCAGATAGTCGGCGAAGGGGATGTCGGTGGCCTTGGCGACCAGATCGCCCAGGACCTCGAAACCGGTGTTGGAGTAGATCCGGCGGGTGCCCGGGGCGGCCATCACCCGGTTCTCGTCGAAGGCGAGCCCGGACGTGTGGGCCAGCAGATGCCGCACGGTCGCGCCCTCCGGCCCGGCCGGCTCGTCGAGGTCGATCGCGCCCTCCTCGTACGCGACGAGCACCGCGTACGCCGCCAGCGGCTTGGTCACCGACGCGAGCGGGAACCGGTGCCCGGTCGGCCCGTGGCTCCCGGCCACCGTGCCGTCGGCGCGGACCACGGCCGCCGCCGCGGTGGGGACGGGCCAGTTCTCGATCGCCGCCAGGCTCGGCACGCTGCTGCTCTCCATGGGGCCGAGCCTACTTGCTTGGAGTGCACTCCAACGTTTTAGCGTGGAGGCATGAGCGTGATCGAGAGCGTCGAGAGCACGACCGGGCCCGCGCGGAAGGACCGCTACACGATCAGCGAGGTCGCCGCCCTGACCGGGCTCACCGCGCACACGCTGCGCTGGTACGAGCGGATCGGCCTGATGCCGCACGTCGACCGGTCGCACACCGGACAGCGCCGGTTCTCCGAACGGGACCTGGGCTGGCTGGAGTTCGTCGGCAAGCTCCGGCTCACCGGAATGCCGGTCGCGGACATGGTCCGCTACGCGGAGCTGGTCCGCGAGGGCGCCCACACCCACGCGGAGCGCCGGGCCCTCCTGGAGGCCACCCGCCGGGACGTCCTGTCCCGGATCGCCGAGCTCCAGGACACCCTCGCCGTGCTCGACCTCAAGATCGACCACTACGGCACCATCTGCGGAGGCACCCCCTCATGACCGACAGGATCGACACCGTACGCCTCGGCCCCGGCCAGGACGGCCCCGAGACCGGCGTCCAGGGCTTCGGCGCCATGGGCATCAGCGAGTTCTACGGCGACACCGACGAGGCCGCCGCCCGGGACACCCTCGACGCGGCCCTGGAGGCCGGCGTCACCCTGATCGACACCGCCGACATCTACGGCAGCGGGACCAACGAGGAGTTCCTCGCCCCCTTCGTCGCCGCCCACCGCGACGAGATCGTCCTCGCCACCAAGTTCGCCATCGAGCGCGACCCCGAGCGGCCCTCCCACCGCGGCGTCCGCAACGACCGCGCCTACATCCGCCAGGCCGTCGAGGGCAGCCTGCGCCGCCTCGGCGTCGACACCATCGACCTCTACTACATGCACCGGCGCGACCCGTCCGTGCCCCTCGCCGAGTCCGTCGGCGCCATGGCCGAACTCGTCGCCGAGGGCAAGGTGCGCCACCTCGGGCTGAGCGAGGTCACCGGGCCGGAGCTGCGGGAGGCGTTCGCCGTCCACCCGATCACCGCCCTCCAGTCGGAGTGGTCGCTCTTCTCCCGGGACGTCGAGCGCTCCGCCGTGGCCGCCGCCGCCGAGCTCGGCGTCACCTTCGTGCCGTACTCGCCGCTCGGCCGGGGCTTCCTCACCGGCGCCTTCGCCGACGCCGGCAAGGACCTCTCGGACAGCGACTTCCGCCGGTACCAGCCCCGCTTCACCGGCGAGAACGCCGAGCGGAACGCGGCCCTCCTCGACCCGGTCCGCGCCGTCGCCGCCGCCCACGGGGCGACGCCCGCGCAGGTCGCCCTCGCCTGGGTGCAGCGGCGCGCCGACGTCCACGGGCTGACGGTCGTCCCCATCCCCGGCACCCGCAAGCGGTCCCGCCTGGAGGAGAACGCCGCCGCCACCCGCCTCACCCTCACCGACGCCGACCTCGCCGCCCTCGAACCCCTCGCGGGCCTGGTGGCGGGCGACCGCTACCCGGACATGAGCCACACCTCGGCCGCCCGCGAGGTCTGACCCGCGGACCCCGGGCCTCCTCACGCGAGGCCCGGGGCCCGCGAGGTCCGGCCCCGGGCCCCCCGGGCCTCCTCACGCGAGGCCCAGGGCGAAGACCGCGAAGCCCGCCGCGAGCAGGCCCGCGAGGGTGCGGCGGGCCGGCCCGGTGCGCGCCCACGGCGACTCGAAGCCGCGCGCGTACCGCCCGATCAGCACCAGCAGGCCGGCGAAGACCGGCATCCAGGCCAGCCGGGCCAGGATCCAGCCGAGCGAGTCCGGCGCCCCGACGAGGCCGGGCACCTCGCCCAGGTACGAGGCGGGGACCGCCGCCGCGAGCATCGCCGTCTGGTGCCAGCACAGGATCGTCATCGCCGACAGGTTGACCACGACCACCGGGGCCCACAGCGCGGGCCGCCTCAGCAGCCGGCCGAGCCGGTCCCGCAGCAGGATCGCGGCCCCGCTCTGCGCGGCGGCGAGCGCCAGCACCAGCAGTGACGGCGGGTGCGAGTTGGTCCGGGCCTCGCCGGGGACGCCGACCATCGACGCCGGGTAGCCGAAGACGAGCAGCAGCGCGGCGAAGAGCGCCGCCCCGCCGAGCAGCAGCGCCCAGGCGTGCCGGCGGCCCACCCGGCCCTCGCCCCAGGAGACACCGAGCTGGTAGGCGAAGAGCCAGCCCGGCAGGATGTTCAGCAGGCTCAGCCAGGACGGCACGGCGTCCGCGTACGGGCCGTACCGCAGGAAGTCCACCACGGCGACCGAGCCGAGCAGCGGGGCCGCCGCCCACACCCCGAGCCGGCGCGCGGCCCGCACGCACAGCGGGGTCAGCGCCGTCACCACCGTGTACACCCCGACGAACCAGAGCGGCTGGATCACCAGCGTCGACGCCGTCCGCAGGGTGTCCACCGGCACTCCGAGGCCGTGGTGGAGCAGCGGCAGCAGCGCCGCCCACACGGCCGTCACCCCGAGCACCGGGCGGCCGAGCCGGGCGAGCCGCCCGCCGAGCCAGGCCCGGGTGGTGCCGGTCCGCCGCCGGTAGGAGAGGACGGAGGCGTAGCCGCCGACCAGGAAGAAGATCCCCAGCATCTGGAGGATCCAGCTGGCCGGTGCGAGGGCGCCGAAGGTCGCGAGCGGCGAGGCGTTGTGGATCGCGCCGTCGGCGGAGAGCGTGAATCCGCCGAGCAGCCAGTGGCCGGTGGGCACGGCGAGCAGCGCGAGGGCCCGCAGGCCGTCCACGGCGCGGTCGCGGTGGGCGGGGGTGCCGGCCTCGATCTTCCGGACGAGCGTCTTCATCGGACGTCCCCCTCGGCGATCGCGGCGAAGGCGCGCAGCGAGGAGGTGCCGGGCGCGAAGTAGCCGTCGTGGCCGTCCGCGTCCCGCGCGGGCACGGTCCGGGCGCCGAACTCCGGAGCGGTGGGGTCGGTGCCGTGGCCGTAGTCGCCGACGGCCACGTTCGGCACCCGGTCGATCCAGTCCGTCGGGTCCTTCGCGGCCCACACCCGGGCCGTCGTCCGCAGCGCGGCCACGTTCTCCGCCCGCATGCCGGGGGAGCCGAACACCACCAGGTCCTTGGCCTTCAGCCCGTGCGCGGCGAGACCGCAGACCACGGAGCCGTAGCTGTGGCAGAAGAAGGACGGTTCGGCGCGCACCCCGGAGGCCCGCAGCCCCTCCGCGAAGCGGACCAGCCGCTCCGCGCCCGCCTCCGCCAACTCGCCCGAGGCGGCGTCGAGTCCGACGCCGAGCGGGGTGGTGTAGCCGGCCCAGGCGACGACCGCCGTACGCCCGCCGGTCGCCTCCCGCAGGGCGGTGGCCTTCCGGGTGAGGGAGCCCAGGCGCCCGGTGTCGACGTCGGAGCCCGGCACCAGCACCGCGACCCGCTCGGCCGTCGCCAGGTCCCCGTAGACCAGGACCGTCTGGCCCCGGCCCCGGGCGTCGTGCGCCAGGACCCGGGCTCCCGGGTACCGGCCTTCCGCCGTACGGGAGTTGGCCGCGTACCGCAGCTCCAGCGGCGCCCCGTCCAGGTTCCCGACCACCGTCGGGTGCGCCGTCACGAGCCGCCGCCGCTCCGCGGGGCCGAGCCCCGCGAAGATGCGCGCGACCCCGGCCGGGTCCAGCGCCGCCGGGTCCGGCAGGCCCGCCGCCCGCCACTCGGCGGTCCCGGCCGGCGGACCGGTGACCGGAACCTGCGCGGTCCCGGACGCCCAGCCCGCCGTCCCCGCGACGACCGTCGCCACCATGGCGGCGGTCACCAGGGTCCTCGTGATGCGGCGCATGTCCGCCCTCCCTCTCTCGTTGTCGGCGAGAGGAAGGTAGGAAGGCGACGGGTGACGGCACGTCACACCGGGGAGCCAACTCCCGTGCCATACCCGGGTAGGGGGTGGGTGAGGAGCCGGCCCCCGGCCGCCGGTGGGGTTAACCCCCGGGGGTCACCAGGCCCGACTCGTAGGCGAAGACCACCGCCTGGGCGCGATCCCGCAGGTCGAGCTTGGCGAGCACCCGCCCGATGTGGGTCTTGACGGTCTGCTCCGCGAGCACGAGCCGCTCGGCGATCTCCTGGTTGGACAGGCCCCGGGCGATCAGCTCCAGCACCTCGGTCTCACGCGGGGTCAGTCCGTTGAGCCGGAGCGCCGTCACGTCCTTGCGGGCGGCCGGGCGGTGGGCGGCGAAGTCGGCGATGAGCCGGCGGGTCACGGACGGCGCGAGGAGCGCGTCGCCCGCCGCCACGATCCGTACGGCGGCGATCAGGTCGGCCGGCGGCGCGTCCTTGAGCAGGAACCCGGACGCCCCCGCCCGCAGCGCCTCGTACACGTAGTCGTCGACGTCGAAGGTGGTCAGCATCAGCACCTTCGGCCGGTGGGTCACCCCGGCCGGCGGGTGCAGGATCTCCCGGGCCGCCGCCAGCCCGTCCAGCTCCGGCATCCGCACGTCCATCAGCACCACGTCGGGGTGGACGGCCTGCGCCACCTCGATCCCCTGCCGTCCGTCCGGCGCCTCACCGACCACGTCGATGTCGGTCTGCGCGGCCAGCAACGCGGCGAACCCCGCCCGCACCATGGCCTGGTCGTCCACGATGATCACCCGAATGGTCACACGACATCCTCGCTCGTCGATCGTCCCCCTGCACCCGCCACCCTAGATCCCGCCACCGGTCCCGGCCCGGCCGCTCCGGCCGCTCCGGCGGCCCTCGACCGAGGCGGCCCGGTGAGCCCTGCCCGGGCCACCGCCTCCCGGTCCCCGGGCGCCCCCCTCCCAGCTCCCGGGCCACCGCCCCCAGCTCCCGGGCGACCGCCCCCGGGCGCTCGTCATCCGGCCGTTGCCGTCTCCGTCTCCGGCGTCGTCTCCTCCGTGCCGAGGGGCAGCCGGGCCGCGACGCGGAAGCCGCCGTCCGGGAGGGGGCCGGTGTCGAGGGTGCCGCCGGTCAGCCGGACGCGCTCGCGCATCCCGACCAGCCCGTGCCCGGTGCCGGTGCTCTCCAGCGGCGAGACCCGCTCCGCGGCCGGACCGTTGACCACGAGGACCGTCAGCCGGCCGGACCCGTCCTCGCGCACCGAGACCCGGGTCGGGGCGCCCGGCGCGTGCCGCACCACGTTGGCGAGCGCCTCCTGCACGATCCGGTACGCGGAGAGGCCCACCGCCTGCGGCACCTCGGTCCGCCCGTCCGCGAGCTCCGCGGCGAGCGACAGCTCGGCCGGCACGCCCGCCCGCACGGTCGCCTCCACCAGCTGCTGGAGCCGGTCGAGGCCGGGCTGCGGGGCCCGCTCGCCCTCGCTGCCGTCGCTGCGGAGCACCGAGAGCAGCCGCCGCATCTCGGCCAGCGACTCCCGCGCGCTGCCCGCGATCGACGCGAACTCCTCCCGGGCCGCGTCCGGCAGCTCCGGGATCCGGTACGGGGCGGAGTCCGCCTGCACGGTGATCACCGACATGTGGTGGGCGACCACGTCGTGCAGCTCGCGGGCGATCCGGGCCCGCTCCTCCAGGAGCGTGCGGCGGGCCCGCTCGGCCTCGCTGATCGTCTCCTGCTCGGCGAGTCTTCGCTGGGCCTCGCTCCGCGCCCGTATCGCCGAGGTGAGCAGCAGCAGCACGCCGCTGAGCACGAAGAGGAGCGTGGTGATGCCCGTGTCGCCGTACGGCCGCACGATCTCCAGGAGGTAGCCGGCCGCGCCGGTCGCCAGCCACACGCCGACGAGGGTGCGGCGCGGCTCGCGCAGTCCGAGCGCGAGCATCAGCGCGCAGTATCCGACGACGACCGGCGGGGTCCACGGCCACAGCTGGGCGCGGGGCCCGTCGGAGGCCATCATGACGAGCGCCCCGGCGATGTCGGCGGGCAGCACGATCCACCACGCCTGGAGCGGCCGGGTGGCGGCGAGCAGCAGCGGCGCGGTCTGCGCGGTCGCGAGCGCGCCGGCCAGCGCGCCGGGCACGTCGTAGTCGTGCATGAGGAGGTGGACGGTGACCGGGAGCAGGGAGCCGACGAGCGCGACCCCGAACGCGTAGGGCAGCAGCCGCATCCACCGTGACGAGGAGGCGCCCGTGAAGGGCGAGGAGCCCGGCTCGGCGGGCGCGGCGAAGGTGGCCTCCAGGGCCTGGACGGCCACCCGCGACCAGCTCTGGACCCGCGCCGCCACCCGCCGCGGGTCCGGCCGCTTCTCGAACGCTTTCATGTCGAGTCAGCCTAGGTTCGCGGCCCGGCCCCGTCGTCGTACCAGGGGTGACAATCGCGGATCAGACCCTGGTATGACGGCGCGCGACTTTCGTCGCGCGCCCCCGCGGCCCGGCCCGCCGGCCGGCGTCGCTACAGCTCAGCGAGGAGTTCCGTCTTCTTCGCCGCGAATTCCTCGTCCGTCACCAGGCCCGCCTGATGCAGTTCGCCCAGGTGCCGAATCCTTTCGGCAACGGCGCCGGGATCCCCGTGCGCCGCGCCGCGCGCCCCCGCGGGGACGGGGGTGCGGTCCTTGGCGCGGATCGCCGAGAGGACGGCCGCCGCGAAGGGGAGGGAATCGTGGACCGGGCCGTAGCCGAGGCCGAAGACGACCGACGCCGGATCGTGGTCGGGCCGGTCCGCCCGGGGCGCTCCGCCCCGGGGGAGCAGCCGCAGGAAGCCGCCGGAGGAGTCCGGCGTGCGCCACTCGACCCCGCTCAGCTCCCGGATCCGGAAGGACTGGTCGCCCGTCTTCCACTTCTCCGACGTGGCCATCGTCGAGGACCAGCGGAACGAGACCTCGGACGAGCCGTCGAACGTCGCCTTCCCGTCGTACGCCTTGAAGGAGAGCGGCCCCTGCGGCGCCGCGACCAGGAAGCCGGTGTCGAGCCGGTCCGCCGGGTCCGCGGGCACCAGCGAGGCCAGCTCGTCGCGCCAGTGCGCGGCGAGCTCCTCCCGGTCGGCGGGCAGCGCCAGCCGGTACGGGTCGCAGGCCTCCTTGAGCTGCCCGGCCGCCGCCTCCATCAGCGGATCGGCGCCCGGCCGCGGCACGGCGTGCAGGACGACGGTGCCGCGCCGGCCCGGCGCGAGCGTCGCCGACGCCAGCGCCTCGTACGGCACGCGTCGCTCACGCAGCGCCTGGAACAGCCTCGGCGTACGGATCCCCCGTTCGAAGCGGATGACGAGGGCGTCGCTCTCCAACTCCCAGGTGGCATGAATTCCGGCCAGCACATCACCCATACGCCTCATCGTAAGCGGCGTGTGGCCGTGCGTCGCCCCTCGGAACTGTCAGGAAATTCCGTGATCTACGCGCGTCAGAGGCCGGTTCCGCCGGAGATTCCCCCGTGGCACACGCTGTCGGCACGTGCGCAGACGACCCGTCCGAAGGCTCCGGCGCCTATCGCCGCGAAATTGCCGAGGCTCTCCGTGCCCGGCTCGAAATAACCGCTGTGTCCGGCGGCCCCGGCCGCCGAGACCAGCCGCGCGCCGAACTCCGGCGCCACCGGGTCCGCGCCGTGACCGACCCCGCCGAGCTCCAGGTGGGGGACGTCCGCGATCCAGTCGCCGCCGTCCCGCATCGCCCATATCCGGGCCCGTGTGCGCAGCTCCGCCGCGGTCTCCACCCGCATCCCGGGGCTGCCCGCCACCGCCAGGTCGGTCACCCGGTCCGGCAGCCGGGGCGCGGCGACCCCGCAGAGGACGGAGCCGTAGCTGTGGCAGAAGAGCGCCACCCGGGCCTTCCCCGGCAGGCCCTCGGTGAGCCGGACGAGCCGGTCGGCGCCGGACGCGGCGAGCCGGCCGGTCACCGCGTCGACGCCCACCCGCGCGGGCGCGGTGTAGCCGGCCCAGGCGATCACCGCGACCCGGGCGTCGGGCGCGGTGCGCCGCTCGGCCTCGTACAGCGCCTGCGCCATGCCGACGGGGGCGGTGTACCGCCCGTGCGTCTTCTGGAAGGTGAGGAGGTGGGTGTCGACGCCGGGCACGATCACCGACACCCGCCGGGCCCGCTCCAGGTCGCCCAGGACCTCGGCCGCCTTCCCCGTACCGGTGGGGTCGAAGACGAGGATCCGGCGCCCGGGTTCGAGGAGGGAGCGGAAGCGGTCCACCCGGCGCCGCGCCTCGTGCCGGCCCTCGGCGGAGAGCCGGGGGTCGTCGAGGCGGGGCCGCTCGGCCGCCAGCGCGCGGGTGAGGCCGATCCGGTTGGCGCGGTAGCGCAGGGCCGGCGGGGCGCCGTCGAGATTGCCGACGACGAGCGGATGCCGCTCGGCGAGGCCCTCGGCGCGGGCCGGGCCGAGGGCGGCGAACCAGGCCGCGACGGTACGGGGCGGGGCGGTGGCCGGGTCGGGCGGCGGGACGTCGCCGATCCGCTCGCGCGCCCAGGCGGCCAGCGCGGCCTGCATGGGCGATCCGGAGGCCGGCCGGTGCCGGAGGGTGGTCCATCCGGTGGTGGCCAGCAGCACGAGGACGACACCCAGCACGAGCAGGGTGCGCAGGACGGCGAGGGACGGCGGGACGTCGGCGGAGGTCACGGGCGCACACCCTAGACGGCGAAGATGACGGAACCGTCCGTTCGGTCGCCGCCGCCCACCGTCACGGGGGGCGGGGGGAACGTCCTGGCCACGGCCGGTGGACCCCGGCCGGGCGGACCGTTCAGCCGTCCGCGCGCGGCTCCCGCCAGTGCAGCGACAGGGCCGGGCCCAGGTGGTCCAGGTACCACTCGGTGAGGGCCCGGATCCCCTCCAGGCTGCGGTCCGGCCCCTTGCCCCACATCTGTCCGGTGACGCGCATCACCCCGCTGAAGGCGGCCACGGCGATCCGGGGCCGCGGGTCGGCGTCCACGTCGAGCCCCTCGCGGCGGGCGACGAGCCGGGCGATGGTCTCCTCCATCTCGCTGGACCGCCGCAGGTGCGCGGCGAGCAGCGCCGGCGTCGACTCGATCATGAAGAAGGTCCGCAGGTACAGCTCGACCGGGACGACCTGGTCGATCGCGTCGCCCACGCCGTCCCACGCGGCGAGCACGGCGTTGCGCATCGCGTCGAAGGGACCCTCCCCGGGCGGCCGCCGGTCCAGCGCCCGGACGAACTCCTCCTCCACCATCCGCTGGACGGCGAAGGCGACCTCCTCCTTGGAGGAGAAGTAGCGGAAGAAGGTGCGCTGGGAGACCTCGACCGCGTCGACGATCTCGTCGACGGTGGTCCGCTCGTACCCCTGGGTGGTGAAGAGCTCCAGGGCGACCCGGATGAGCGCGTCGCGGGTGCGCTGCTTCTTCCGCTCGCGCGGGCCGGGCGCGGGCACGGTCAACGGGGCCTCTTTTCGGTCGATTGCGGGAGCTTCTCCCTGCTCAGGGTACCTGTGAGCTACATGACAGTTACCGACGCGTGAATCACTTTGTCAATTGTCAGTGACTGTCACTAGCCTCTTTCCTATGACTAGTCAGACCACCGTGGAAAAGGCCCCGCAGGGCCAGGGGGGCGTCCGGGAACCTGGTCCGGTCCCGGCGAAGGGCCTGCGCGGCCACCCCTGGCTGACCCTGTTCGCCGTCGCGGCCGGCGTCATGATGGTGGCGCTCGACGGCACGATCGTGGCCATCGCCAACCCCGCCATCCAGGCCGACCTCGGCGCCACCCTGGACCAGCTCCAGTGGATCACCAACGGCTACCTGCTCGCGCTCGCCGTCGCCCTGATCACCGCCGGCAAGCTCGGTGACCGCTTCGGCCACCGCCAGACCTTCCTCATCGGCATCGCGGGCTTCGCCGCCGCCTCCGGCGCGATCGGCCTCTCCGACTCGATCGCCTTCGTGATCGCCTTCCGCGTGCTCCAGGGCCTCTTCGGCGCCCTGCTGATGCCGGCCGCGCTCGGCCTGCTGCGCGCCACCTTCCCCGCCGAGAAGCTGAACATGGCCATCGGTATCTGGGGCATGGTCATCGGCGCCTCCACGGCGGGCGGCCCGATCCTCGGCGGCTTCCTCGTCGAGCACGTCAGCTGGCAGTCCGTGTTCTTCATCAACGTGCCGGTCGGCGTGCTCGCGCTCGCGCTCGGCATGATCATCCTCAAGGACCACCGCGCCGAGAACGCGCCGCGCTCCTTCGACGTCCTCGGCATCGCGCTGCTCTCCGGCGCGATGGGCCTGCTCGTCTGGAGCCTCATCAAGGCCGGCGCCGACTGGGGCTGGACCAGCGCCAACACGTGGGGCTGTCTGCTCGGCGCGATCGTGCTCTTCGCCGTCTTCGCCGTCTGGGAGACGAAGGTCAAGGAGCCGCTCATCCCGCTGGCCATGTTCCGCTCCGTGCCGCTCTCGGCCGGTGTGGTGCTGATGGTCCTGATGGCCTTCGCCTTCATGGGCGGCCTCTTCTTCGTCACCTTCTACCTCCAGGGCGTGAAGGGGCTCGGCCCGATCGACGCCGGTCTGCGGCTCCTCCCGCTGACCGCGATGATGATCGTCTCCTCGCCGCTGGCCGGCGCGCTCATCACCAAGTTCGGGCCGCGGGTGCCGCTCGTCGGCGGCATGGTCTGCACGGCCGCCGCGATGTTCGGCATGATCACGCTCTCGGCCGGTACGAGCACCCTGGCGATGTCGCTCTGGTTCGCCCTCCTCGGCCTGGGCCTCGCCCCGGTCATGGTCGGCGCCACCGAGGTCATCGTCGGCAACGCGCCGCTGGAGCTCTCCGGTGTCGCCGGCGGCCTCCAGCAGGCCGCCATGCAGGTCGGCGGCGCGCTCGGCACCGCGGTGCTCGGCGCGGTCATGTCCTCCAAGGTCTCCAGCGCCTTCGCGGAGAACTGGAAGGAGGCCGGCATCCCGGTCCCGGCCGACCCGCGCCTGGAGGAGGCCGCCGAGTTCGGCATGGCCCCGGAGGCGATGGCCAAGGCTCCCGGCATGACCCCGGACCTCTTCGCCAAGATCTCCGACGTCATCCACGACACCTTCCTCCAGGGCATGGGCCTGGCCTTCACCGTCGCCGGTGTCGTCGCCGTGGTCGCGGCCCTGGTCGCCACCCTGACCAAGCGCGGCGAGAACGCGCAGGCCGGCATGGGCGGCGGCCACATCTGACGCCCCTCCCGCGCTCCGGCGCGGCCTGAGGTCCCCAGGGGGCCGTCACCCGTTCGAGGGAACGGGGGCGGCCCCTCTTCCTTTCGGAGGGTCACCTCACCCATGATCGTGGTTACAGAGAGTGACGACATGGGGGGTTGATCCGTATGACATCGATCGGTGTGGGGACGAGGGTGACGAGGGCGTCGGCCGTGCTCGCGGGGGCGGCCGTCCTGCTCCTGGCCGCGCTCCCGGCCACAGCCGCTCCGGCCGCCCGGGCCCCGGCTCCGGCCGCCCGCATCACCGCCGCGGCCGCGGGGAGCACACCGGCCGCTCCGGCCGCCGGGACCGCCCTCGGGGCCTGCGGGCCCGGCCGGCTCTGCCTCTGGCCGAAGCCCGACTTCAAGGGCAGGCCGTGGACGTACGAACTGGCGACGACGGACCTCGACAGCTGCGTCGCCCTCCCGGCCGGGGCCTCGGCCCAGTCCCTGGCCGTCCGCACGGGCCGGCCGGTCACCGCGTACCAGTCGGCGGAGTGCGCGGAGGCGGGCGAGTTCGAGACCTACCCGGGCCGGGGGACGTGGGTCCCGCACACGCCCTACGAGGTCAGAGCCTTCAAGCTCTGGGAGCGCTAGGCGCACCAGGACCGCCGGGCGCCGGCACGCCGTCCGGCACCGGCCCCCGTACGGCCTCGGGCGCCGGCCCCGGCACGACCTCGGGCACGACCTCCGCCGCGCCCCCCGGTGCGGCCTGTGGTGCGGCCTGTGGCGCGACCTCGGGCCCGGTGTCCGGCCCGGTGTGTACGGCTCCGGGCGCGGCCGCCTCCGGTACGGCCTGCGGCGGCACCGGGGCCGAGAGCCGGGCGACCTCGGCGCGGAGCTCGCGGACCTCCCGGGTCAGGGCCTCCAGGAGCTCCGTCTGACGGCGCTCCACCGCGTCGTCCCGCTCGAAGCGGGCGATGAACCAGGCCGCGATGTTGGCGGTCACCACACCCAGCAGGGCGATGCCCGAGAGCATCAGCCCCACCGCGAGCACCCGCCCGAGACCGGTCGTCGGCGCGTGGTCGCCGTAGCCGACCGTCGTCATGGTGGTGAACGACCACCAGACGGCGTCGCCCAGGGTCTTGATGTTGCCCTCCGGCGCGTCCCGCTCCACGTGGAGCACCGCCAGCGAGCCGAACATCATCAGCCCGACCACCGCGCCCGCCACATAGGTGGTGAGCGTTATCTGCGGGGCCATCCGGGCCCGCCGGCCCACGAGGAGGAGGGTGGAGACCACGCGCAGCAGCCGCAGTGGCTGCACCAGCGGCAGCAGGACCGCGAGGAGGTCGAGGGGGTGCGAGCGGACGAAGGCCCAGCGGGCCGGAGCCAGGCAGAGCCGGACCAGGTAGTCCAGGGCGAACGCCCCCCACACCGCCCACTCGACGTGGCGGCACAGCCGGAGGACCCACGGCTCGGCGCCGGGCGCGACGATCGGCACGGCGTATGCGACACCGAAGGCCACAGCCAGCACCAGCAGCGGGGTCTGGGTGCGCTCTTCCCAGCGGACCTTCGGGGGGCGCTCCTTCTTCACGGACATGCGGGGCATCGTAAGGAATGCCGAAGGGCGGCGGGACCGCCGGTCCCACCGCCCCTCACCAGGCGCTGCTCCCGCCCGGGAGCCGTCAGGCGTCGCCGCCCGCGGGACCCGGGTCGGCGGCCGCCACGTCCAGCAGCTGGTAGCGGTCCACCGCCTGCTTCAGGACCGCGCGGTCCACCTTGCCGTCCCGGGCCAGCTCGGTCAGCACCGCGAGCACGACCGACTGGGCGTCGATGTGGAAGTACCGGCGGGCGGCGCCGCGGGTGTCCGCGAAGCCGAAGCCGTCGGCGCCGAGGGAGGTGTACGGGCCGGGGATCCAGCGGGAGATCTGGTCCGGCACCGAGCGCATCCAGTCCGAGACCGCCACGAACGGGCCCTCGGCGGACTGGAGCTTGCGGGTGACGTACGGGACGCGCTGCTCCTCGTCCGGGTGGAGCAGGTTGTGCTCCTCGACCGCCACCGCCTCGCGGCGCAGTTCGTTCCAGGAGGTCGCGGACCACACGTCGGCCCGGACGTTCCACTCCTCGGCGAGGATCCGCTGCGCCTCGATCGCCCACGGGACGGCGACGCCGGAGGCCATGATCTGCGCCGGGATCGTGCCCGCCTCGGCGCGCCGGAAGAGGTGGATGCCCTGGAGGATGCCCTCCACGTCCACGTCCTCCGGCTCGGCCGGGTGCTGGATCGGCTCGTTGTAGACCGTCAGGTAGTAGAAGACGTCCTCGGCCTCGGGGCCGTACATCCGGCGCAGACCGTCCTTGACGATGTGCGCGATCTCGAACCCGAACGCCGGGTCGTAGGCGAGGCAGGCCGGGTTCGTCGAAGCGAGGAGGTGCGAGTGACCGTCGGCGTGCTGGAGGCCCTCGCCGGTCAGCGTGGTGCGGCCGGCCGTGGCGCCCAGGACGAAGCCGCGGGCGAGCTGGTCGGCCATCTGCCAGAACTGGTCGCCGGTCCGCTGGAAGCCGAACATCGAGTAGAAGACGTAGACCGGGATCAGCGGCTCGCCGTGGGTGGCGTAGGCCGAGCCGGCGGCGATCAGCGAGGCCGTGCAGCCGGCCTCGGAGATGCCGTCGTGCAGCATCTGGCCGGTGGGGGACTCCTTGTAGGCGAGGAGGAGTTCGCGGTCGACCGCCTCGTACTGCTGCCCCAGCGGGTTGTAGATCTTGGCGCTCGGGAAGAAGGAGTCCATGCCGAAGGTGCGGTACTCGTCCGGCGCGATCAGCACGAAGCGCTTGCCGATCTCCTTGTCCCGCATCAGGTCCTTCAGCAGCCGGACGAAGGCCATCGTGGTGGCGATCGACTGCTGGCCCGAGCCCTTGCGGACCGCCGCGTAGGTGGCGTCGTCCGGCAGCGCCAGCGGCTGGGACCGCACGACCCGGGTCGGCACGTAGCCGCCGAGCGCGTTGCGGCGGTCGTGCATGTACTGGATCTCCTCGGAGTCCCGCCCCGGGTGGTAGTACGGCGGGAGGCCGGACTCCAGCTCCTTGTCGGACACCGGGATGTGCAGCCGGTCGCGGAAGCGCTTCAGGTCGTCGACCGTCAGCTTCTTCATCTGGTGGGTGGCGTTGCGGCCCTCGAAGTTGGGGCCGAGGGTCCAGCCCTTGACGGTCTGCGCCAGGATCACCGTCGGCTGGCCCTTGTGGGCCTTGGCCGCCGCGTAGGCCGCGTAGATCTTCTTGTGGTCGTGACCGCCGCGGCCCAGGTGCAGGATCTGGTGGTCCGACATGGACTCGACCATCGCCCGCAGCCGGTGGTCGTCGCCGAAGAAGTGGTCGCGGATGTACGAGCCGGTCTCCGTCGCGTACGTCTGGAACTGGCCGTCCGGCGTGGTGTTCAGCCGGTTCACCAGGATGCCGTCCCGGTCCTGCGCGAGCAGCGGGTCCCACGAGCGGTCCCAGATCAGCTTGATGACGTTCCAGCCGTTGCCCCGGAAGATCGACTCCAGCTCCTGGATGATCTTGCCGTTGCCGCGGACCGGGCCGTCGAGCCGCTGAAGGTTGCAGTTGACGACGAAGGTGAGGTTGTCGAGCCCCTCGCGGGCCGCGATGGAGAGCTGGCCGAGCGACTCGACCTCGTCCATCTCGCCGTCGCCGAGGAAGGCCCACACGTGCGACGCGGAGGTGTCGGCGATCCCGCGCGCCTCCATGTACCGGTTCATCCGCGCCTGGTAGATCGCGCCGAGCGGACCGAGGCCCATCGACACCGTCGGGAACTCCCAGAAGTCCGGCATCAGCCGCGGATGCGGGTACGACGACAGCCCGTTCGGGTACTTCGACTTCTCCTGGCGGAAGCCGTCGAGCTGGGTCGCCGTCAGCCGGTCGAGGAGGAAGGCGCGGGCGTAGATGCCGGGGGAGGCGTGGCCCTGGAAGAAGATCTGGTCGCCGCCGTCGCCCTCGTCCTTGCCCCGGAAGAAGTGGTTGAAGCCCACGTCGTAGAGGGAGGCCGAGGAGGCGAAGGTGGCGATGTGGCCGCCGACGCCGATGCCCGGACGCTGGGCGCGCGAGACCATCACGGCCGCGTTCCACCGGGTGGCGTTGAGGACCCTGCGCTCGATCTCCTCGTTGCCGGGGAAGAAGGGCTCGTCCTTGGTGGCGATGGTGTTGACGTAGTCCGTGCTGCGCATCTCGGGCACGGCCACCCGCTTCTCGCGGGCGCGTTCGATCAGCCGGAGCATCAGGTAGCGGGCCCGCTCCCGGCCCCGCTCGTCGACGGCCGCGTCGAGGGAGTCGAGCCACTCCTGGGTCTCTTCGGGGTCGAAATCCGGGACCTGGCTGGGAAGGCCGCCAATGATGATCGGGTTGCGATCGGATCCGGGAGCCACGCTGTTCCTTCGCTGGTCGGGGGGAGCCCCACGAGGGAGGGGAGCCCCGTGGAGGCCGGGATGTCCGAGGCCGGGGACGTCCATCGTGTACCCGGCTCGCGGCACACGTCATCTTTACCGAGAGGTAATCCTCCCCGCGCCCCTCCCTGTGCGCGGAGTGCGGTCAAATCGCAACCTTACGCCCAATCCGCGCATGCGTTCCGGCAGAGCGTTCGGCAGACTGAAACCGCAGAAGCCCGCGAAGCGGGACGAATCGTGTACGCCTGATCACGGAGCGCTGTCGAAAGCCGTCGGCAGTTGCGGTGAGACGGCCCCAAACGTCACCGTTTCGGCGGTCTCCACGGCCGGGTACTTGCGCGATCCGCCCCGTCACGTGTGGACTACGGCCAGCGCCGCGCACATGCGCGGCCCGAGCATTTTCCGATACATGATCAGGAGGCAAGCCGTGAGCGCGACCGCGGACCACGCGGAGGAGCGGACCAACCCGGCGACGAGGCTGGGGTTCGAGCCCGGACAGGTGGTCCAGGAGATCGGCTACGACGACGACGTCGACCAGGATCTCCGTGAAGGCATCGAGTCCATCATCGGCCAGGAGCTCGTGGACGAGGAATACGACGACGTCGCCGACGCCGTCGTCCTCTGGTTCCGTGACGAGGACGGTGATCTCACCGACGCACTGGTGGACAGCATCGGTCTGCTGGAGGACGGCGGCAACATCTGGCTGCTGACCCCCAAGACCGGCCGCGACGGCTACATCGAGCCGAGCGACATCAACGATGCCGCGCAGACCGCAGGTCTCTCCCAGACCAAGAGCATCAGCGTCGCCAAGGACTGGACGGGCACCCGCCTGGCCGCTCCCAAGCGCTGATCCCCTGCTGCGCGAAGCCCCCGCCGTCGTCACGGCGGGGGCTTTCGCGCTCTCCCGGCCCGCGGAGAAGGCCGCCGGGGGCCCGTCGGGGGCCGGCCCGGGCCGCGCGGACGGCCGCCGGCCAGGCCGTAGGGTGGGGTTCACCGGTTCGGCCCAGAGGCCGGGCCCCGTCGAAGGGATGCGTACGCGATGGCGATCGAGGTCGGCACCAAGGCCCCCGATTTCGAGCTCAAGGACAACCACGGGCGCACCGTGAGGCTCTCCGACTTCCGCGGCGAGAAGAACGTGGTGCTGCTCTTCTACCCCTTCGCCTTCACCGGCGTGTGCACCGGCGAGCTGTGCGAGCTCCGCGACAACCTGCCGAAGTTCGTCAACGACGACACCCAGCTGCTCGCCGTCTCCAACGACTCCATCCACACCCTGCGCGTCTTCGCCGAGCAGGAGGGCCTGGAGTACCCGCTGCTCTCCGACTTCTGGAAGCACGGCGACGCCTCCCGCGCCTACGGCGTCTTCGACGAGGACAAGGGCTGCGCCGTCCGGGGCACCTTCATCATCGACAAGGAGGGCGTCGTCCGCTGGACGGTCGTCAACGCCCTGCCGGACGCCCGTGACCTCGACGCCTACGTGAAGGCCCTCGAGACCCTCTGAGTCCGCCGCGCCGGACCCGGAATCGACGGCTTCGGCCGACATCCCCCGATTCCCCGGGCGAATCGCCTGTTTCGACTGGGAACCCGTCACTAGGATCCAGTCGTTGATCCGATGCCAACGCACGACTGGGGGCGCTGCCCCTGGAAACCAATGGAGGGACTCGTGGGAGTCAGCCTCAGCAAGGGCGGCAACGTCTCGCTGACCAAGGAGGCCCCTGGCCTCACCGCCGTGACCGTCGGTCTGGGCTGGGACGTCCGCACCACCACCGGTACGGACTTCGACCTCGACGCCAGCGCCATCCTGGTGAGCGAGGCCGGCAAGGTCCGCAACGACCAGGACTTCGTGTTCTTCAACAACCTCAAGAGCGCCGACGGTTCCGTCGAGCACACCGGTGACAACCTCACCGGTGAGGGCGAGGGCGACGACGAGCAGGTCAAGGTCAACCTGGCCGGCGTGCCGGCCGACGTGTCCAAGATCGTCTTCCCGGTGTCCATCTACGACGCCGAGAACCGCCAGCAGTCCTTCGGCCAGGTGCGCAACGCGTTCATCCGCGTCGTGAACCAGGCCGGCGGCGCCGAGATCGCCCGGTACGACCTCTCCGAGGACGCCTCGACCGAGACCGCCATGGTCTTCGGCGAGCTGTACCGCCACGGCGCGGAGTGGAAGTTCCGCGCGGTCGGCCAGGGTTACGCCTCGGGTCTGCGCGGCATCGCGCAGGACTTCGGCGTCAACGTCTGAGCCGCGCACCGAAGGCCGTCCGGGGCCGGGCCGCAGCGCCCGGGACCGGACCCCGCTCGACGACGTCCGGCGCCGCACCTCACGTGCGGCGCCGGACGTGCCTCATGGCAGCAGCATCCACCGGGGAGGAACCGAACACCATGGGCGTCACGCTCGCCAAGGGAGGCAACGTCTCCCTCTCCAAGGCCGCACCCAACCTCACCAAGGTCCTCGTGGGCCTCGGCTGGGACGCGCGGTCCACCACCGGAGCCCCCTTCGACCTCGACGCCAGTGCCCTCATGTGCCAGGCCGGCCGGGTACTGGGCGACGAGTACTTCGTCTTCTACAACCAGCTGCGCAGCCCCGAGGGTTCGGTCGAGCACACCGGTGACAACCTCACCGGCGAGGGCGACGGCGACGACGAGTCGCTCATCGTCGACCTCACCCGCGTCCCGCCCCAGTGCGACAAGATCGTCTTCCCGGTCTCCATCCACGACGCCGACAACCGCGGCCAGACCTTCGGTCAGGTCAGCAATGCCTTCATCCGGGTGGTGAACCAGGCCGACGGGCAGGAGCTGGCCCGGTACGACCTCTCGGAGGACGCCTCCACCGAGACCGCGATGATCTTCGGCGAGCTCTATCGCTACAACGGCGAATGGAAGTTCCGCGCGGTCGGCCAGGGGTACGCGTCCGGACTGCGGGGCATCGCCCTAGACTTCGGGGTCAACGTTTCGTAAAGCCGCGTTATCACACAATGGGGTAGGCAGTGGTTCTGAAAACCTTCGGCTGGTCGTTCGCGATCACCGTGCTCGGCCTGGTCGCCGCAGTTCTCTACGGGGGGTGGGAGGCGTTCGGGATCGTCGCGATCCTCTGCGTCCTCGAGATCTCGCTCTCCTTCGACAACGCGGTGGTCAACGCCGGCATCCTGAAGAAGATGAATGCCTTCTGGCAGAAGATCTTCCTCACCATCGGCATTCTGATCGCCGTCTTCGGAATGCGACTGGTCTTCCCCGTCCTGATCGTCGCGGTCAGCGCCAAGATCGGTCCGATCGAGGCCGTCGACCTGGCGCTCAACGACGCCGACCGTTACCAGGAACTGGTCACCGACGCGCACCCGTCGATCGCCGCGTTCGGTGGCATGTTCCTTCTGATGATCTTCCTCGACTTCATCTTCGAGGACCGTGACATCCAGTGGCTGCGCTGGATCGAGCGCCCGCTGGCCAAGCTCGGCAAGGTCGACATGCTGTCGGTCTGCATCGCGCTGGTCGTCCTGCTCGTCACCGCGATGACCTTCGCGACCCAGGCCCACCAGCACGGCGGCACGCACGTCGACAAGGCGCAGACGGTCCTCATCTCCGGCATCGCCGGCCTCATCACGTACCTCGTCGTCGGCGGTCTCTCCGGCTTCTTCGAGAGCAAGCTGGAAGAGGAGGAGGAGCGCGAGCACGAGGCCGAGGAAGAGGCCCGCCGCAGCGGCAAGAAGGTCTCCGCGGTCCAGCTGGCCGGCAAGGCCGCCTTCTTCATGTTCCTCTACCTGGAGGTCCTCGACGCCTCCTTCTCCTTCGACGGGGTCATCGGCGCCTTCGCCGTCACCAACGACATCGTCCTGATGGCGCTCGGCCTCGGTGTCGGCGCCATGTACGTCCGGTCGCTCACGGTCTACCTGGTCAAGCAGGGCACCCTGGACGAGTACGTGTACCTGGAGCACGGCGCCCACTACGCCATCGGCGCCCTCGCCGTCCTCCTCCTGGTCACCATCCAGTACGAGATCCCCGAGGTCATCACCGGCTCCATCGGCGTCATCCTGATCGCCTGGTCCTTCTGGTCCTCCGTCCGCCGCAACAAGGCGCTCGCGGCGGCCGAGGGCGGCTCCGGCTCGTCCGGGGACAAGGCCGAGGTGAGCTCCGGGGTGTGACACCCTGCACCCTGATGTGCGCCCCGCCACGGGGTGTGACACCGGGGACAATGAGGAACGCTTCCCTGCGGGGCGACCGGCCCGTCCGGTCGCCCCGCAGGCGTGTGACGGCCGGGCAAGGCGACCGATGTGGGGGGTGGGGGCCCGATGGCCTTCTGGGACAACCTGATTCCGGGGCGGACGACGTCCTTCGACACGGGTGTGGGCGCGTCCCACACCATCGACCTGACCAGGCGCCGCCCCTCGGTCTCGCTCGCCCAGCAGGGCGGCGCCACCGGCAACCTCCGGGTCAACCTCTCCTGGCGGATGCGGACCTCCGACATCGAGGGCCGCTCCCGGCAGAGCGGCCGGCTGCTGCGCAACCCGGCCCAGTTCTTCCGCCCCGAGGTCGTCCAGGCCCACACCCAGGGCATGGTCAACGTCGACCTCGACCTCGGCTGCCTCTACGAGCTCAAGGACGGGAGCAAGGGCGTGGTGCAGCCGCTCGGCGGCTTCTTCGGCGACCTCAACGCCGCCCCGTACGTGAAGCTCAGCGGCGACGACCGGTTCGGCGCCCCCTCAGGGGAGACGATCTTCGTCAATCTGGACCACAAGGACCAGATCAAGCGGCTGCTCTTCTTCGCGTACATCTACGACCAGACGCCGGCCTTCGACCGGACGCACGCCAAGATCACGCTCTACCCGAGCAACGGGCCGCGGATCGAGATCGATCTCGACGAGCGCGCCCCGCAGGCCCGCTCCTGCGCCGTCTTCTCCGTGGACAACAGCAAGGGCGAGCTGATGGTCCGGCGCGAGGTGCGGTTCGTCTACGGCTTCCAGGCCGAGCTGGACCGCCTCTACGGCTGGGGACTCCAGTGGGGCCGCGGCTACAAGTCGAAGACGTGACCGCGGCCCCCGGCGGCTTACCGGACCGGCCGGCGCCGCCGCCGGGCTCACGGACGCTGGAACTGCGGCCCCATCGGCGGCATCCGGAACTCCCGGACGGGCTCCGGGCCGTGCGCGGCGTGCACCGGCTGCGGATAGCCGTACGAGGGCCCGGGGCCCGCCGCCGGCTGCTGCGGGTAGCCGTAGGCGGGCGCCCGGTCCGGCATCGGCGGCACGGGCGGCACCGGCGGCGCGGGGGCGTGGACGACGGTCGCGTCGAGGTCGCCGTGCGCGGCGGAGCCCGTACCGGCCTCACCGGCCTCGACGAGCGCGGTCTCGGCGAAGGGGTCGGCGGGGGTCTCGGCGGCCGTCCCGGGCGCCGCGGCGGGTCCGTCGGGCTCCTCGTCGACCGAGATGCCGAAGTCCGTCGCCAGGCCCACCAGGCCGGTCGGATAGCCCTGGCCGACCGCGCGGAACTTCCACCCGTCGCCGCGGCGGTACAGCTCGCCGCAGATGACCGCGGTCTCCTCGCCGGTCTCCGCCGTCACGTCGAAGAAAGCCAGCTCCCGCTCGGGCGCGACCGCGGCGTCGTACAGGACGATCCGCAGGTCGGTCACCGAGCGGAAGGTCCCGCCGTCCGAGGAGGCGGCGAGCACCACCCGGTCGATGGACGGGTCGAGCGCGCCGAGATCGGCCTCGACGGTGTCCGTCAGCCCGTCGGCGACCCGCTTCTTCGGCAGCCGCCGCACCAGGCCCGAGGGGTGGCGCGGCTGGTTGTAGAAGACGAAGTCCTCGTCGGAGCGGACCCGCCCTTCGAGGCCCAGCACCAGGGCGGAGGCGTCCACGTCGGGGACCCCGGGGCCCGGGGTCCAGCGGAGCACGGCCCGTACGGCCGCGGTGTCGAGAGGGACGTTGGAGCCCTTCAGCATCGCGTGCGTCATGACGGCCATCCTGCCCTCCTGCCCGACCGGGGGACAACGCGGGGGCACCACGCGTAGCGGAGCCCGCGCCACCGGTCGTGCCCCGGACGCCCCGCGACGGCCGGAACCTGACGCGTACACCTGACGGAATCATGGGGGTGGGAGGTGCCCGATGGGGACGAGTTACCTGGATTTCATGCGGAGTGGGAACTACGGACACCCGCACCTACGTACTATTACCGGCCACATGTCGTCAGGGCCCAAGCAAGCAGACGGGGGACTTACATGCGTCATTTCGGGCACATCCCGTCCGCGGTGCGGAACGGACTGTTCCACCGCGAGCCGGCCGAGTTCACCGCCGACTCGCCCGCCCGCACGCTCGCGGTCGCCCTCGGCGCCACGCTCTACAGCCCGGCCACCCGGCCCCGGCTCGCCGACGACATCCGCAAGCAGGCCGCCCGCGGCGTCGTCTCCATGGTCCTCTGCCTGGAGGATTCGATCAGCGACGCCGACGTCGAGGCCGGTGAGGACAACCTCGTCCGCCAGTTCCGCGACCTCGCCGACGGGCGGGCCGCGGGCGGTCCCGACGTCCCGCTGCTCTTCATCCGCGTCCGCGAACCGCGCCAGATCACCGACCTCGTCACCCGCCTGGGCGACACCGTGGACCTGCTGTCCGGATTCGTACTGCCGAAATTCACCGAGGCCCGCGGCACCGCCTTCCTCGAAGCCCTCACCCGCGCCGAGCGCGCCGCCGGACGCAGCCTCTACGCCATGCCCGTCCTGGAGTCCCCCGAGCTCCTCCACCTGGAGACCCGGGCCGAGACCCTCGCCGGCATCGCCTCGATCACCGACAAGTACCGCGACCGCGTCCTCGCCCTCCGCCTCGGCGTCACCGACTTCTGCTCCGCCTACGGGCTCCGCCGCTCGCCCGACATGACCGCCTACGACGTCAAGGTCGTCGCCCACGTCATCGCCGACGTCGTCAACGTCCTCGGCCGCGCCGACGGCACCGGCTTCACCATCACCGGACCCGTCTGGGAGTACTTCCGCCCCGGCGAGCGCATCTTCAAGCCCCAGCTGCGCCGCAGCCCCTTCCTGGAGGGCCGCGCCGAGGACCTGCGCACCGCCCTCATCGAGCACGACATGGACGGACTGCTCCGCGAGATCGAGCTCGACCGCGCCAACGGCCTCCTCGGCAAGACCTGCATCCACCCCACCCACGTGCTGCCCGTCCACGCTCTGTCCGTGGTCAGCCACGAGGAGTGGAGCGACGCCCAGGACATCCTCCGGCCCGAACAGGACGGCGGCGGCGTGCTCCGCTCCGTCTACACGAACAAGATGAACGAAGTGAAACCGCACCGCGCCTGGGCCGAGCGCACCCTCGTCCGCGCCGAGGTCTTCGGCGTCGCCCGCGAGGACGTCGGTTTCGTGGAACTGCTCACCGCCGGCCTCGCCGGCTGACGAAAGGACTGCGGCGACGTGGTGTGGACCGGAACATGGGTCGCGGAGCGGCTCGGCGTCGAGCTGGTCGGCGACGAGGAGCTGACGGCCCTCTTGGGCCTCGCCCTGCGCCGCAACCCCAAGCGGGCCCACCTGCTCGTCTCCAGCGTGCTCGGCAAGCACGTGCCGCAGCACCCCTCCGTCGTCTACGGCTCCGGCCTCGGCCTCGGCCTGCGCGTCCGTGAGCTCCTCGGCGCGGAGGAGGCCGGGAACGCGGTCGTCCTCGGCTACGCCGAGACCGCCACCGCCCTCGGCCACGCCGTCGCCGACGGCCTCGGCACCGCCCCCTACCTCCACTCCACCCGCCGCCCCGTGGCCGGCGTCACCACCGCGGGCGGCTTCGAGGAGTCCCACTCGCACGCCACCTCGCACCTGCTGCTGCCGGAGGACCCGGAGCTGCTGGCCGGGAAGGGACCGCTCGTCCTCGTCGACGACGAGTTCTCCACCGGCAACACCGTCCTCAACACCATCCGCGGCCTCCACGAGCGCTACCCCCGCGACCGGTACGTCGTCGTCGCCCTCGTCGACATGCGCGCCCCCGCCGACCGCGACCGGCTCACCGCCTTCGCGGCCGAGATCGGCGCCCGCGTCGACCTGATCAGCCTCGCCGCCGGCACCGTCGGCCTCCCGGACGGCGTCCTCGCCAAGGGACAGGAGCTGGTGGCCCGGCACGAACCCGGGAACGGCGCCGCCCAGGCCCGCTCCCGCGGCGGCTTCGCCGCCGTCGCCACCCCCGTGCGCGCCGACCTCGACTGGCCCGCCGCACTCCCCGACGGCGGCCGCCACGGCTTCACGCCCGCCCACCGCGCCCTCCTGGAGACGGCCCTCCCGGCGATGACGGAGGCCCTCACCGAGGCCCTCGCCGCCGCCGCCCCGGACCCCGCCGACGGCGACGCCACCGGCGGCCCCCGCGGCCCCCGCGTTCTCGTGCTCGGCTTCGAGGAGCTCATGTACGCGCCGCTCCGGCTCGCCGGAGCCCTGGAGGACGCCGGGCTCGACGTCCGGTACTCCACCACCACCCGCTCGCCCGTCCTCGCCGTCGACGACCCCGGCTACGCCATCCGCACCCGGCTCGTCTTCCCCGCCCACGACGACCCCGCCGACGGCCCCGGCGAGCGGTACGCCTACAACGTGGCGGGCGGCGGCTACGACGCCGTCGTCGCCGTCGTCGACTCGGCCGCCGACACCCCCGAGCTGCACGCCCCCGAGGGCCTCCTGGCCCAGCTCTCCGCGCACATCCCGCACGTCGTCCTGGCCGTCGTCCCGTCCTACGCGCCGCGGGGCGCCGCGCGGACCCCCGAGGACGACGCCCCGCGAGCCGTACCTCCGCACGTACCGCAGGCGGCCACGGAACCGGTGGCCGCGACCGCATCCGAAGCCACCGCAGTCTTCGGAACCACCGAAGCTCCCGAAAGGAGCTCCATGCTGCCCGAGCCCCTCCGCGGCCCCGCCTTCTCCTCGTACGCACCCGAGGAGGTCGGCTGGCTGCTCCAGGACCTCTCGGACGTCGAGCTGGAGGCGCCCACCGAGGAACGCGAGGAAGCCATCCAGAGCGGCGGCGCGCACTACGCCGAGTCGCTGCCCGTCGAGTACCAGCCGAGCGCCCGCTACCAGAAGCTCTTCCACAGCGCCCTGGACGCCTCCGCCTCCCGCATCGCCCACGCCGTCGGCACCGTCACCGAGACCGTCCTGGCCGAGCGGTCCGACCGCCCCGGCCCGCCGGTCCTCGTGTCGCTCGCCCGCGCCGGCACCCCCGTCGGCGTCCTCATGCGCCGCTGGGCGCACCGGCGCCACGGCCTCGACCTGCCCCACTACGCCGTCTCCATCGTCCGCGGCCGGGGCATCGACGCCAACGCCCTGCGCTGGCTCGCCGCCCACCACGACCCCGCCGACGTCGTCTTCGTCGACGGCTGGACCGGCAAGGGCGCCATCACCCGCGAACTCGCCGCGGCCCTGCGGGAGTCCGAGGAGTTCGCCGGCTTCGACCCGGAGATCGCCGTCCTCGCCGACCCCGGCTCCTGCGTCCGCACCTACGGCACCCGCGAGGACTTCCTCATCCCCTCCGCGTGCCTCAACTCCACCGTCTCCGGCCTGATATCGCGCACGGTGCTCCGCTCCGACCTGGTCGGCCCGGACGACTTCCACGGCGCCAAGTTCTACCGCGACCTGGCCGGCGCCGACGTCTCGAACGCCTTCCTCGACGCCGTCGAGGCCCGCTTCGACGAGGTCGCCGGCACCGTCGACACCGACGTCAAGGACCTCCTCGCCACCGACCGCACCCCCACCTGGGAGGGCTGGGCGGCCGTCGAGCGGATCAGCGAGGAGTACGGCATCCACGACGTCAACCTCGTCAAGCCCGGCGTCGGCGAGACCACCCGCGTCCTGCTCCGGCGCGTCCCCTGGAAGATCCTCGCCCAGCGCGGCGCCGGCGCCGACCTCGCCCACGTACGCCTCCTCGCGGAGCAGCGCGGAGTCCCCGTGGAGGAGGTCGACGGCCTCCCGTACACGTGCGTGGGCCTGATCCACCCCCAGTACACCAGGGGTGCGACAGGCGCCGACGGCAAGGCGGTGGTGTCCCGATGAGCACCCCCGCCCCCGCGACGACCCTGGTCGCCAGCGACCTCGACCGCACCCTGATCTACTCGACCGCCGCCCTCGCCCTCGGCATGCCGGACGCGCAGGCGCCCCGCCTGCTCTGCGTCGAGGTCCACGAGTCCAAGCCGCTCTCGTACATGACGGAGGAGGCCGCCGAGCTCCTCGCGCGGCTCACCGCCGAGACCGTCTTCGTCCCCACCACCACCCGGACGCGCAAGCAGTACCAGCGCCTCCAGCTCCCGGGCAGCACACCGAAGTACGCCATCTGCGCCAACGGCGGACACATCCTCGTCGACGGCGTCACCGACGACGAGTGGCACGCCTCCGTCCTCCGCAGGCTCGCCGAGGAGTGCGCCCCGCTCTCCGAGATCCGCGCCTACCTCACCGCGACGACGGACCTGTCCTGGGTGCGCAAGCACCGGGTCGCCGAGGACCTCTTCGCCTACCTCGTCGTCGAGCGGGAACGGCTCCCGGAGGACTGGCTGGACCGCTTCGGCGCCTGGGCGGGCGACCGCGGCTGGACCGTCTCGCTCCAGGGCCGCAAGGTGTACGCGGTGCCGAAGCCGCTCACGAAGGGCGCCGCCGTCCGCGAGGTCGCCCGGCGCACCGGCGCCGCGCTCACCCTCGCCGCCGGCGACTCGCTCCTCGACGCCGACCTGCTGCTCGCCGCGGACCGCGCCTGGCGCCCGGGCCACGGCGAACTCGCCGACACCGCCTGGACCGCCCCCCACCTCGACGTCCTCGCGGAGCGGGGCGTCGCGGCGGGCGAGGAGATCCTCCGCCGCTTCCGCGCGGCGGCCCTCCGCTGAGGAGGGCGCTGCCGCCGCGGTCCCGGCCCCGCCGTCAGCGGCAGCAGCCTCCGCCGCAGCAACCCCCGCCCCCGCCCGGGGCGGGGCCGGCGGACGCCGCGCCACCGACGGCCACGGCCGAGAGCAGCTTCACGGTGTCGTCATGCCCGGCGGGGCAGGCGGCGGGCGCCGAGGACTCGGCCATCGGCCGGCTCAGCTCGAAGGTGTCACCGCAGGTGCGGCAGCGGTATTCGTAACGAGGCATGGGGCCAGGTTAGCGGCGGAGGGACGCGGGGGAGAGGGGCCGGGGCGGCCTTCGAAGGGCGGCCTGGTCCGGGGGCCGCCCGCCCGTCAGGGACCGCACACCCGTCAGCGGGCTCCCACCCGTCAGTGGGCTCCCGCCCCCCGCTCCTCGCGGATGGCGGCGACGACGCCGGCGGCCGCGGTCCGTACCGCCTCCAGCTCCATCAGGAAGTGCCAGTAGTCGGGGTGCCGCCCTTCGAGCCCGTCCACGGCCCGGTCGATCCGGGCCACGGCCTCGTCGAGGGGGCGGGCGTGGCGCGGATCGGGCCGCTGCCGGCCCTCCATGGCGAGCCGCTGCGCGTCCCGTACCGCGAACCTGGCCCGGTCCGTCTCCGACTTCGGGTCCTTCGCGACCGCGTCGAGCCGCCGCAGCCGGTCCCCGGCCGCGGACACGGCCTCCCCGGTCGTGTCGAGCAGCGCCCGTACGGTCGAGAGCAGGGCGGTCGCGTCCGGCCACCGCTGCTCGGCCCGGGCCGTGACGGCCTCCGCGAGCCGCTCCTCCGCCTGCCGTACGGCCCCGGCGGCCTGCTCCGGCACGTGCTGGAGGTCCTGCCAGCAGGCGACGGAGTACCGCCGGCGCAGCTCCGAGAGCACCGGCTCCACGGCCTCCGCGCGGGTCGTCACCGCCTGTGCCCGGGTCCGCAGCGACACCAGCCGCTTGTCGATCTCCGCGGCGCGCTCCGGCAGCCGCTCGGCCTCGGCCCGTACCGCCTCGGCGTCCCGCAGGACCTGGTCGGCCCGCTGGAGCGTCTCGGCGACGCCGTGCCGGCCGGCGCCCTCGTTGAGCCGGGTCAGCTCGGGCCCGAGCGCGGCGAGCCGGGCCGCCAGGTCGTCGGCGCGCAGCCCGTGCCCGCGGACGGCGTCGAGCGCGTCGCTTGCCCCGCGCAGCGCCTGACGGGCCCGCTCCACGGCGGGCGCGAGCCGCGCGAGCTGCGTCTCGGCCCGCCCGAGCAGCGGCGCGAGCCCGCTCTCGAACCGGTCGAGCTCCCCCTTGACCCGCTCCAGTTCCTCACGGGCCCGTACGAGCTCCCCCCGGGCGCGGTGCGCGGTCCCGGCGTCGAGCTCGTCACGGTCGAGATCATGGGCGTCGATGGTGGTGATGTAGGCGTGCGACACCTCGTCGATCCGCCGCCCCAGCGCCTCGAACTGCTCCACGGCCCGCCGGGCCTCCGGGGACCCGTCGACGGCGGTGATCGTCTCCAGGGTGATCCGCAGCCCCCGCTGGGCGGTGTCCAGCTCGTAGAACGCCGCGGCCGCCGCGTCCTTCGCGGCCTGCGCCTCCGCCCGCTGGCCCTCGCCGCGCCCGCCGAACCACCTGCGGGTGCCCCCGCCGGCGACCGCCTGCGGCAGCAGCGCCCCGGCGAGCAACGGCAGTGCGAGGGCAAGCCGAAAGATGGAACCGGCCCTGGGCGCCGTACCGTCGCCCCAGGGTGTCTCGCCGCTCGCCGCCAACGTCCCTCTCCCGTGCTGTGTCCGCCGTGCCCGGTCCGGTTCATTCTCCCACCCGGTAAGGACGAACACACGGGCCGATCAGTTCGCCGTCCGCACGACGACGTCACCGTTGTCGCTGCGCACGCTCACCGTCCGGCCGCTGCCGCGGCGCTCGGGGACCTCGACGCTGCGATCGCCGTTGTCGGTGGTGCCGGTGACGTCGTACTCGGCGGAGGGCAGCGAGACGGTCAGATCGCCGTTCTCGCCGGCGACGTCGACCCGGCGCGGCACCGAGCCGAGCGTGATCCGCACGTCCCCGTTGTCGGACCGGCTCACGACCTCGGGCGAGGTGGCGGACGCCTCGACGGTCACGTCCCCGTTCTCACTGCCGAGGTCGAGCGTCCCGGACACCTCCCGGACCCGCACGTCCCCGTTGTCCGAGCGCACCTTCAGCGGCGTGTCGAACCCCTCGGCGGTCACGTCCCCGTTGTCGCCCTCGACGGACACCGCCACCCCGCGCGGCACCCGCACCCGGTGCACGGCCCCGCAGTCCGAGGCGAGGCCGTCGCACTCCACCCGCAGCGAGAGCCGCCCGTCCGCCAGCCCCCAGCTCGCCTCCGGCCCGCTCCCGAGGAACACCCACCCCTCGACCTGGCGCTCGACCCGCACCTCCTCGACGTCGTCGGGCACGACCACCAGCCCGGAACCCTCCACGTCCACGGTCAACGCGTCCCCGGCGAACGCGAACGCCTTCCGCTCCACCGGCGCCCCCTCCGCCCCGGAACTCCCGCACCCCACCACCCCGCCCATCACGACCAGCCCACCCACGACCCCGAACACCGCACGACGCCGAACACCCACGACAACCCCCTCGCCACCCGCGCCGACGGCAACCCCGCCGCCACCCACACCCGCCATCCCTCCGAACCTACGCACCCCCACCCCCACCCACGATCCGGCGACCCACCCTCCCGAGGGTGGGGCTGTCCCCCGCACACCGGTGTACGGCACCCACCCGCCCGCCATGTAGGCTGTTGCCTCCTTCCACGGGTGCGTAGCTCAGGGGTAGAGCGCTGCTCTTACAAAGCAGATGTCGGCGGTTCGAAACCGTCCGCGCCCACCAGCACAAAGGCCCCGGACCGATCATGGTCCGGGGCCTTTGACATCTATTTCTGACATCAACAGGAGCGGTCGATCACGACCGGGGACGGCCCCTGAGCAGCCGATCCACATGACCCACGGCTTCCCGCTGCGTGTCCTGGACGACGTGCGTGTACACGTTCATCGTCACGGCGATCTGGCTGTGCCCGAGGATCTCCATCACGACGCGGGGCGGGACGCCGGCGGCGGTGAGGAGCGTCGCCGTACCGTGCCGGGCGTCGTGCAGCCGGACGACGCGGAGACCGGCGTTCTTCGCGACGCGGGTGAACGAGTGGTACAGGTTGCGCGGCTCGATGGGCTGGCCGGTGCGGGTGGTGAAGACGTACCCGGTCTCCGTCCACTTCTCCCCGGCACTCTCACGGGCGGCGGTCTGCTTGAGACGCTGCCACCGCAGGGGAGCGACGCAGATCGCGGGGAGGGGAAGCGTCTGCTTGCGCCGGCGCCCTTGGGGTCGTCCTCGTACACCTCACCGGCCACCCGCTGCCGCTGCGTCCTGACCCGGATCTCCCGCTTGTCGAGGTCGACGTTCTCCCAGCGGAGGCCGACGACCTCCCCGCGGCGGAAGCCGAGGGCGATGGCGAGCACGAAGGCGGCGTACAGCGGGTCCCTCCGGGCGGCGGCGAGGAAGTCAAGCGTCTCGTCCAGAGACCAGGGGGAGAGCTCCCGGGCGGTGACAGTCGGCGGCTCGACGAGCGTCGCGACGTTCCGGCTCACCAGCTCCTCGCGGCAGGCGGCGGTGAGGGCGGTGCGGAGCACGCGGTGCGACTCCTTGGCCGTGGCAGCGCTGGTCTTCTTCACTCGGTCTGGGTCACTCGATCAGTGGCCACTCTGAAAGAGCTCACTGGCTCTCAGGCCGTGAAAGCGCCGCGGTCGCCCGCACGGTATGTCCTCGGTACGAGGGCGGTACGGCAACCTGGATCACTCCGTCTTGCGTCCCTCCCCGTATGACAGCCACGACATCCGACGCAGCTGGCACCCTGAGTGACCCCAACTGGCCACAATGCACGCAGGTTGCGGAGCCGGTCGGCTGTCGCGGCCGGCGGGTCGAGCCGTTTGCCGAATGCCTCGCACACCTAAGCGCCGCTGACCGCTCCGTGTACCTCGCCAGCCTCTACCCAGGTGCCGACCTCGACCATCGCGGAACCTGGTTCACCGAGGACTTGCTGCGCGAACTGCTTGCGGCATTCCATGATCCCAACGTAGGTCTAACCCGGTTGGGGTCAGTCTGGTTCAACGAGGCACGGTTCAGTGGCGAAGTCGATTTCAGCGAAGCAGAGTTCAACGGCGAGGTCTGGTTTAGGCATGCGTCATTCAGTGCCGAGGCCATGTTTGGCGGGGCGAAGTTCGGTGGCGGTGCTGATTTCGATGGGGCGAAGTTCAGTGGCAGCGCCTGGTTTAACGGGGCCCAGTTCCATGGTGGAGCAAAGTTCCGTAAGGCGGGTTTCATTGAAGATGCCTGGTTCGTCGTGGCAGAGTTCAGTGGCGAAGCCTGGTTCAATGGGGCGAAATTCAGTGGCGAAGCCCGTTTCGAGGGGGTGGAGTTCAATCGCTATGCAGGCTTTGTAGGGACGGATTTTGGGCGTTCCTCTGCAATGGGTCCGTTGGTGTGCATTGGGGAACTTGATTTCTCCGAGGCGGTCTTCGAGGCAGCCGTGACGGTTGAGGCGGCTACTGCAACCTTGCGGTGCCGACGGACGCGCTGGATGTCCACTGCGGCGCTGCGCCTGAGGTACGCCGCAGTCGACCTCAGCGATGCAGTAGTGGAGTACCCGGTGAGCATCTCTGCCCGCTCCCGGCCCTTCATCCTGTACGGCGGAGACGAACTGCCCGAAGCAGGCATGAGAGACCGCCGCGTGCGAATCATGTCGCTGCGGGGCGTGGATGCCGCGCACCTGGTGCTCACCGATGTCGATCTCACCGAGACTCTGTTTGCCGGGGCCATCCACCTTGACCAGCTACGGCTGGAGGGGCTCTATGTGCTGGCTGCCACCCCATCCGGTCTACGCCGACGTGGGATGCGGCCGGTGCGCTGGACGCCGCGCCGGACGCTAGCCGAAGAGCATCACTGGCGTGCTGCTCGTTTCGCAGGTACTGGGGGCTGGGCGCCTGTGCCAGAAGGCGAAGAAGTGCTAGAGCCAGCCGCGCTGGCTCCCGTGTACCGGAAATTACGTAAGAGCTTCGAAGACGGCAAACATGAACCTGGAGCTGCTGACTTCTACTACGGTGAAATGGAGATGCGTCGCCACGCCGACGACATTCCTCGGTCTGAGCGGATCCTGCTCATTGCATATTGGGCGCTCTCGGGTTACGGGTTACGGGCTTCACGTGCAATGGGGTGGCTGCTGCTGTCCATGACTATTACCGTGCTTGTGTTGATGCTGTGGGGTCTGCCTAAGAGCGACCCGAAGCCGTTGAGTACGGGTACGGTCGAAGGTCAGCGCATCGCGATGACAACCGACAGACCAGATCCGGTAAATCCTGATGGGTCGTTGCGGGAACGCCTGTCTACCGAGCGATTCGAGAAGTCGCTGCGCGTCGTCATCAACTCGGTCGTTTTCCGTACCTCCGGACAAGAACTGACGACTGTCGGCACATACTCAGAAATGGCATCCCGCGTTGGCGAGCCGATCTTGCTCGGCCTTGCGGCCCTCGCAATCCGTGGCCGGGTGAAGCGGTAGCCCTACGAGCCTGAGGTAGCCAGCGGCTGATCCCGACTACCTGGTCCACCTGCGGATAACCAGGAATCGATGGGTCCACACACCGGCAGCCGTAGCGGGAGTAGAGGAGGCTGACATCTGCAGTTGGCATCTACGAGCCCGGACGTGGGCGATGTCGAGCATTCGGCAACACCATGGCAGGACGCTGGTCACAGCCCTGGGCGGCGTGTCCGATCGGGCTTCCAAAGCGGGTGTCGGTCGTACGCCGCAGGCTCGGATACCCCGGCAGAGACCGACTGTCGGTGTTTGGTGGGAGGGTGGTGGTCATCTTCGCCTACGGGCCTGACGCAGACGCTCTATACCGGGTGATGGAGCCGGGCTTGCGTGCGCTTCCGTTTCGGCCGGCGTACGTCGTGCTCCGCTACGGGGAGCCTGCTGACGATGTGGTGAGCGAGCGGGTTGAGCTCTGAGCATGCGTGCCAGATCGAGCGGTCAACCACGGTCACTGGAGGATCGCTACGGCGTCCGCAGCTTCTGGCAGCCGTCGCAGCGCGCAGAGGGGCTGAGCTGCCAGTACGGATCAGCTGCGGGTGCCAGGCTTACAAAGCGGATGTCGGCGGTTCGAAACCGTCCGCGCCCACCAGCACAAAGGCCCCCAGCCGATCTTGGCTGGCGGTCTTTGGTATCCCCACCCTCCTCGGCCAGGCGTCCGCAGCTCTCTTGGGTGGCTTTGCCGTCCGGGGTGGCGATCAGTTCTCAGAAGTCGGCGCGTGTCATTCTCACCGGCACGGACTGTCAGGGGGTCTGACATCGGCGAGGGCGGATCGTGGCGGTCATCCGGGGCTGTCAGCGGCCCGAGTGGGTCGGCGCGGCGGAGATCTATCCCGAGTCGTTGCTGAGGGCGATCACCGATGCCTGGCGTGACTGGTGACCAGCGCCACGGAACTTGCCTGATCTGATGTGGCCGGGGCTGGTGGTCCGGCGGTGGTGTCCGGCGGCGGCCGTACCCTGCGTTCATGCGCAGAGGAGCGATCACACGGGGGGCCGTACTCAAGGCCATCGCGGAGTATGACGAACTGGGGCGGGATGGCTTCCTGGCTCACTACGGTTTCAAGGAGGCCCGCTCGTACGTCCTGGTGCACGAGGGGCGGGAGTACGACTCGAAAGCCGTTGCCGGCGTGGCGCATCAGTGGGACCAGGGCAGGCCCCTCAAAGCCCATGAGTTCAGTGGAGGCAAGGAGCACGCTGTGGCGTGGCTGAGGCGGGTGGGTTTCCAGGTCAAGGCGGTCAAGAACCCGGACTGGGCCCGTGACGAGATCATCCTCGCCTGCCAGCTGGTGAAGGAGAACGGCTGGAAGGGGCTGGACTCCGAAGACGACCGGGTGGCGGAGCTGTCTGCGTTGCTTCAGCTGCTTCCCCTTCACCCCGAAGCGGAGCGTAACGAGAAGTTCCGCAATCCCAATGGAGTGGCCCGCAAGACGTCCGATATCGCCACCCGGCACCCGGCGTATCAGGGGAAGCCCACCAACGGGGGTGCACTCGACGTGGCGGTGCTGCGCGAGTTCCTTGCCCGGCCGGAGGAAATGACCGAGACCGCACGGCTCATCCGGCAGGGCATTGCGACGGGTGAACTGCAGTACCTCGCGCCCGCTGAGGACGAGGAGTTCGATGATGATGACAGCGCGCCCGAAGGGCGCTTGCTCATGCGCCGGCACAGGGCGCGTGAGCGGAACAAGGGGCTGCGGAAGAAGAAGATCGCGTCTGTTCTTCAGCGCGGGGGACGACTTGCCTGCGAGGCGTGCGGGTTCGACTTCGAGGCGGTCTACGGTGACCGCGGCGCCGGGTACATCGAGTGCCACCACATCCTCCCGCTGCACGTAGCGGGGGAGGGGCTGACCAAACTCAGCGATCTCGCCCTCATCTGCGCCAACTGCCATCGCATGATCCATCGGCACGCGCCGTGGCCGACTCCTGAAGAGCTGCGGGCTGCGATCGAGCAGAAGCATGCGGCGGACAGGCGTGCCGCGGAAACCCTGTTGCGGCCGCGCAGGGCCGCTGATGAGCACGTACCGAACCTGTGAGGTGTGAGGGCGTGCGGCGGCTTTGATGGGCCTTCCGCCCGCTACACCGGGGTGTTCGGGGTGGGAGCGGGGCCCGGGGCCCCGCTCGGGTTACTTGATGACCTCTACCTTCTTGTCGCCGGCCGACTTGGCCAGGGTGAGGGGCTTGACCGTGCCCGTCTCGCGGTCACTGGCGTCGGTGGTGGTGGCGGCGGGGGTCGTCAGGAGGGCGGTCAGGGCGGCGGCCGTCGTGGCGAGGAGGGCCGCCGCGAGGCGGGTGCGGGTGGTGGTGGTCGTCATGCCGGCTCCCGGGGCGTGGTGGGGTGGTGGTGGCGGGGTGAACGTATCGTGCGGGGGCGCTCCGGGGGAACGGGGCGGCGAGTTGACGTGGGCACATCGGGGCCGGTGTACTCCGGGCATGGTCGAGGTGGGGGACGCGCCCGAAGTCGGTGCGGTCGGCGGGGACATGACGCCGCAGAAGTACGTCGAGAGCCGGCTGGCGCAGTACCAGGAGTGGTACGACGTCAAGGCGACGCGGATGAAGGCGATGCATCTGCGGATGCGGACCGTGTCCGTCGTCGGCGGGGCGCTCGTGCCGGTGTTCGTGAATCTGGACGCGGGGTTCGCCCGGGTCACCGCGACCGTGCTGAGCGTGGTCGTGGTCGCGGCGGTGTCGCTGGAGAGCGTCTACCGGTATCGCGAGCAGTGGAAGAACTACCGCTCCACCGAGCAGCTCCTCGGGCACGAGCGGGTCTACTTCGAGACCCGCGTCGGGCCGTACCGGGAGCTGTCCAAGCGCGAGGCGTTCACCCTGCTCGTCGCCCGGGTGGAGAAGGCCATCGCCAACGAGAACGCCGCCACCCTGAACGTGATGACGCTGGGCGGGCAGGTCAGTGCCGATCTTCAGGGGTCCGGGGCGGGGTCGGGGGCCGGGGCCGGGGCGGCGAAGGGTGAGGTGCCCGTCGCCCGGGAGGGGTGAGCCTCGGGGCGGGGTCCGAGGGCCGTCTCACGCGTCGAAGTCGTACTCCAGGATGTAGGAGGACGCGTCCAGGGTCATCTCGTTGAGTTCGACCGGGCGGCCCGGTTCCGTGAAGGCCGTGCGGCCGATGAGGACCACCGGGGTGCCCGGGGGGAGGGTCAGGCGGCCGGTCTCGTCCGCCGTCGGCATCCGGCAGCGGATCTCCTCACGGAAGCGGACCGGGCGGTGGCCCAGTTCGGCGAGGCGGGCGTACGTGCCGCCGGGGCCCGTGTCGGGGCGGGCGATGGGCGTACCGCGGACCAGGTCGGCGGAGAGGTACGAGACCGAGAGCAGGACCGGTCTGCCGTCGAGGACGAAACGGCGGCTGCGGACGCAGACGGGGTCGTGCGGCGCCAGGTCCAGGGCGTCCGCGACGCGCGCCCCGGCCTCCCCCTCCGACACCACGACCTGGTCCACGACCAGGGCCCGGTTCTCGGTCTCCGCCGCCCACACCGAACGCCCGCCGCCCCAGCCCTCGCCGGCGAGGCGCGGGATGCCGCGGCGGCGCAGCGGGCGGAAGGCGCGGACGAAGACGCCGGCGCCCTTGCGGGCCTCGGTGAGGCCCTCGCCGCGGAGGACCGCGAGGGCCTGCCGGGCGGTCATCCGGGCCACCTCGTAGGTGGACATGAGGTCGTTCTCGCCGGGGAGCCGGTCGCCCGGCGCGAAGTCGCCGGACTCGATCGCCGTCCTCAACTCGTCTGCGATGCGCTGGTACTTGGGCCGACGAGTGCCGTCCTGGTCAGTCACCGGTGGACCACTCCCTTCGTCTGCGGGACACCCTAAGGGGCTCCCCGCGGCCAGGGTGCACACGTGTGCGCCGTCCTGCCCTCGCGATCCATCCATCGGGGGACATCTCTAGAGATACGTTGACAGGGCGGGGTCTCCGCGTTTCCCTGGGTGTCCCCATGCAGCGTGCGGGACGGGACGGAGGGGTTGCGTGCAGCCAGTGCCCGAGGTCGGCGACCTCGTCCGCGACACCGCCACGGGGCGGGTCGGCTTCTTCGTGCGGAGCGTCTCCGGGCGGTTCCTGATCCGCGCCGTCCACGGCGGGTCCGAGTGGGAGGCCGATCCCGGCGAGATCCAGCTCGCCACGCCCCTGCGCGAGCTCCGCGCCCGCGCCGCCGAGATCAACGCGCGCAGCCGGCGTGGCCTGAACTAGTCCCTCCCGGTCCCGTCGCGGCCCGCCGGCGCCCCGCCGTTGTCAGTGGCGCGGGTCACACTGGAGGCATGTGCCGCAGCATCAAGACGCTCCGTCCGCCCGTCCTGCCGCATGAGGCGACCCAGGACGACATCCGCGCCGCCGCGCTCCAGTACGTCCGCAAGGTCTCCGGCTTCCGCGCCCCCGCCGCGCACAACCGGGAGGTCTTCGACCGGGCCGTCGAGGAGATCGCCGACGCGACCGCCCGGCTCCTCGCCACCCTGGAGGTGAGAGGAGCGCACCATCATCCGGTCAGGACGCCGGAGCCGGAGCCGCGCCCGGACGCCGTATGAGATAGCCGGCGAGGCCGCCCGCCAGCAGCAGCGCCAGGGTCGAGACCCCCGCGCTGAACCAGGTCGCGCCCAGCCACGCGCCGCCCAGCCAGCCGAGCCCCACGCTGTACGAGGCCCAGATCACCGCCGCCAGCGCGGACCAGGGCAGGAACTCCTCGGGGCGCCGCCCCGCCGCGCCCGCGCCCAGGGAGACCACGGAGCGGCCCGCCGGGGCGAACCGCGCGAGGACCACGATGAGGCCGCCGCCCCGGGCCAGGGCGGTGCCGAGACGTTCCCGCGCCACGGTGAGGCGGCGGGAGCGGCCTATCGCCCGGTCCAGCCGCCGGCCGCCGCGCAGCGCCAGCCGGTACGCGAGGAAGTCGCCGAGCATCGAGGCCGCCGCCGCGGTGAGCAGCAGCGGGAGCAGGGAGGGGACGTCCGCGGGCGCGGTGGCCGCGCCGAGGGAGGCGGAGGCGGCCGTGGCGGCGGAGATCACGAGGAAGCCGCTCGGCAGCACGGGCAGAAAGACGTCGAGCAGGATCGACGTCGCCACCACCGGATAGATCCACGGGCCCGCGGTCAGCGACCTCAGCGAGCCCATGCTGTCGAGCAGATTCACAGGGGCAGAGCCTACGCGTCGGCACCGGGGCCTCCGGGGGGTGGGTGCCGGGGGAGGGGCGAGGGCGGGATGGGTGCCCGGAGGGGGGATGCCTGGAGGGGGGCCGGAGGGAGGGGCGAGGGCTGGAGGGGGATGCCTGGAGGGGACGGGGGCTGAAGAGGGGTGAGGACTGGAGGGGGATGAAGGGTGGGGGTGGGCCGCGCCGGGCGGTGGCGGCGGCCGTCGGCCTGCCGCGGCCGGCCGGGGAGGGGTGTCACGGACGGACCGCGCGGTGCGGGGGCCGTGCGGTCCGTCCGTGGTCGTGGGGTCAGGCGGCGACCGGGGTGCCCTGCTTCTCCGGGTCCTGCGCGTCGCGGCCGTCCCGGGCGCCCTTCGTGCCCTTCTGGCCGAAGAGGGCGTCGAGCGCGAGGCCGCCCGGGCCCGTGAAGATCAGCAGGGCGAAGGCCCAGCAGAAGAGGGCGGCGGTCTCGCCGCCGTTCTGGAGCGGGAAGAGGGCCTCCGACTGGTGGGCCCAGAAGTACGCGTACGCCATCGAGCCCGAGGCTATGAAGGCCGCGCCGCGGGTGCCGAGGCCGATGAGGACGAGGCCGCCGCAGACGAGCTGGATCACCGCCGCGTACCAGCCGGGCCAGGTGCCGGTGGGGACGGTGCCGCCGCCCATCGCGCCGCCGAGGACGCCGAAGAGCGAGGCGGCGCCGTGGCAGGCGAAGAGCAGGCCGACGACGATCCGGAACAGGCCGAGCGCGTACGGCTGCGCCTGGTGCAGGCGCTGGGACAGGGTGCTCATGGTGGGGGGAACTCCTTCGGCCGGCCCGTCCGCGGGAGGGACGGGCGTGGGGGACGGGTACCGAACGGCCGCCAGGTTAGGCACCCCTGAGTATTACTTGCAAGTTCAAGCATCACCTTCGGAGAGGCGCGCCTGCGAGGAGGGCCGCTCTGGTCTGGACCAGGGTGGCTCAGGTCTGGACCACAGGCGCGCCGATTTCACGCCGTTCTCACGTCGTTCTCACGCTGCGTCAGGAGCCGTGTTGTCAGCAGCCGTTGAGCACGGACTGGAGGGCGCTCTTCTCCGCCGAGTCGACGCTGAGCCCGTAGTGGTGCTTCACGTGGACCCAGGCGCGGGCGTACGTGCAGCGGTACGCGGTGCGGGAGGGCAGCCACTCGGCCGGGTCGAGGTCGCTCTTGGCCTGGTTCACGTTGTCGGTCACGGCTATGAGCTGCGGCCGGGTGAGGTCGTTGGCGAACGCCTGGCGCTGGCTGGTCGTCCAGGAGCCGGCGCCCGAGCGCCACGCCTCGGCGAGCGCGACGACGTGGTCGATGTCGAGGTCGGAGGCGGCGGTCCAGGTGGCGCCGTCGTACTGCGAGTACCAGCTGCCGCTGACGGAGGCGCAGCTGGAGTCGGTGACGACGTTCGAGCCGTCGCGCTTGAGGACGGTCTCGCGGGTGTTGCAGGCGCCGGACTGGGTGATCCAGTGCGGGAACAGGTCGCGGCTGTAGCCGGTGAGGGAACCTTCCGCCTTGACCGTGAGGGAGGCGAGGTAGGTGCGGGCGGTGGCGGCGCTGACCGGGGTCGGCATCGCGGCCTGCGCGGAGGGCGCGGCGGTGACGAGGCCGGTGAGGGCGAGGGCGGCGGTGGAGGCGAGCACGGCGGCTCGACGCGCGTAGACCTTGCCGACGGGCATGGGGGACTCCCTTGATTCGGTGGGACCGTGGCGGTTCGGCCGGCCCCGTGCGGTACCGGGCGGCGCCCGGTCATCGTGGCGGCGCGAGGTTTCGCTGGGGGGTGCGCCAGGTAACAGAGTGGCGACATGGACACGTCACATCAAGGGGTGTGACGTGTCCTGACGGAGCGTCGGATTCCGCCGGGTGGGAGTGAGTTCCCGGTGGGGACGGAGTCGGGCCGGGCGTCGGCCGCGGCGCGTGGGCCGGCCGCCCGTGGCGCGTGAGCCGGCCGTCTGTGGGGCGCCGAGGGGCGCGTGTCGCCCGGGCCGGCGGGGCGTGGGGCGCCGAGGGGTGCGTGTCGCCCGGGCCGGCGGGGTGTGGGGCGCCGAAGGGTGCGTGTCGCCCGGGCCGGCGGGGTGTGGGGCGCCGAGGGGTGCGTGTCACCCCGGCCGCCGGGCGTGGTCACGGTCGTGGGGGCGGGTGGAGCCGGCGGTACGGCTCCGAGGGTGGACGTGTCGACCTGCGCGGCGCCGTACGGCAGGCGGGCCGGACGGCGGTGCGGCCTGGTGGGGCGGACGTGTCGTCCGGTGAGGCGCCGTGCGGCAGGCGGGTGCCGGGCCACCGTCTCGCCGGCGGGGTGGGGGCGGACCGGGCGCGCCTCGGGCGGTCGGCGCTGTCGGCGGGCGCGGGCCCGCGGCCCGGCGGGGTGGCGGTGGGAGGTCGTCCGGCGTCGGGGGTGACGTGCGGCTGCGCGCGGGCCCCCGGCGTGGCTGTGCGGGAGTGGCCGCCGGGTCGGCTCCGGCGGCCGAGGGGGCGAGTGGCGTGGCCCGGGGCCCCGCGGCGGGGGTGTGGGCGGCCGTCCCGGCGTCGACGGTCGCGGGGCCTCGTATCCGGACCGCCCCCGTCGCCGGAGGGGCGGACGTGACCGTCCGGGCGGCGCCCGCGGTCACGTCTCCGCGTGCGCGGCCGTCCGTCGGTCCGTCTGGCGGCGGGGGCGGACGGCGGCGGAGAGGAGGTGTCAGGCGTCGGTGCGCGTGAGGGTGATCGTGCCGTCCGGGGCGGTGGCGATCCGGAGCGCGGTCAGGTCCGGGACGTGGATGTCCGGGGCGAGGGCTGCCGCGCGGGGGCCCACGCCCACGACGCGCATGCCGGCGGCCTTCGCCGCCTGGATGCCCGCCTCGGAGTCCTCGAAGGCCACGCACAGGTCCGGCTCCACCCCGAGTTCGGCGGCGCCCTTGAGGAAGCCCTCCGGGTCCGGCTTGCTCGCGCCGACCTGCTCGGCGGTCACCCGGGTGACCGGCATCCGCAGGCCCGCCGCGCCCATCCGGGCCTGGGCGAGCGCCTCGTCCGCCGAGGTCACCAGGGCGTGCGGGACCCCGGCGATCGCGTCCATGAAGGCGGGGGCGCCGGGCACCGGCACGACGCCGTCGACGTCGGCGGTCTCCTCGGCGAGCATCACCGCGTTGTCGGCGTGGTTCTCGGCCATCGGGCGGTCGGGGAGGATGACCGCCATCGTGGCGTAGCCCTGCCGGCCGTGCACGACCTTCAGCACCTCGGCGGCGTCCAGTCCCTGCCGGTCCGCCCAGCGGCGCCAGCAGCGCTCCACGACGGCGTCCGAGTTGACCAGGGTGCCGTCCATGTCGAGGAGGAGGGCGCGGGCGGTGAGCGGTGCCGGGGTGGCGGCCATGAGGTCTCCAGGGGGGTGGTGCGGAGAACGAAGCGGTCCCGCCCGCCGGTCAGGGAGTACGGGCGGGGCCACTTTGTTTTTTCACGATACAAAACCAGGGGCGGTCTTGGCCACTCGCCCCCCTGTGATCCCCGTCGGCTGATCCCTGTCAGCCGCGGTCGTACTCGTCCTGGGTCTCCCGCTCCAGCGCGCGCCGGGTGTAAGCGCCGTACACGCCTTCCTCGTCCTTCCTGGGGTACAGCCAGCCCTGGAAGGTGGCCACGGCCGCCCTGACGTCGTCGTCGAACACCCCGTCGATCTCCCCCAGGTAGATCCACTTGTGCCGCAGCCGCAGCTGGAGCTCCTCGACCTCCGGCCCCGTGTCGCCCAGGCTCAGGACCGCCCCGTCCGGCGCGTCCGTCCGGGTGGGGGTCGGGGAGGCGGTCGTCGGGGCGGCGGAGGCCGGCGGGGGCGGGGTCGTGTTCGTCGGCGAGGGGGCGACGCCGCCGGTCGCGGCGGGCGACCCGGTCGCCGTCGGCGCCACCGTCGGATCCGGCGACGCGGACGCGGACGCCGTCGTGGACGTCGGGGTCGGGGAGGAGGTGCGCGGGGAGGGTGTCCGGGAGGGGGTACGGCTCGGCGTCGGGCTGCCGGAGGACGGGGAGGGCTCCTCCGAGACGGCGATGTTCAGGGAGGCGCTGGTGGTCACCTCGGGGACCATCGCCCGGTCGTCGGTCTCCTCGCCGCCGAGCACCGCCGCGGCCAGCGCCGCCGTGCCGACCACGGCCGCCGCCGCGACGCCCGCGACCAGGCCGCCGCGCCGCCTGCGCGACCGTTCGCGCCGCGCGCCGCCCGCCCCGGAGCCGCCGGCCCCGCCGAGCAGCAGCGGCATCGTCTCGTGGGCCCCGCCCCCGGAGCCGTACGCCGGGGCGTCGGGGCGGGAGGGGTCGTGGGCGTAGGGGTCGTGGGCGTGGGCGTGAGGGGTGGTGTGACCGTAGGTGTCGGTGTGACCGTAAGGGTCGTGGCCCTGCGGGGCGTAGCCCTGGGGGTCGTGCGGGGAGGAGGGGGCGTGGCCGTCGCCGGGCGCGGCGCCGTAGGAGGGCACGTCGTAGTGGCCCGGTACCGGGCCGGGCCGTACCGCCATGAGCTGCGCCGTCGGCGGGTCGCCCGGGTCGTCCGTCGCGTCGCCCGGGACGCCGTCCCGTACGCCGTCCCGCGCCACGGTCGGCGTCTCGTCGTGCGCGTCCAGCGTCACGTACGGCCTGATGCGGAGCGGGTCGAAGTCCTCGGCCGCCGCCATCTCCGCGCGGGCGCAGGCGCAGCCCGGTCTCCGACCACCGCATTCAGGACATGCCTGTCCGGTCATGATCTGTCCCCTCCCCGATACAACTGGCAGTGATTATGCAGGCCACCCCCTGCCGCCGGGTGAACGCACGTGCCCCTCCGCAGGCCATATCCGGACATTCGACTCAGGATGGAGAACACGCCCGGGAGAGACGCGCAGGGAGACGCCCATGGCCCAGGAGACCAGCCCGCCGCAGCTCGGCGGTGAGCCCGCGCCCGTGCCGGGCGAGGGGCAGAGCCATCGCACCGTCCTCGTGGCGATCGGGGCGCTGCTGCTCGGCATGCTGCTTGCCGCGCTCGACCAGACGATCGTCTCCACCGCCCTGCCGACGATCGTCAGCGAGCTCGGCGGCATGGAGCACCTCTCCTGGGTGGTCACCGCCTACATGCTGGCCTCCACGGCCGGGACGCCCCTGTGGGGCAAGCTGGGCGACCAGTACGGGCGGAAGAAGCTGTTCCAGGCCGCGATCGTGCTCTTCCTCATCGGCTCCGCGCTCTGCGGCATCGCGCAGGACATGCCGCAGCTCATCGCCTTCCGCGCGGTCCAGGGCCTCGGCGGCGGCGGGCTCATGGTGCTGTCGATGGCGATCGTCGGGGACCTGGTCTCGCCCCGGGAGCGCGGCAAGTACCAGGGGCTCTTCGGCGCCGTCTTCGGCGCCACCAGCGTCCTCGGGCCGCTGCTCGGCGGGCTCTTCACCCAGCACCTCTCCTGGCGCTGGGTCTTCTACATCAACCTCCCGATCGGCGTGGTCGCGCTCTTCGTCATCGCCGCCGTCCTGCACATCCCGGTCCGCTCCACCCGCCACACCATCGACTACCTGGGCACCTTCCTCATCGCCTCGGTCGCCACCTGTCTGGTCCTGGTCGCCTCCCTCGGCGGCACCACCTGGGACTGGGGCTCGCCGCAGATCATCGGGCTCGCCCTGCTCGGCGCCGTCCTCCTGGTCTGCTTCGTGTTCGTCGAGCGCCGGGCGGCCGAGCCCGTCCTTCCGCTCAAGCTCTTCCGGATCCGTACCTTCACCCTGGTCTCGGTCATCAGCTTCGTCGTCGGCTTCGCGATGTTCGGCGCGATGACGTACCTGCCGACCTTCCTCCAGGTCGTCCAGGGCGTCACGCCCACGATGTCCGGCGTCCACATGCTGCCGATGGTCGTCGGCATGCTGCTCACCTCGACCGTCTCCGGCCAGATCGTGTCGAGGACCGGCCGCTGGAAGGTCTTCCCGATCACCGGCACCGCCGTCACCGCCCTCGGCCTGCTGCTCCTCAACGAGCTGACCGAGACGACGCCGACCTGGGAGATGAGCGTCTACTTCTTCGTCTTCGGCGCCGGACTCGGCCTGGTCATGCAGGTGCTCGTCCTCGTCGTGCAGAACGCCGTCGGGTACGAGGACCTGGGCGTCGCCACCTCCGGAGCGACCTTCTTCCGCTCGATCGGCGCCTCCTTCGGCGTCGCCGTCTTCGGCACCGTCTTCACCAACCGGCTCACCCACAAGCTGGAGGACGTCTTCGCCCAGGCGGCGCAGGCCGGCACGGCGCTCCCGCCGGGCACCGGACCCGGCCAGGTGGCCGCCGACCCGCGCGCCGTCGCGCAGCTCCCGGCCGAGCTGAGGCCGCAGGTCCTCCACGCGTACGCCACCTCCATCACGGACGTGTTCCTGTACGCGGCGCCGGTCGTCCTCGTCGCCTTCGTCGTCGCCTGGTTCCTCAAGGAGGACCGGTTGCGGGGCTCGGTGACCGCGCCCGACACCAGCCAGACGCTCGCCTCCAACCCGGTCGAGCGCTCCTCGTACGAGGAGGCCGCCCGCGCCCTGTCGGTGCTCGGCTCCCGCGAGGGCCGCAAGGAGATCTACGAGAAGATCACCGCCCGCGCCGGGCTCGACCTGCGCCCCGCCTCCAGCTGGCTGCTGCTGCGGATCCGCCGCCACGGCGCCGTCGAGCCGGCCCGGCTCGCCGAGACCGTCCCCGTGCCGCTCCGGGTCGTCGCCGACGCGGCCCGGGAGGTCGAGGAGCGGCGGCTCGCCCGGCGGGAGGGGCTCGGGCTGGTCCTCACCGAGGAGGGCCTCGTGACCGCCGTCCGCCTCGCCGAGGCCCGCGAGGAGTCCCTCGCCGAACTCCTCGGCGACTGGTGGGGGCCGGACCGCCCCACCGACCTCGTGCAGCTGGTCGCGGAGCTCAACGCCGAGCTGTGCGGTTCCGACGCGGAGCACCCCGGAGGCCCGGAGCCGCCCCGCGACCACCGCGCCTGACGGGCGCCGGAACGCGGGCCGCGGGAAGCCGGGATGACGAGAAGTCAGGGCCGGTCGGTACCCTGTGCTGCCGAAGATCGACTCGCAGGCGCACGGACGAATACAGGGGGACGGGCAGGATGAGCAGCCACGAGCCGGGCCAGGGCCGGCCGGCGCAACAGGGGTACCCGCAGCCCGGACCGGCGTACGGGGCCCACAACGCCCCGCCGCCGCCTTCCGCCCCGCCGCTGCCGCCGTCCGCCCCGCCGGGCCGGGCGCCGTCGCACAGGGGCGCCTGGATCGGCGCGGCGGCGACGCTGGTGGCCGCCGTCATCGGCGTCGTCGGCACGTATCTGGTGAACAGCGGCGGCAAGGGGCCCGCGGCCGCGCCGGCCCCGGCGACGACCACGGCGACCCCGACGGCCGACGACAGGCCGGCGACCGAGGGCACCCCGGGCGCGGACGGCGCCCCGACGGCGGCGACGCCCGCCCAGGAGACGCCCGGGACGCAGGCGACGCCGTCGACCGCGCCGACCACCGCACCGCCCGCCACGCCCCCGAACACGGTGTTCTGGCAGGGGACCCTCGTCATCACGTACGTGGAGGACAAGGACCTCGACGCTTCGCCGCCCGAGGAGTCCGAGATCAACCGGGACAACGACTTCGCCGTCTACCCGTTCGGCGACCACATGCTGCGGCCCGACAACGGCGCCGAGGCCCTCGTGTGGAAGGGCTCCGCGAAGACGCCGTCGTACGAGGACTGCGCGGGCGTCGTCGACACCCAGGCCACCTCGAACGACATCCGGATCAAGACCGGCCTGACCGTCTGCGGACGCACCGGTGAGGGCAAGCTCCTCCGGATGACCGTGAAGGAGCTGGCCGGACAGGCCGGCGACACGAACGCCACCTTCGACGTCGTCGTCTGGAACGGCTGACGGCTGACGGCCGACGGCTGACGGCCGACGGGGTGATGCCCGGCGGCTGACGGCCGGCGGGCAGGGGGGAGGCGGCCGGCGGGCAGGGTGGAGGCGGCCGGCGGGCGGTGGCCGAGGCCGGCGCCCGCCGGGGTCAGAGCTCCTTGCCGTACCAGATCTCCATGTACGGCCCCGAGCAGTACGCCGGGATCTCCCCGTAGCCGTGCCGCACGTACAGGGCCCGTGCCTCGACCAGGTCGAGGCGGGTGTTGAGGACGGTCCGGCGGGCGCCGAGCGCGCGGGCGGCCCGCTCCAGGCCGTCCATCAGCAGATCGGCGCCGCCGCGGCCGCGGAACGCGGGGCGGATGAACACCCGGGTCAGCTCGGCCCGTTCGCCGTCCAGGAGGATGATGCCGCCGCACGCGGCGGGCTCGCCGCCGTACCGCCCGACGAGGAACTCACCGGCGGGCGGGGCGAGCAGGCCGAGACCCTCGTTCAGCATCTCCTCGTCGTACTCGTCCTCGGTCAGGACGCGCCGGAAGTAGCGGCCCGCGACGTCGCCGTAGTAGTCGCGGCGCAGCGAGACGGCGTCCGGGGTGTCGACGCGCTCGGGAGAGAAGGTCCAGGTCATGCGGGCCATTCTGCGGCCCGCACGACCGGACGCGCCTCCGGATTACGTCGGCCTGCCCGGACCGGCTTCGACCGGCTTCGACCGGCCTCGGCCCGCGTCGTCCTACTTCGGCGACGCCTGCTGCACGACCTCGAACGACCACAGCGTGGAGCCGGAGGCGGCGGGCTTCGGCCGCTCGCCGCCCTCACCGCCGGACGTGCCCTGGTGGGCGGCCTTCATGGAACCGTTCATCCAGTTCTGGAAGTCCTCCTCGCTGCGCCAGCGGGTGTAGACCAGGTACTGGTCGGTGCCCTCCAGCGGGCGCAGCAGTTCGAACCACTCGAAGCCGTCGGAGCCCTCCACGGCACCGGCGCGCGAGGCGAACCGCTGCTCCAGGACCTCCCGCTGCTCGGCTGGCACGGTCAGGACGTTGATCTTTACCACACTAGGCACATGACACCTCTCAGGAAGCACAGGCCGGGCGCTGCGCCGAGCCTTGATCACGTACGTGCAGTCTCGTACATCCGCCAGTCAAAGCGGCGTGAGGACGACTCGCAGGCGTCGCCCGTGGCGCAGCGCGAACGGTGCGCCTCGCTGATCGCGTCGAAGGGGTGGAGCGACGCGGGCCACTTCGAGGACGTGGGCAAGTCGGGGTGGGACCCGAGCATCCACCGCCCGGGGTTCGAAGAGATGATGACGGCCGTGCGCGGCGGGCACGTGGACGCCGTGGTCGTCTTCTCGTTGTCCCGCCTCACCCGCCGTGGCGCGCTGGAAGCCATGCGGATCATCGAGGAGCTGGAGGCGCACGGCGTCCGACTGGTCAGCGTCGAAGAGCCGTACCTCGATACGTCCACCCCGGTCGGAGTCGGAATCCTCGCCATCATCGCGGGTCTGGCGCAGCAGGAGTCCGACATGAAGTCGGCGTACGTCTCCGCCACCAAGGACACGCTTCGGCGGGCCGGCAGTCACGTGTCCGGCGTAGCCCCGTACGGCTTCACGGCGGAGAGGACGACGAGCGGCAAGCTGTCGGTCGTCCGACTCGTTGCTGACCCGGTGGAAGCTCCGCACGTTCGCGAGATGGCCAAGTGGGCGACGGAGGGCATGTCCGCCTCGCGGATCGCCAAACGACTCAATGAGGACGGGGTACCCACGAAGGCGGAGTCCCTCGGAGAGTCGGGGGCCAAGCGCCTCGCCTCGCGCCGTGCGCGCGGAGTCTCGGAAGCCGTGGAGCGGCCCGCGTGGGTGTCGTCCACCGTCCTGCGCATCCTGCGGGACCCGCGCCTTGCCGGGTACGCGATCGAGTGGCAGGGACGGGTACAGGCAACCAAGGACGCCGATGGCAACCCCGTCCCCGGCAAGACGGGGAAGCGCGTCATCCTGCGTGACGACGAAGGGCAGCCCGTCCAGTCGCACGAAGGGCTGATCCCAGCGGAGGAGTGGTGGAGGCTCCAGGACGTGCTGGACGGCCGGACGCACATGGTCGTACGAGCGGGCCGACGCGTCCCGACCCTGCTGGCCGGCCACGGACTTCTGTTCTGTGATGTCTGCGGTTCGGTGATGGTGACCGACCGGCGGGCCGGGAAGCTCTACTACAAGTGCAACCGGGCTGGCGGAGTGGTCCCGGGCCACGGTGGTCTCGTCATCGGCCAGGACGCGGCGGACAGCGAGACGGCAGGGCGGGTGTGGGCCCGTCTCATGGCCATGGACCCTGACGACCCGGAAGACCTCGAATGGCTGGCCGAGGCGTCACGACGCTTCGCCCGCCAACAGGACACGTCCCAGCGAGACGCGGAACGCGCGGCGGTGCGAGCCGAGTTGGAGCACGTACGGGAGTCCCGCCGCATCCTCCACGTGGACCGGCTGGCCGGCGTCTACGCCGATGAGACCGGTGCGCAGATGTTCAGGGAGTCCATGGCGCGATTGGCTGCCCATGAGGAGCGGACGACCGAATGGCTGGCGGAACTTGAGGCGACCGGCAACCTGAGCATCCAGATCCCCAACGAGTGGACGAGCGTGGACGGAGATCCCGTCGGGGAGGGGTCGACATGGGCGGCCTGGGACCTGGAGAAGAAACGGGAGTTCCTGGCGCTCTTCATCGACTCCGTGAGGATCGCCAAGTCCGTCGGCAGGGGTCGGAACGCGAACACGCGGGACCGTGTGATCGTGCGATGGGCTGAGGCTCCTGATTCTGCGGGAGCCCGAGTCGCCTGAGAGCTGCTGGACCATCGCCGCCAGGAGTTCGGCGGCGGGCCGTGTGGCGTTCCTGAGCATCGCCGGTTCACGGGTCGCCCTGGCCAAGCCCCGGTAGTCGCTCGTCCGGTGGTCCCCACACCACAGTGAGGGACCGAGCGGCACGGTTCGGGGCCGGGCAGTGGGGACATGGGCCGACGGCGGGGGCTGACGGCTTCTAGGCTGCTAGCCGTGGCGACACTCGCCGATCAAGCTCTACGTGAGTGGCTTGGCCCATTCACTGATCTTCACGATGCTCATGGGAGGAAGGACATGACCGGTACCTCCGCCGCCGTGCGGGCGGGCGTGGTGCGGGAGCTGGCGGCGCTGTGGCTGGCGGCGCTCGGGGAGGGCGACCACGTGTGTTCGCCCGTGGGACTGTGGACGGCGCTGGGCGCCGTGGCCTCGGGGGCCCGGGGGCGGACGGCCCGGGAGCTGGGCGAGGTGCTCGGGGTGCCGGCCGGGGAGGCCGCGGAGGCGGTGAACGCGCTGGGCGGGGCCGTCGCGGGGACCGGCGGGGTCGGCGCGGCGGTCGGGGTGTGGAGCCGGGTGCCCGTGCGCGAGGGGTTCCGGGCGGGGCTGCCGGGGGTGCGGTTCGGGGAGCTGGGGGCCGCCGCCCAGGGGGAGCTCGACGCGTGGGCGCGCGAGGCGACCGGAGGGCTGGTCCCGGGGCTGCCCGAACAGCTCGACGGCGGGGCGGATCTGGTGCTGGTCGGGGCGCTGGCGCTGCGCGCGGCGTGGCGCACGGCCTTCGACCCGGCGCTGACGCGGCCCGCGGACTTCACGGACGGGGCCGGGAAGACCCGGCCGGTGCCGACGATGCACGGGCGGGTCCCGGCCTCCTGGGCGTGGCGGACCGGCGGCGGGGTGGTCCTGGAGCTGCCGTGCGCGGGGGAGCGGGGCGCCCGGGTGCGGTTCGTGCTCGGGGAGCCGGGGGCCCGGCCGTGGGAGGTGGTGCCGTTGGCCTGGGCCGGGGACCGCGAGCCGGTACGGGCCGCGCACGTCGAGGCGGCGCTGCCGCGGTTCTCGCTGCGGAGCCGGATCGACGTACGGCCCTGGCTGGCGTCGGCGGGTGCCGGGGGCGCGCTGCGGCCCGGCGCCGACTTCTCCGGTCTGTCGCCGGAGGCGATGTTCGTGTCGCGGGTGGCCCAGGAGGCGGTCGTCGAGGTCGCCGAGGAGGGGGTGGAGGCGGCGGCCGTCACCCAGGTGGTGATGACGAGGAGCGCGGTCCGGCCGCTCCCCGCCGAACGGATCGCCTTCGACCGCCCCTTCGGGGTGGCCGTGATGGACGCCGGCGGGGAGCTGCCGCTCTTCGTGGGGTGGCGGGCGGGAGGGGCGGGCTAGGCCGTCTCTTTCGGATCTTGCCGGGCTCGCGGCCTGATCCGAAAGAGACGGGCTGGGCCGGCGGGTCGTGCGGTCGGTCCGTCAGTCGGTGACCCGGGCGATGAGGAGGCCGTCGTGGCCCTTGGAGCCGACGGTCTGGATCGCGGTGGCGTCGAGGCGGGGTTCGTTCGCGACGAGGTCGAACATCGCTCGGGTGCCGGTGACGGCCGGGTCCGCCGGGTCCTCGGTGGCGACCCGGCCGCCCCGGACGACGTTGTCGACGACGATCAGGGTGCCGGGGCGGGAGAGTTCCAGGGCCCAGCTCACGTAGTGCGGGTTGTTCACCTTGTCGGCGTCGACGAAGACCAGGTCGAAGGGGCCCGCGCCCTCCTCCGCCAGCAGGGGGAGGGTGTCCAGGGCCGGGCCGGTGCGGACCTCGACCCGGTCGGCGAGGCCGGCCCGGTCGAGGTTGGCGCGGGCGACCTCGGCGTGCCGGGGGTCGTACTCCAGGGTGATGAGGCGGCCGTCCCCGGGCAGGGCGCGGGCCAGCCAGATCGTGCTGTACCCGCCGAGGGTGCCGATCTCCAGGATGCGCCGGGCCCCCTGGATCCGGGCGAGCAGGTTCAGGAGCTTGCCCTGGTTGGGGGCGACGGCGATCTCGGGGAGTCCGGCGGCAGCGGAGTCGGCGAGGGCCGCGGTGAGCGCCTCGTCGGCGGGGACGAGGAGACCCGTGAGGTAGGCGTCGATGTCGTTCCACTGAGGGTTCGTCATACCGGTGACGGTACGCGGCGGCGCTTGGCCCGTACGGTCAGGAACACGGTCGTCGCCGTGATCGCCGCCGTGCCCAGGGCCACCGTCAGCAGCCAGACGGGGACGCCGGCGACGGTCAGGAGGCGGTCGTGGTAGGTGACGCGGCGGTACGGCGTGTCGGCGACGGTGCGCAGGACGTGGTCGTCGTCGATCCGGGAGGGGTCGGGGAAGCGCTGTTCCAGGACGGTGAGATGGGCGGGGGCGCCGCCGGTGAGGTCGGCGACGGGCCCGTCGGGGCGGTCGATCCGGCCGGAGAAGGTGACCTCGGGGCGCTCGCCGCCGATCGCCGCGCGGGGCTCCATGCGGTGGTCGGCGAGGATCGACAGGCCCAGGGTCTGCGAGGTGGTGGCGAGCCGGGAGAGCCGCATGGGGTAGACGAGTTCGGTGGAGGCGAAGGTGATGCGGAGCGGGGTGAGCTCGCCGTAGAGCCGCTCGCCCCGCTTCTCGGGGGCGAGGCGGATGGCGACGTACTCCCACTTCCGCTCGACGTAGGGCCGGAGTTCGGGGGTGAGACGGTCGGGCAGTTCGAAGCCGTTGGCGCGCAGCCAGGTGCCGAGGGCCTCGGGGTCGGTGGCGGTGAGCCGGGCGACGTCGAAGGGGCCGAGCCGTTCGCGGCCGACGACGCCGACCGCGCCGCCGGGGGCCGCGCCGGCGGAGGCCCCGTCGCCGTAGCCGGCGTCGAAGGGCCAGTCGTCGTCGCGGGGCCAGAAGTAGGCGCGCTCGCGCTCCTCGGGGGCGGAGAGTTCCTCGATCCGGTCGAAGAGCTCCGGGTCGCCGAGGGTGACGTCCGCCCGGTGCGGCACCGGCATGACCCAAGCGGCCTGGCGTGCGTCGCCGTGGACGCGGAAGCGCATGACGACGGTCTCGGTCCGTCCGTCCCAGCGGACGGCGGACTCCTCCCGGTCGACGCCGATGCGCTCCGACGGGCGCGTGATCATGGCGCCGCAGCCGCAGGCCCAGGCGGGCGCGACGAGCGAGCCGAGCTGGAGCGCGAGCAGCGCGACGAGTGTGGTCAGGATTCTGTGTGTGGTCCCCCGCATGCCCGATCGGACGTGCGGGGGAGGCGGACGGTTCCGGCGGCGGTTCCGGCGGCCGTCCGGTACCGGCGGGTGGTGGTGTGAGGAACGGCGGGAGGGGCGGCCGGTCTCCGCCGGGCCCGTCAGGCCGGTGTCGTCGTGCGGACCCGGAGTTCCTTGACGCCGTTGAGCCAGGCGGCCCGCAGCCGGCGGGGCTCGCCGGCGAGGGTGAGGTCGGGCAGGACGTCCGCGAGGGCGTCGAAGATCAGCTCGATCTCCTTCACGGCGAGGGACTTGCCGAGGCAGAAGTGGGGTCCGCCGCCGCCGAAGCCGAGGTGGGGGTTGGGGTCGCGGGTGATGTCGAAGGTCCCCGGGTTCTCGAAGACCTCGGGGTCGTGGTTGGCGGAGGAGTAGAAGAGGCCGACGCGGTCGCCGCGCTTGATCTTCTGGCCGCCGAGCTCGGTGTCCTGGGTGGCGGTGCGCTGGAAGGAGACGACCGGGGTGGCCCAGCGGACGATCTCCTCGGCGGTGGTCGCGGGGCGCTCCCGCTTGTAGAGCTCCCACTGGTCGGGGTGGGTGAGGAAGGCGTGCATGCCGTGGCTGATCGCGTTGCGGGTGGTTTCGTTGCCGGCGACGGCGAGCAGCAGTACGAAGAAGCCGAACTCGTCGGAGGAGAGGTTGCCTTGGCCCTCGGCGGCGACGAGCTGCGACACGATGTCCTGGGCGGGGCACTCCTTGCGCGCGGCGGCCATGTTCATCGCGTAGCCGATGAGTTCCATGGCGGCCTCGACGCCGACCTCCTCGGTGATGGCGTACTCGGGATCGTCGTACGCCACCATCTTGTTGGACCAGTCGAAGATCCGGGAGCGGTCCTCCTGGGGGACGCCGATGAGTTCGGCGATGGCCTGGAGGGGGAGTTCGACGGCGACCCGGGTGACGAAGTCGAAGGTGCCGTCGGGGTCTTCGGCGGCGGCTGCCCTGGCCTCGTCGGCGATCGCGCGGGCGCGGGCGTGCAGGACGGTCTCCAGGCCGCGGATCGCGCGCGGGGTGAAGCCGCGCTGGACGATCTGGCGGACGCGGGTGTGCTCGGGCGGGTCCATGTTGAGCATGATCAGCTTCTGGACGTCGATCTGTTCGCGTCCGATGTGCTCGTTGAAGCGGATCACGGCGGTGTTCTCGTTCGACGAGAACAGCTCGGGGTGGGTGGAGACGTACTTGACGTCCGCGTGCCGGGTGACGGCCCAGTACCCCTCGTCGTCGAAGCCGGTGACGCCGCGCGGCTGGGGGCACCACCAGACCGGCGCGGTCTGCCGCAGCTCCGCGAACTCGGGGAGCGGGACGCGGCTCTGCAGCAGGTCGGGGTCGGTGGCGTCGAATCCTCCGGGGAGGTGGGGGCAGGTCATCGGCAGCACGCTCCATATCTGATGGACCATCAGAAGTTGCCGGGAAAGGTAGTAACGAGTTCTACAAGTGGCAAGAGGCGCGGCCGTAATACGCCCCCCGCGCGCCGCCCGAACCCTCCCGATGAGCCCTCCGGAGCCGCCGGAACCCCTCCCCGGTGCCGAACTCCTGCCTTCCGGACCCTTGCGTACCGGCGGTAGCAGTCATAAGACTTCACTCAGAACTAGAACGCGTACTAGTTCTCCCATGACGCCGACCGGCGGGTGCCGGGACACCCCGCCCGGTCGAGGAGAGGACCAGCTCATGGCCGCGGAACCCGTCATCGTCGAAGCCGTACGCACCCCCATCGGCAAGCGCGGAGGCGCGCTCGCCAACCTCCACCCCGCCTACCTCCTGGGCGAGACCTACCGCGAACTCCTCGGCCGCACCGGCATCCCCGCCGACTGCGTCGAACAGATCGTCGGCGGCACGGTCACCCACGCCGGCGAGCAGTCCATGAACCCGGCGCGCACCGCCTGGCTCGCCATGGGGCTGCCGTACGAGACCGCCGCCACCACCGTCGACGCCCAGTGCGGCTCCTCCCAGCAGGCGAGCCACATGGTCGCCAACATGATCGCGGCCGGGGTCATCGACGTCGGCATCTCCTGCGGGGTCGAGGCCATGTCCCGCGTCCCGCTCGGCTCCGGCTCCAAGCACGGGCCCGGCAAGCCCTTCCCCGACGAGTGGAACGTGGACCTCCCCAACCAGTTCGAGGCCGCCGAGCGGATCGCCCGCCGCCGCGGCCTGACCCGCGAGCGGGTCGACTCCCTCGGCGTCATCTCCCAGGAGCGGGCCGCCGTCGCCTGGTCCGAGGAGCGGTTCAAGCGCGAGACCTTCGCCGTCCAGGTCCCGACCACCGAGGAGGAGCAGCACGCCGGGCAGGGCATGTGGCGGCTGGTCGACCGCGACGAGGGGCTCCGCGACACCAGCATGGAGGGCCTCGCCCGGCTCAAGCCGGTCATGCCCACCGCCGTCCACACCGCGGGCAACTCCTCCCAGATCTCCGACGGCGCCTCCGCCGTGATGTGGGCCTCCAAGCGCATGGCCCGGGCGCTGAAGCTGCGCCCCCGCGCCCGGATCGTCGCCCAGGCGCTGGTCGGCTCCGACCCGCACTACCACCTGGACGGGCCCATCGACGCGACCCGCGCGGTCCTCGGCAAGGCCGGCATGTCCCTCCGGGACATCGACGTGATCGAGATCAACGAGGCGTTCGCCTCGGTCGTGCTGAGCTGGGCGCAGGAGTTCGACAAGGAGCTCGACGGTCTGGAGCGGGTCAACGTCAACGGCGGCGCCATCGCCCTCGGCCATCCGGTCGGCGCGACCGGCGCCCGGCTGATCGCCACGGCGCTGCACGAGCTGGAGCGGACCGACAAGGAGTTCGCGCTGGTCACGATGTGTGCCGGCGGCGCGCTCGCCACCGGGACGATCATCCAGCGGCTGTAGACCCGCCGGCGGCGGTTCCGTGAGACCTGGCAGGGGTGCCCGGGAAAGAGAGCGGGGCCCCGTCCCTTCCCTCGGGGGAGGGCGGGGCCCCGCGCCCGTGCCGTGCGGCGGGCCGGAAGCGCGGGAACGCCGCACGGCCGACCGGGAACGCCGCACGGCCGACCGGGAACGCGGAAACGCCGCACCATGGGCGGGCCGGGGGTGCCATGGGCGGGCCGGAGGTGCGGAAACGCCGCAGGCCCCGCCCCTCCGTGCGGAGGGCGGGGCCTTGCGGGTGTGCGCGGTGCGGCGGGGCGGCTCAGTACCAGCCGTTGGCCTGCCAGAACGCCCAGGCGCCGTTCGGGGAGCCGTAGCGCTCGTTCATGTAGTCGAGGCCCCACTTGATCTGGGTGGCCGGGTTGGTCTTCCAGTCGGAGCCGGCCGAGGCCATCTTCGAGCCGGGCAGGGCCTGGACCAGGCCGTAGGCGCCGGAGGAGGAGTTGGTCGCCTTGAAGTTCCAGCCGGACTCGTGCGAGACGATCTTGCTGAAGGAGGCGTACTGAGAGGCGGGCACGATGTCGCGAGCGAGCTCCTGCGGGCTGGCGGCCGAGGCCGTGCCCGTCGTGCCGAGCACCGCACCCGAGGCGCCGAGCAGCACGGCTGCCGTGGCGGCGAAGGACTTCTTGCGGGCGGCGGCACGAGTGGTGATCGAGCGGAACAAAACGTCTACCTAACGTCGGGGACTGGGGTCGCGCCGGGCGTCACGGCCGTTTCCGACCGATTCCGGCATGCCGGAACCAGAGCCCGGAGGACCCGGGAGCTGGGGGGAACCGGCCTGCCGCGGTGCTTCGCTGAGCACCTGCTGCCTGGCGACGTCCACTACACAAACAAATCCCGGAAGGCGGCGCAACGACCCCGTGTACGAGGAAGGTTCGGACTCGGCCCGGTGGGGCGGGGTCCGGGCGTCCGGGCGTTTCCGCAGGTCATGCCCGCTGATGGGCGTTTTGAGAGGCTCGTCCGGTTCTACTAGGTACGGTCGTACGTGACGTGGGTCCTATGAGGCGCCTCACCCGCGGACCCCTCCGCGGGCCCCTCGAATGTGACCTGGGCCTCGAAGTTCGCCCGCCGCGTGGCCCGCCGCAGCGCCCGCAGGAGCGGTCCGCCGACCGTGAGGGTCAGGACCACGGTGAGCGCGGCCCGGCCCAGGTCCCAGCCGAGGGAGGTGGCGATCAGGAAGGCCAGGAACCGGACCAGGTTCTCGTCCGCCGGAGCCCCCGGCTGGAAGGAGAGGCCGTGGCTCAGGCCGCCGACCGTCACCCACCCGTAGAGATTGGTGACCGTGCCGTACGCGAACGCCGCCACGAAGCCGTACGCGGCCAGCATCAGCCGCTCCGGCCGCCCCCGGACCCCCGCCGGCAGCAGCCCCGCGCCCATCGCGAACCAGCCCATCGCCAGCATCTGCGTCGGCATCCACGGCCCCACCCCGCCGGTGAGCAGCGCCGACGCGAACATCGTCACCGCGCCCAGGACGAAGCCGAAGCCCGGCCCGAGGACCCGGCCGCTCAGCACCATCAGGAAGAACATCGGCTCCAGGCCGGCCGTGCCCGCGCCCAGCGGGCGCAGCGCCGCCCCCACCGCGGCCAGCACCCCCAGCATCGCCACCGCCTTCGCGTCCATCCCGCAGTCCGCGATGGTCGCCACCACGACGGCGATGAGGAGGGGAAGGATCAGCGCGAAGAGCCAGGGCGCGTCGGCGGCGTGGTCGGTGACGGCGGCCTCGGCGTCGGCGAAGAGCGGCCAGCCGACGCCGATCAGGCCGACGAGGGAGACGAGGACGAGGGCCGCGACGGAACGCGGCCCCAGCCGGATCGGGTGGGTCCTCACGCGCGCAGCGCCCCTTCCACCTGCTCGACCGTGAGCCACGGCAGGGGCGCCAGGACCTTGGCGACCTGCGGGGCGAAGGCCGGGGAGGAGACGACGACCTCGGCCGTCGGACCGTCCGCGACCAGCTCGCCGCCCGCGACGATCACCACCCGGTCGGCCAGCTCCGCCGCGAGCTCCACGTCGTGCGTGGCCAGCACGATCGCGTGCCCGTCGGCGGCCAGGGCGCGCAGCCGGGCGACCAGCCGCGCCTTCGCCGCGTAGTCGAGGCCCCGGGTCGGCTCGTCGAGGAGGACCAGCGGCGGCCGGGCGGTCAGCACCACGGCGAGCGCCAGCGCCAGCCGCTGCCCCTCGGAGAGGTCCCGGGGGTGGGTGGCGTCGGTCACGCCGGGCACGAGCTCCGTCACCAGCGCCCGGCAGGTCCCGGGCTCCGCGCCCGCGTCCGCGTCGGCGGCCTCGCACTCCCCGCCGACGGTCTCCGCGTACAGCAGGTCCCTCGGCTCCTGCGGCACCAGGCCGACCTGGCGGATGAGGGCGCGGGGGTCGGTGGTGTGCGGGACGAGACCGGAGACGCGGACCGTGCCGGAGGTGGGGGCGATCATGCCGACGAGGGCGGAGAGGAGGGTCGACTTGCCGGCGCCGTTGCGGCCCATCAGGGCGAGGGTCTCGCCGGGCCGCACCTGGAGGTCGATCCGGCGCAGCGCCTCGACGCGGCCCCGGCGCACGGCGAGCCGGTCGACGTCGACGAGGGGGGCGGTGGGGTCGGGGGCGGGCGCGGACGGCCGGGTGGGGCGCCGGAAGAGGGACAGGCCCCCGCCCCGCCTCTTCCCGTCACCGGGGCTCCGCCCCTGACCACGGTCCTCCGGACGGGCCGGCTCGCGATCCGCCGGACGGGCCGGCTCGCGGTCCGCCGTGCGGGCTGCCTCCGGACCCGCCGGTTCCCCGGCGGCGGGGGGCGGATCCAGCCGCTCCCTCAGCCCGGCCGCCCGCCGCCGCGCGTCCCGTACGGTCAGCGGCAGCGGGTCCCAGCCGGCCAGGCGGCCCAGGGCGACCACCGGCGGGTGCACGGGGGAGACGGCCATGATCTCCTCGGGCGTGCCGAGGACGGCGTCCGGGAGGAGCAGGACGCGGTCGGCGTACTGCACGACCCGCTCCAGGCGGTGCTCGGCCATGAGGACCGTGGTGCCCAGGTCGTGGACGAGCCGCTGGAGCACCGCCAGGACGTCCTCGGCGGCCGAAGGGTCGAGGGCGGAGGTCGGCTCGTCGAGGACGAGGACCTTGGGGTGGGTGGTCAGCACGGAGCCGATCGCCACCCGCTGCTGCTGGCCGCCGGAGAGGGTGGCGATCGGCCGGTCCCGCAGCTCGGCGAGGCCCAGCAGGTCCAGGGTCTCCTCGACGCGCCGGCGCATCACCGCCGGGGCGAGGCCCAGGGACTCCATGCCGTAGGCGAGCTCGTCCTCGACGGTGTCGGTGACGAAGTGGGCGAGCGGGTCCTGCCCGACCGTGCCGACCAGGTCGGCCAGCTCGCGCGGGTGGTGGGTGCGGGTGTCGCGGCCGCCGACCGTGACCCGGCCCCGCAGCGTGCCCCCGGTGAAGTGCGGCACGAGCCCGGAGACCGCCCCGAGCAGCGTCGACTTGCCGACGCCCGAGGGGCCGACCAGCAGCACCAGCTCCCCCTCGGGCACCGTGAGGTCCACGTCCCGCAGGGTGGGCCCGGCGGCGTCCTCGTACGTCACCGAGACGTTCTCGAAGCGGATCACGCGGGCGGCTCCTCGCGGGCGGGGGGTACGGGGGCGACGACGGCGGGCAGCAGGCCGGGGAGGACCGACAGGGCCGGCCAGAGCGGCAGCTCCGGGGCGGTGAGGGGGACGAACCCCGGGTGCAGGGCCTCCGGGGCGTAGGCGTTGGCCCGGATCATGAGGACGGCCACCGCGATGCCGGAGGCGGCGACCAGGCAGGAGCGGGGGCCGAAGCGGTCCGGGCGGTAGCGGGTGCGGACGCTCCGCCGGCCGCCGAGGCGGAGTCCGGCGACCGCCGCCAGGAGTCCGGCGGCGAGCAGCGGCAGGCCGTAGCCGGCGCCCTGGGCGGCGAGCAGCCCGTACGAGCCGGCGCAGACGCCGAGGAGACCGCCGAGGGTGAGGACGTTCGTCGTGCGGCGGACGGCCGGCGGGACCTGGGCGGTGCGCCCGTATCCGCGCGCGTCCATCGAGGCGGCCACGGCGACCGACCGCTCCAGCGCGCCCTCCAGGACGGGCAGGCCGATCTGGAGGACCGCCCGCACTCCGCCGGTGGGCCGGCCGCGCAGCCGCCGGGCGGTGCGGAGCCGGACGACGTCGGCGACGAGGTTCGGCGCGAAGGTCATCGCGACGACGACCGCGACCCCGGCCTCGTACAGCGCGCCCGGCAGCGACTTCAGCAGCCGCGCCGGGTTGGCGAGCGCGTTGGCGGCGCCCACGCAGATCAGCAGGGCGGCCAGCTTGAGCCCGTCGTACAGGGCGAAGAGCAGCTGCTCGGCGGTGACCCGGCCGCCGATCCGGATGCCCTGCGCCCATTCGGGCAGCGGCAGCTCGGGCAGCGTGAAGAGCTCGTGCGTGCCGGGGAGGGGGGAGCCGAGCACCACGGAGAAGACGATCCGCAGGGCGACGACGAACAGGCCGAGCTTGACGAAGGCCCCGTACGAACGGGCCCAGGGCGCGTCGGTGCGGCGCGCCGCCACCACGTATCCGGCGACGCCGACGATCAGCCCGAGCAGCAGCGGGTTGGTCGTCCGGGAGGCGGCGACGGCGAGCCCCAGGGCCCACAGCCACCAGGCGCCGGGGTGCAGGGCGTTGCCCCGGTCCGCCACGGGCGCCAGGAGGCGCGCCCCCCGCCCGGCCCGGCCGTCGGGAGCGCCGCCTCCCGCGGCCGCCCGGTCCGTCCGCGCGCGCCGGGGTGCGGCCGGGGTGGCCCGGTCCGTCCGCGCGCGCCGGGGTCCGGTCGGTCCGGCGGTGGCGTCCGCCGGGGTCTCGCTCGCCCGGGTCATGCGCGGCGGCGGGACTTCCAGACGGCCGCGGCGCCGAGCGCGAGGACGGCTCCGCCGCCGACGAGGAGGCCGAGCGACGGGCCGCCGCCGGTCTCCTCGGCGGCGGTCTCCGGGGCGGTCGCCGCGGGCGTGGCGGCCGGGTCGGCGACCGCCTCGCCGCAGCCGCGCCGCGGATAGCCGGCGATGCCGCAGAGCATGGCCGCGCTGTCGTAGCGGAGGGGCTTCGCGACGGCCGCGAGGGCGTCGGCGCCGGTGCCGTTCTCGGCGATCCGGGCGCAGCCCGTCGTCGGCGAGTCCTTCGGCGGGGTCTCGCCGGCGGGGGCGTCCCGCGGGGTGCCGAAGTCGACGACGACCGCGATCCGCTTCGTGCCGGGCGCCTGCTCGACGTCGGCGCAGACCGCGCCGAAGTCGGGCGCGGCGGTCGGCCTCGTCGCGTCGGCGGAGTCCTCGCTCAGCGCGAAGCGGAAGCCGATCGCGTCGCCGTCGGCGGGCCGGGCGGTCGCCGGGCCCTGGGTGGCGTAGCTCCACTTCCCGGCGTCGGACTCCCAGAACGACCAGTACCGGTAGCCCGCCGCCTGGGCGGGCGCGGCCGCGCCGAGGGCGAGCAGCAGCCCGGCCGTACCGGTGGCGAGCGCCCCGGCGGCCCGTCCCCGGCGCGCCACTCCTCGGGTCACTTCTTGCGGCCGCTCAGGAGGAAGCCGATGCCGACGCCGGCGACCATGCCGATGCCGATGATCCACCAGACGTCGAAACCGAGGAAGGAGTCGTCCTCCTCGTCCTCGGTGGAGGCGGCGGAGGTGTCGGGGGTCTTGGGCGTCGGGCCGGTCGCGTTCAGCGCCTCGACCAGGTCGACCTTGCCGAACTCGCGCGGGTCGGCCTCCATGGCGCGGGCGGCGAGGATCAGCTGCGCGTAGGCGGCGGGGCCGGACTCCTTCGCCCACGGGGCCGCGTTCTGCTCCAGCCACTGGAGGGCGGGCTCCGCGAGGCGGGCGGTGCCGGCGGCGGCGAGGGCGACGACGGCGTCGGCGGTGTTGCCGAAGTCCGGCTTCGGCTCGGTGTCGGTGGCGCCCGGCAGCGGCGGGGTGGTCAGGTGCCCGGTCTGCACGAGCGCCTTGGCCAGGTAGGAGGCGCCGTTGAGGGCGGCCCGCTCGACGGTGGGCTCGGAGAGGTCGGCGCAGGTCGGGGCCTGCGGCGGGGTGGCCTTGACGGCCGTGATGCCCTTGCCGAGCCCGGCGAGGGTGGCGGCGGCGGTCGCGTCCGCGTTGGCGAGCAGCTTGCCCGCCTTGTCCGGCTGGTACGCGAAGGCGCCCGCCCCCTCGTCGTCGGAGCAGGGCAGCGCGAGCGCGAGCAGCGCGTCGTAGGGGGTGCGGCCCTGGGCCGAGGTGTACGAGCCGGGCTTGACGCCGGACGCGGCGAGGGCGCTGACGACGATGGAGGTCGAGTTGGCGTCGCTGGGGCCGCCGGGGGTGTAGCTCCAGCCGCCGTCCTTGTTCTGCACGCCGCGCAGCCAGCCGTAGCCGGACTTGACCGCGGTGTCGATCTTCGTCGGGTCGGCGGCCTCGCGGCGGACGGCGCCGAGCGCCTGGAGGGCGACGGCGGTGGCGTTGGAGTCCCGCATCGTCGTGGCGTCGCAGGGCTTCGTGGCGTCCGCGCGGTACGAGGCGAAGGAGCCGTCGGCGCACTGCTGGCCGAGCAGCCAGTCGACGGCCTGGTCGGCCGGCTGGTAGCCGGTGGCACGCTGGGCGAGGAAGGCGAGCGACTGGCGCCAGACGCCGTCGTAGGTCGGGTCGCCCTTGCCGTACAGACCGGGCGGGAGCGCGGCGGCGGCCGCGCTCGGCGAGGGCGCGGCGGAGGCCACGCCGGTCGCGGCGGTGCTGAGCACGGCTGCCGCTGCGGTGAGCGCGGCGGCGGCGCGACGGACGCTGATCATGGTTGCCTCTCGTGCGGGCACCGGACACCGGCGCCCCCGGGGGGCCCGCGTCCGGCGCCGTATTCCTCGACGGTGCCGGCGCTCACGTCCCGGAGGCAGGGCGTTCCGGCTCCGTGCACGGGGGCACGTCACGGTTGCGGGTCAGCGCCGGATTCGCACCGGCTTTCCCCTGCTCGGGCATGAAGACGACCGGCCCACCATACCGGCCGCCGGGAGCACCTCCCCGGGCGTGCGAGCCGCATCACACCGCCACGCACGGGACCCGGCCCCGGTGCCCGCCGGCTCCGTTCGCGCCGCCGCGCGCGGGACCCGGTCCCGGTGCCCGCCGGCTCCGTTCGCGCCGCCGCGCGCGGGACCCGGTCCCGGTGCCCGCCGGCTCCGTTCGCGCCGCCGCGCGGGGACCCGGTCCGGCGGCTCTCCGTTCACACCGCCACGTACGTCACCGGCTCCGTCCCCGTCACGGCCTCCGCGCGGCCCAGCTTCACCAGGCGGCGGATGTGGGCCTCGGCCTCGCTGACGGCGATGTTGCGGGAGCCGTACGGGATGCGGTCCCAGGGACGGTTCCACTCCATCCGCTCCGCGAGCTGCCACGGGGTGAGCGGGGTGGTGAGCAGGGCGAGGAGGCCGGAGAGCCGGTCCTCGTGGTGGTCGAGGAGTTCGCGGACCCGGCCGGCGGCGTCCGGGAAGGCGTGCTGGTGGGCCGGGAGGACCTCGGCGACGCCGAGCCGGCCGATGCGCTCCAGGGCGTCGAGGTAGTCGCCGAGGGGGTCCGTCACCGTGGAGTCGTCGGGGTCCTCGTACAGCCCGATGTGCGGGGAGATCCCCGGCAGCAGGTGGTCGCCGGAGAAGAGCCGGCCGTGGCCGGGGAGCCCGGCCGGGTGCCGCTCCTCCAGGTGGAGGCAGACGTGGCCGGGGGTGTGGCCGGGGGTCCAGACGGCGCGGAGCCGGCGGCCGGCGAGGTCGAGGAGCTCGCCGGGGACGATCTCCCGGTCGGGGAGGGCGGCCCCGAGGCCGGGCAGGGTCCGCATCCGTCCGCCGGAGCGGGCGGCGCGCAGCGGCGCGAGGTGGTCCTCGGGCGCGCCGGCGGCGGCGAGCTTGCGGGCCAGGTAGTCGAGCCAGGTGGCGGGGTCGGACTCGCGGGTGCGGCGGACGACGGCGGTGTCGGCGGCGTGCATGGCGATCCAGGCCCCGGACTCCTCCCGGACCCGGCCGGAGAGGCCGTGGTGGTCGGGGTGGTGGTGGGTGATGACGACGCCGTGGACGTCGCCGGCGCCGATCCCCAGCGCGCCGAGGCCGGCGGTGAGTTCGGTCCAGGAGGCGGGGTCGTCCCAGCCGGTGTCGACGAGGACCGGTCCCCGGTCGGTGTCGAGGACGTGGACCAGGGTGTGGCCCAGCGGGTTGTCGGGGATGGGCACCCGCAGCGACCAGACACCGCCGCCGTGCTCGGTCACCTGCGTCATGAGCGTCCTCGTCTCTGCGTCCCGGTACGACCATTGCCCACTATAACTAGAACTGATATCAGTTCTGATACACCGTCAGATACCCCCGGGAGGCGACCGGCATGAGCGAGCTGGTGGAGCACGGAAAGCTGTTCATCGGCGGGGAGTTGACCGACCCGCTCGGCGACGCCGCCATCGAGGTGATCTCCCCGCACACCGAGGAGGTCATCGGACGCGTCCCGCACGCCTCCCGCGCCGACGTCGACCGGGCCGTCGCGGCCGCCCGGCGGGCCTTCGACGAGGGGCCCTGGCCGCGGACGAGCCTGGAGGAGCGGATCGAGGTCGTCTCCCGGATCAAGGACGCCATCGCCGTCCGGCACGAGGAGCTGGCCCGCTCGATCAGCTCCCAGAACGGCTCCCCGTACTCCTGGTCCGTCCTCGCCCAGGCGCTCGGCGCGATGATGGTGTGGGACTCGGCCATCACCGTCGCCCGCGGCTTCGTCTTCGAGGAGCGGCGCGGCGGGGTCCTCGGCCCGCTGCTCGTGCGGCGCGAGCCGGTCGGGGTGGTCGCCGCCGTCGTGCCGTGGAACGTGCCGCAGTTCACCGCCGCCGCCAAGCTGGGCCCGGCGCTGCTCGCCGGCTGCACCGTGATCCTCAAGCCCTCGCCGGAGTCGCCGCTCGACTCGTACCTGCTGGGTGAGATCGCCGCCGAGGCCGGGCTGCCGGAGGGCGTGCTCTCGATCCTGCCCGCCGACCGCGAGGTCAGCGAGTACCTGGTCGGGCACCCCGGCGTCGACAAGGTCTCCTTCACCGGCTCGGTCGCCGCCGGCAAGCGCGTGATGGAGGTCGCCTCCCGCAACCTCACCCGTGTCACCCTCGAACTCGGCGGCAAGTCCGCGGCGGTGATCCTCCCGGACGCCGACGTGGCCACCGCCGTCGCCGGGATCGTCCCGGCCGCCTGGATGAACAACGGGCAGGCGTGCGTGGCCCAGACCCGGATCCTCGCCCCGCGCTCGCGGTACGAGGAGGTCGCCGAGGCGCTGGCCGCCGCGGCCTCCGCCCTCGTCGTCGGCGACCCGCTCGACCCGGCCACCCAGGTCGGTCCGCTCGTCGCCCGCCGCCAGCAGCAGCGCTCGCTCGACTACATCGGCATCGGGCAGGCGGAGGGCGCGAAGGTCCTCACCGGCGGCGGCCGCCCCGACGGCCTCGACCGCGGCTGGTATGTCGAGCCGACCCTCTTCGGCGACGTCGACAACGCGATGCGGATCGCCCGCGAGGAGATCTTCGGCCCGGTCGTCTGCCTCCTGCCGTACGGGGACGAGGCCGAGGCGCTGCGGATCGCGAACGACTCCGAGTACGGCCTCAGCGGCAGCGTCTGGACCGGCGACGCCGAGCGGGGCGTCGACTTCGCCCGCGGGGTCCGCACCGGCACCTTCAACGTCAACACCTTCAGCCTCGACATGCTCGGCCCGTTCGGCGGCTACAAGAACTCCGGCCTGGGACGCGAGTTCGGCCCCGAGGGCTTCTCCGAGTACCTGGAGCACAAGATGATCCACCTGCCGGCCGGCTACGGGGAGAACTGATGGGCGACCGCTGGCACCTGGAGGTCGACCGGGGCGTCTGCATCGGCTCCGGCATGTGCGTCGTCCACTCCCCGGACGGCTTCCGCCTCGACACCGCCCGCCAGTCCCACCCGGTCGCCCCGGAGGCCGACGCGGGCGAGCGCCTCCTCGCGGCGGCGGAGGGCTGCCCGGTCGAAGCCATCCTCATCACGCTCGCGGACGGCGGCGAGCCGGTCTACCCACCGGAGGACTAGGCCGTCTCCACCGGAGGACCAGGCCGTCTCCACCGGATCGGGCGCGGCAGGATCCGGAGGACCAGGCCGTCTCCTGCGGATCGGGCGCGGCAGGATCCGGAGGACCAGGCCGTCTCCTGCGGATCGAGCGCGGCAGGGTCCGGAGGAGACGGCCGCGCCACCCCATGGCACACTCCTCCCCTGATCACGGGGCGAACGGCCCCGTGACCTGGGAGGGGACGCACGTGCAGGGGAAGAGACGGGCCGTTTCGGCGGCCCTGGCCGTGGTGGTGTCGCTGGGGGCGGCGGGCTGCGGAGCGGGGGAGGGGGCGAAGCCGGACGCCTTCGGCCGGGAGGCCGCGCAGTCCGAGATCCGGACGGTCGTCGCCGGCGCGGGGCTGCCGGAGTCGGCGCTGCCGGAGCCGGGGGAGGCGACCGGCACGGTGGCTCCGGCGACGGAGCGGGAGCGGGTCGCGCGGCGCGCCGCGGACTGCTCCGCGGCCTGGCAGTACGCGGGCCCGGTGATGGACGGAGGCCGGGGGAAGTACGACAAGGCCCTGGACGCGTTCGTCGCGGCGGGCTGGACGGAGTCCGGGAAACGGTGGGAGGAGGAGCTGGGCGAGGACATCGGCACCACGCGCGGCGCCCTGCTCAAGAAGGAGGGGTGGAGCCTGTCCGCCCGGTACTCCACCTCCCGGCAGGCCCTGTCGATGGACGTGATGGGCTTCACCGCCACGGAGGACACGTGCATGGAGCAGTTCACCGAGCAGGAGATGGACCTCCTGTCGGGCGGGGACGCCGCCCCCTGACCCGCCCGGTCCCGTCAGCGGGCGGGCGTCCGCTCCGGGGACGTCAGGTCGATCAGGCGGCAGACGGTCTCGATGTCGATCTTGACCTGGGCGATCGAGGCCCGGCCCGACAGCCAGGTGATGAGCGCGGAGTGCCAGGTGTGCTCGATGACGCGGACGGCGGACAGCTGCTCCGGCGTGGGCTGTTCCGCGCCCATCGCGTCGAGGATGATCGCGGTCGTCAGGCGGGAGACGGTGTCCACCTCGGGGCTGACGCTGCGGTCGGCGAAGGTCAGGGCGCGGACCATCGCGTCGGCGAGCTGCGGCTCGCGCTGGAGGGCGCGGAAGGCGCGCATCAGGGTCTCCGCGACCCGCTCCGCCGGGGCGGCGCCCGCCGGGGGCCGCTTGCGGAGGGTGGTGTGCATGTGCTGGAGCTGGTCCTGCATGGTCGCGACGAGCAGGTGGATCTTGGAGGGGAAGTAGCGGTAGAGGGTGCCGAGGGCGACCCCGGCGGCCTCCGCGACCTCCCGCATCTGCACCGCGTCGAAGCCGCCGCGGGCGGCGAGCCGGGCGCTGGCGTCGAGGATGCGGCGGCGGCGCGCCTCCTGTCGCTCCGTCAGGGGCGGTGTGGCGGAGGGGCGGTGGTCCGCTCTGCTCTCTGCGGTCATCGGGGTCCCGTTCCGTGCGGTGGGGAGCGTCAGTATGGCGGAGGACGGCCGTGGCGCGAACCTCCGCGGCCGGGTGGTGCGAATCACCTGTTCCGGCGCTCACACGGGAGCTACCTGCCGGTAGATTCGGTGCCTCTCGAAGGATCAAGAGACGTCGAGAACGATCAAGTCTGTAACTTGTTCTACATTAGCGCGAGCGGTTACGCTCGCGCGAAACGCACGCTCGAAGGGGGTCGCGCATGACCGCTGAGGCCATAGAGGCAAGCCCCCGGCAGGGCGCCGGCCCGTCCGGTGACGGTCCGTTGCGGATCGCTCTCCTCACGTACAAGGGGAACCCCTTCTGCGGGGGCCAGGGCGTCTACGTCCGCCACCTCTCCCGCGAACTGGCCCGGCTCGGCCACACCGTCGAGGTCTTCGGCTCGCAGCCGTACCCGACCCTCGACGAGGGCGTCACGCTCAGCGAGATCGCCAGCCTCGACCTCTACCGCCAGCCCGACCCCTTCCGGACGCCGAAGCGCGAGGAGTACCGGGACTGGATCGACGCCCTGGAGGTCGCCACCATGTGGACCGGCGGCTTCCCCGAGCCGCTGACCTTCTCGCTGCGGGCCCGGCGCACGCTCGCCGCCCGCCGCGGCGACTTCGACGTGGTCCACGACAACCAGACCCTCGGGTACGGCCTCCTCGGCGGCCCCCGCGCGCTCGGCGCCCCCCTGGTCACCACGATCCACCACCCCATCACCGTCGACCGCCGGCTGGAGCTCGACGCCGCCGACGACTGGAAGCGCCGCGCCTCCGTGCGCCGCTGGTACGGCTTCACCCGGATGCAGAAGCGGGTCGCCCGCCGGCTGCCGTCGGTCCTCACCGTCTCCGGCACCTCGCGCGACGAGATCGTCGAGCACCTCGGCGTCCGCGAGGACCGCATCCGGGTCGTGCACATCGGCGCCGACACCGCGCTGTGGTCGCCGGACCCGTCCGTCGCCGAGGTCCCCGGCAGGATCGTCACCACCTCCAGCGCCGACGTCCCCCTCAAGGGCCTGGTCTTCCTGATCGAGGCGCTGGCCAAGCTGCGCACCGAGCGGCCCGACGCGCACCTCGTCGTCGTCGGCAAGCGCGCCGAGGACGGCCCGGTCGCCCAGGCCATCGAGCGGTACGGGCTCGACGGCGCCGTCCGCTTCGTCAAGGGCATCAGCGACGCCGAGCTCGTCGACCTCTACCGCTCCGCCGAGGTCGCCTGCGTCCCCTCCCTCTACGAGGGCTTCTCGCTGCCCGCGGCCGAGGGCATGGCCACCGGCACCCCGCTCGTCGCCACCACCGGCGGTGCGATCCCCGAGGTCGCCGGCCCCGACGGCGAGACCTGCCTCGCCGTGCCCACCGGCGACGCCGGAGCGCTGGCCGCCGCGCTCGGCCGGACGCTCGGCGACCCCGCGCTGCGGGCCCGCCTCGGCGCCGCGGGCCGCGCCCGGGTCCTGGACCGCTTCACCTGGGCCCGCGCGGCCCAGGGCACCGCCGAGCTGTACCGGGAGGCCCTGGACCGCCAGACCGCCGCCCGCCGCCGCTGAACCACGCACCGCCTCCGCACCACCCGTACCCCCCGCCACCCGGAAGGGCAGACCCCGTGCTGACCGTCGACTTCACCCGCTTCCCGCTCGCCCCCGGCGACCGCGTGCTCGACCTGGGCTGCGGTGCGGGCCGGCACGCCTTCGAGTGCTACCGGCGCGGCGCCCAGGTCGTGGCCCTCGACCAGAACGGCGAGGAGATCCGCGAGGTCGCCAAGTGGTTCGCCGCGATGAAGGAGGCCGGCGAGGCTCCGGCCGGCGCCACCGCCACCGCGATGGAGGGCGACGCGCTCAACCTGCCCTTCCCCGACGAGTCCTTCGACGTCGTCATCATCTCCGAGGTCATGGAGCACATCCCGGACGACAAGGGCGTGCTCGCCGAGATGGTCCGCGTCCTCAAGCCGGGCGGCCGGATCGCGATCACCGTCCCCCGGTACGGCCCCGAGAAGATCTGCTGGACGCTCTCCGACGCGTACCACGAGGTCGAGGGCGGCCACATCCGCATCTACAAGGCGGACGAGCTGCTCGCCAAGATCCGCCAGGCCGGCCTCAGGCCGTACGGCACCCACCACGCGCACGCCCTGCACTCGCCGTACTGGTGGCTGAAGTGCGCCTTCGGCGTCGACAACGACAAGGCGCTGCCGGTCCGGGCGTACCACAAGCTCCTGGTCTGGGACATCATGAAGAAGCCCGCCCTGACCCGGGTCGCCGAGCAGCTGCTCAACCCGGTCGTCGGCAAGAGCTTCGTCGCCTACGCCACCAAGCCCCACCTGCCGAAGGCCGACACCGCGGACGCGGCCCGGTGACCTCTCCCGAGCGGATCGCGGAGCATCTCGTCCTGCCCGGGGTGCTCACCGCCGAGCAGGCCGCCGGCACCGTCGCCGGCATCCTCGCCGGCCAGCGCGAGGACGGCGCCATCCCGTGGTTCCGGGGCCACCACCTCGACCCGTGGGACCACATCGAGGCCGCCATGGCCCTGGACACGGCCGGCGAGCACGAGGCGGCGGCCCGCGCCTACGCCTGGCTCGCCCGGCACCAGAACGCCGACGGCTCCTGGTACGCGGCCTACCGGGACGGCGACCCGGACGACGTCACCGACCGCGGCAAGGAGTCCAACTTCACCGCGTACATAGCGGTCGGTGTCTGGCACCACTACCTGTCGACCGGCGACGACGCCTTCCTCGACCGGATGTGGCCGGTCGTCTACGCGGCGGTCGAGTTCGTCCTCCGGCTCCAGCAGCCGGGCGGCCAGATCGGCTGGAAGCGCGAGGCCGACGGCACCCCCGTCACGGACGCCCTCCTCACCGGCTCCTCCTCGATCCACCACGCGCTGCGCTGCGCCCTCGCCCTCGCCGAGGCCCGTGAGGAGCCGCAGCCCGACTGGGAGCTGGCGGCCGGTGCCCTGGCGCACGCGATCCGGCGCCACCCGGAGCGCTTCCTCGACAAGTCCCGCTACTCGATGGACTGGTACTACCCGGTCCTCGGCGGGGCCGTCACCGGCGCCGAGGCGAAGGCCCGCATCGACGAGCGCTGGGACGAGTTCGTCGTCCCCGGCCTCGGTGTCCGCTGCGTCGTCCCCAACCCGTGGGTCACCGGCGGCGAGAGCTGCGAACTGGCCCTCGCCCTCTGGGCGTCGGGGGAGTCCGACCGGGCCCTGACGGTCCTCCAGGACATCGGCCACCTGCGGGCGCCGAACGGCCTGTACTGGACGGGGTACGTGTACGAGGGCGCGGACGGCCACGAACCGGCCGTCTGGCCCGAGGAGCAGACCACCTGGACGGCGGGCTCGCTCCTCCTGGCGGTCGCGGCCCTCGGCGGCGAGCAGGCCACCGTCGCCGTCTTCGGCGGCGAGACCCTGCCGGCCGGCCTGGCCCCGGACTGCTGCGGGGCGTGACACGACGGCCCCTTCTTCGAGCCCGGCCTCGACCGGGCCCGGGTCCGCCGGCTGACCGCCCGCCACGCCCCTCGGAGGGGCGTGGCGGGCGCCGGGAGGGGCACCCGTCCGGCGCCGCCCGGATGGCGGTGCGGCGGGGGCGGGGCGAGGCTGGCGTCACCGTCCCAGGGAGGTTCCGCTGTGCCCAGAAGCCTGAACCGCGGCGTCGTCGCGCTGCTGCTGTCCTGCGCGCTGCTGCTCACCACGGCCGCGTGCGGGGCCGACACCACCCAGAGCGTGAGCACCGCCTCCAGCCCCTCGGCGTCGGGCACGTTCGAGCAGCAGAAGCTGGCGAAGACCCGCTTCGTCGCGAACGCCGGACTCGCCGCCGGGGCCGCGTACCAGTGGATCGTGAAGCCGTACAGGGCGGGCACGTTCAAGAAGGGGGCCGACGGGCGCACCTTCGCCCTCGTCAAGGCGGGACTCGCGGGCGCGTTCACCTACAACCGGCTCAAGGCCGCGGTGAACAACGCCAAGGGCGACCCGCTCCTGTCCAAGGCCGTCGCCCCGCTCTCCGCCGGCATCGAGTCCCTCAAGGACCTCGGCACGAAGCTCCGCAAGGGCGAGATCGACGCCGCGGGCGTCGGCGGCCTGGAGGGCGTCATCAACGACATCAAGGACGCCGGCAAGGCCGCCGGGGCCGAGGTGGTCGACAAGGTCCCCTCGGCCTCCCAGCTCAGCGGCGGATGAGCCGTCACGCCCCGGCGGGGACGGCCGGCCCGCCGGCGTCGGGTGGTCGGTGCAGCTCTCCGCGCCGCCCGTGTGCCAGGCCCGGCGGGACCTAGGAGCCCAGCTCCGCGAGCGTCCTCAGGGTCTCCTGGTCCGGGGCCGTGACCAGGAGGTCCGTCACCGGGCCGGTGCGCCACTCCTGGAGCCGTTCCGCGATCCGCTCCCTCGGGCCCACCAGGGAGATCTCGTCGGCGAAGGCGTCCGGGACGGCGAGCACGGCCTCCTCCCGGCGGCCCTCGGCGAAGAGGCCCTGGATGTGCCGGGCCTCGGCCTCGTACCCCATGCGCGCCATCAGGTCGGCGTGGAAGTTCCGGGTCGCGTGCCCCATGCCGCCGATGTAGAAGCCCAGCATCGCCTTGACCGGCAGCAGGCCCTTCGTCACGTCGTCGCAGACCTGGGCGCGGACCATGGGGGCGACCCGGAAGCCGTCGCGGAGCCGGCCGGGGAGGGCGTACACCTCGCGCCAGCGGGTGGGCGACCAGTAGAGCGGCAGCCAGCCGTCGGCGATCTCCAGCGTCTGCGCGATGTTCTTCGGTCCCTCCGCGCCCAGCAGGACCGGCAGGTCCGGGCGGAGCGGGTGGGTGATCGGCTTGAGGGGTCTGCCGAGGCCGGTGCCGTCGTCGCCGGCGTACGGGAAGGAGTAGTGCCGTCCGTCGAGGCGGACCGGCGCCTCCCGGCGGAGCACCTGGCGGATCACGTCCACGTACTCGCGGGTGGCGGTCAGCGGGGAGCGGGGGAAGGGGCGCCCGTACCAGCCCTCCACCACCTGCGGGCCGGAGAGCCCGAGGCCGAGCCGCATCCGGCCGCCCGAGAGGTGGTCGAGGGTCAGCGCCTGCATCGCGGTGGCGGTCGGGGTGCGGGCGGCCATCTGGGCCACGGCGGTGCCGAGCCCGATCCTGCTGGTGTGCGCGGCGATCCAGGTGAGCGAGGTGAAGGCGTCCGAGCCCCACGCCTCCGCCGTCCACACCGAGTCGTAGCCCAGCCGCTCCGCCTCGCGCGCGAGCTCCAGATGGGCGGGGGAGGGGCCGCGGCCCCAGTAGCCGAGCGCGAGTCCCAGGCGCATGCCGGACTCCCTTCTGACGCCGACGAAGCATTCTGACGATGTGTCAGATCTGGTTCCCGGGGACTGTACGGCAGCGGCCCCCCGACCGGAAGGACTTCCGGTCGGGGGGCCGCTGCGCGGTGCGGGGGAATCCCCGCGGGGGGCTCAGCCGCGCTGGATGCCCGTGGCGTCCTGGAGGACGCCGCGGCGCCCGTCCTGCGTCTGCGCGATCAGGGCCTGGCCGCGCTGCTCGACGGCCAGGTACCAGGTGCCGGGGGCCAGTTCGGCGATCTGCGAGCCGGAGCCGTCCTCCGCGTACAGCGGACGGGCGACGGGCACGGCGAACCAGAACGGCGTGAAGTCCGAGCCGCCCTGCGCCGGGGCCTGCGGCTCCGGCTGGTGCGGGGCCTGCGGCTGGCCGAAGGGCTGGCCGCCCTGCGAGGCGTCCTGCGGGGCCGGGTAGGGCTGCTGGGCCTGCTGGGCGCCCGGGTAGCCGTAGCCACCGCCGGCGACACCGGGCTGGCCGGGCTGCGCGCCGTACGGCTGCGGGGCCGGCGGGCGCGGGGCGCCGACGAGCGGGGCCTTGAGGGCCGGGACCATCGGGCCGGCGACCGCGGCGGCGGCCAGGACGAGCGAGGCGATCAGGCCGAGGATCAGGCCGGCGCCCGCGTCCTCCGCCTCGAAGATCCACATGAGCAGGGACCACGCCGAGGCGATGGTGAAGGCGGCGCCGACCTGGCCGAGGTCGAGACCGGCGACCTTGCGCGGCTGCGGCAGGCCGTGGGAGACGACGACGAGCGCCGCGCCGGCGATGCCGAGGAAGAAGGTGCCCCAGCCGAGGTAGGACCACTCCCACGTGTTGGGCATCTGGTCGCAGATCGAGTCCGGGCCGTCGCAGCCGGCGATGTCGAGGAACGAGGCGATGAAAAGCACCACCGCAGCGCCGATCACTACGCCATCGCCTCGGGTGAGGGAGCGGATATTCACGTAAGAAGTCCTTCGTCGGGTCGTCGTCGCGTCGGGCAGGCGCCGGTTCTGGGCACGGGGGCGGCCCCATCGTACGGAGCGAATCTATCGCTTGCGGGTTCTACCCCTGGAGGTAGGTCACGATGCCGTCGGCGATGCCCTGTGCCGCCTTCTGCCGCCACACCCCGGACGTCAGCAGTGCGGCGTCCTTCGGATCACGCATATTGCCGCATTCGACGAAGACCTTGGGCACCGTTGACAGATTGAGACCTCCGAGATCGGAACGGACGTCCAACCCGGTGCCGCCGCCGAGGTAGTTGGCGGGGGAGGTTCCGGTCGCCCCGCGGAAGCCGGCGACGATCCCCTCGCCGAGCCGGCGCGAAGGCGCCACGATCGGGCCGGTGTCGGCGGCGCCCTCCCGCACCTTCGCCGGGACGATCACGTGGAAGCCGCGGTGGCCCGCCGCCGAGCCGTCGGCGTGGACGGAGACGACGGCGTCGGCCGCCGCCTCGTTCCCGATCCGGGCCCGCTCGTCGATGCAGGGCCCGTACGGCCGGTCCGCGTCGTGCGTCAGGACGACGGTGGCGCCGCGCGCCTCCAGCAGCTTCCGCAGCCGGTGCGAGACGTCGAGGGTGAAGGCCGCCTCCGTGTACGCCTCCTCACCGCCGGACGCGTTCGTCGCGGTCCCGGTGGTGTCGCACTCCTTGCGGGCCGTGCCGATGTCCACCTTGCGGGCGATCTCCCGCCCGTGCCCGAAGTTCCCCGGGTTGTGGCCGGGGTCGACGACGACGGTGCGGCCGGCGAGCGGCCGGGAGGGGGCGGCGGAGGCCGGGGCCGTGGTGGCGGCCCCGGTGCGGGCCGGCGCGGGCGTCGGGGCCGTGGCCGCGGCCGGGCCCCGGGTGCCCTGGGCGGCCTCGGACGCGGCGCCGCAGCCGGCGAGGGCGGCGCAGCAGACGAGCGCCGCGAGGACGGCGGGCACGGGGCGGGTCACGGGGTTCCTGTGGTCGTTCGGCACCCCGCGACTCTAGGCCCTCCGCCGGCCGGAACCACGGACCGGATGTACCGGCTCGGTCACCGCGTCCGCAATCCGCTGGACGCGTGTGCGTGCGCGGTGAAGGGTAGGTGGAAGAAGCGGCGGTGGCGGTGCCACCGCGCCTGGACCACGAGGGGGAACCGTGGCGGGGGAAGAACCGAACGACGCGCGTCCGCGACCGGACGCGGCGGGACCGCAGGACGCCCGTCCGGTGCCGGAGGCCGCGGGCCCGCAGGACGCGCGGCCCGGGCCGGACCTGGCCAAGCGGCCGGCCGACGCGCCGCCGCCGGACGGCTCCGGCGAGACGATCATGATCAGACCGGGCCGGCGCGGTCCGGCCGGCGGCGAGGCCGGCGGCCCGGGCGCCACGGCCGGTGACGGCGCGGGCGCCTTCGGCCCGCCCGGCCCGAGCGGAGGTACGGGCTCCGCGCCCCGGGACGACTTCGGCCCGCCCGGCTCCGGCGGCGGCACGGACGCCTCGGCGACGGGCTCCTTCAGACTGCCGGCCCCGGCCCCGGCCCCGGCCCCGGCCCCCGCGCCCGCCCCGGCCCCCGCGCCCGCCCCGGCTCCCGCGCCCGCTCGGGCCGCGGGGCCCGCGCCCTGGGAGGCGCCGCAGAACGGCGGCTCCCAGGGTGCCGC